>DAOULT010000186.1:0-63178 GCA_034417895.1 Anaerolineae bacterium | reverse complement strand
GGCCGTGACCGTCGGCGTCAAGGTGGCCGTAGCGGTCAGAGTGGCCGTGACCGTGGGCGTCAAGGTGGCGGTGGCGGTCAGAGTGGCCGTGACTGTGGGCGTCAAGGTGGCGGTGGCGGTCAGAGTGGCCGTGACCATGGGCGTCAAGGTGGCCGTGACCGTCGGGGTTGAGGTTGGTGTCGAGGTAGGCGTGGAAGTGGGGATCAGGGCAGGCTTAACCGGCGTAGCCGTAGCCGTTGACGTGATGGTCGGCTGCAATACAGGCTTAGGCAGGCGCGTGGCCGTTGGCGTTGAGGTCGCCCTTTTGGCCCCTATCGATGGAGTGGGCGTCTGGGTACTGATGGGTCGGGCCGACGATTCGGTGGCCTGTGGGGTACTGATGGGGGCCGGTGTTCTTATCTTCGTGGGTTGGGGGGTAGTAGATGTGGGAATGGTGGTAGCGGTCGATGTATTGGTTGGGAGGGGCGTATTGGTGGGCCTGCTGGCGACCGTTGGCGTTTCAGGGAGCAGGGTGGGTCTTTCGACCACGCTGGTCGGCGATGGGATGGAGGTGGTAGTGGGAGAAGCGCGACCGATGATCGGTATCAGCCCAGGAGTTCTTGAGCTAAGCAAAAAGGTCCCCACCAGCACCCCGGCCAGGAGTAAAATCCCCACGAAAGCGGTGAGGAGTAACCCCACGGAAGTGGCGAGGAAGGTCTTCGATTCCTTCTGGCCCAACAGAGCTTGCCTCATCTTCTGGGCAGTTTGAAACCGGGCGGCAGGGTCCAGAGAGGTGGCCTTGACGATGACATCATTTAACCGCCGAGAGATGGTAGGATTGAGAGCATTTGGGGGAGGGAGAAGAAAGGAACTGCCCGTAGGCTCATATTTGGTCACCATCTCGTGCAAGATCACGCCCAGAGAGTAGACGTTGCTATAGGGGCCTATGCGGCCTGGTCGGGCGTATCGCTCTGGAGGAGCATACCCCACCGTGCCAATTCTCAGAACGTCGGCCTTTTTGGCCGGATCAAACAGGTGGGAGAGGCCAAAGTCGATGAGCTTAAGCTGGCCGTTTTTGGTCAGCATGATGTTGGCCGGTCTCAGATCGGGGAAGAAAAGTGGAGGCTCGTGGTTGTGCAGGTACTCCAGTACGTCCAAAAGCTGCAAGGCCCAGTCCAGGGCGCGATGTTCAGGAACAGGATCGGGGGTGCGGTTCAGGATGGACTTCAGCGTTTTGCCCTGGATGTACTCCATGACCAGGTAGAGGCGGCCTTTCCAGGCAAAGTAGTCATCGACGCGAGCCAGGTTGGGATGGTCGAGGCTTTGGAGCAACTTGGCCTCTTGCTCAAAAATCTCTAGAGCCTGGGCGTAATCGGCCGGCTCGGCAAAAACATCCCATATTTCCTTCAGAACGCACTGCTGCCCCGCACGGTTCTGATCTTCCACCAGGTAAACAGCGCCGACGACGCTCTGATTCAGGACCTCGACGACCCTGTACTTACCTTGCACAAACTCGCCGGGCTTAAGAAGACCACCAGCGGAGACATTGCTTAAGGGGGTGCCGCAGTTGCTACAAAAGCGGCTCTTATTTCGGTTCCTGGCGTCACACTTAGGGCATTTAATCATGGCTCCATTATACTAGATTTTTACTCAGGGCGCAAGATCGGGGGCCTGGCGGTTTGGAAATTTCCAAACGCGGAGCAGACTTTCATAGCCGCGCCAGACGCCCGGCGCAACATGGCCCAATCCGTGAAATCTGTGACCTGAATGCGTGTTGGCTGGTTCTAGACGGATTCTGTCACTGTAACTCTGGTTTCGATCCCGCGCTCCGCCAGTTCTTTGAAGAAGGGTTCAGGCGCGATAGCCACCTCCGGCGGCATCACTCCCGTCTGCTCGATGCGTCCTGCGGCCAGCCATTGGGCGGCAATGGAAGGAGCCACCCCGGTAGGCAACGCCCCATGATGGGTCAGGGTGCCCAGGCGATAGATGACCACCTTACCGTCCCTGTTGCCTTTAACTTCGGTCACGATCTCTTTGCGCCACGTTCTATCGTCTGGCCCTTCCAGGAAGGCGCTCAGAGGCGGCACGTAAGGAGCCAAAAGAGTCAAAAGCACGTCCCTGGGCACTACCTTCACGCCCTTAACCTCGACAGGCTCCTGGGAAGCGAAGCCCAGGTCGGTCAGGACGCAGATTTTGTCCACCGTAGCGCGGGGCATACCCCAGTAGTTGATCTTGAAAAAACATTCCCTGACCCCTTTATCCTGGAAGGTCAGGGGAATGGTAGCCACCTCCGAATGCAACGACAGATGCATGGGCAACAGGCCGATAGGTGGACTGAACCAGTAATCTTCTTCCTCCGACATGGGCTGGCAGGCCACAAACTCCTCCTGGCGGTAGACCATCGGCGCCATCGTCACCTCGTCGATGATGGTGGCGATGGCGTAGCTGAACCGCACCTCGTCGGAGGGCGGGGGCAGGATGCCGTCGTAGATGCGGACGTATTCCATCGTGTCCAGCCGCTCGGCGATGTAACGGCTCTGGACGTTGGGCACGCCTGGGGCGCTACCCATGCCCAACACGGCGCTGAGGCCCGCCTCTTTGAACTGTTCGTCGAGTTCCAGTTGCTTGCGGGTGGTGTGGAACAGGCCCCCCATGTCGGTATAGTGTACCCTGGCCTCCAGGCAGGCTCGCATAACCGGCAAATTGAAGTAGTAGACCGAGGCATTGAGGAGACAACCGGCTCCCTCCAGTACCTTGAGCAGACTGGCCTGGTCGGTGGCGTCCACCTGGGCGACCGACACCCTGGGGCTATCGATGGCCGCCGCCACCTCTTTGGAGCGCTCCACGTGGCGAGCGGCGATGACTACCTCCTCAACTCCCTGGCTGTGGGCCAGGTCCTGGACGGCGATGCAGCCCATCATGCCCGACCCCCCTAAGACCACGATTTTCATCTGTTCTCTTTCCTCCTTATAAAATTACCACCTGTTCGCTCAAAATGCGATCCCGAATAGCTGGATGTAACCCATCGTAGGTGAGAACGTCAACATTCCTCCCCAGGGCTTCTTCCAGGTCTAATTTCAACGCTACGAGGTCAAGCAGGCTTTTCTCCCCTCTAAACTCTACCAGGATATCAAGGTCGCTGCCTGTTTCTATTTCACCTCGGGCAAAAGACCCAAAGATGGCAGCACGGGCAATATCATGGCGCTGCAACACGGGAAAAACTTGACGCTTAACCTCTTCGAAGAGCACTTGCATGAATCACCTCACCCCTCAAAGCCTCTCCAAAAATATCCAGCGCCTCTTCGATCTGCTCTTCGGTCACGATCAGGGGCGGAATCCAGCGGATGACGTTGCTGTAGGTGCCGCAGGTGAGGAGCATCAGGCCCTCCTCCAGGCACTTCCTGCTGACCGCTTTGGCGGTGTCCGTATCGGGCTGACCGTCGGCGGTGGTGAACTCCACGCCCACCATCAGGCCCAGGCCGCGCACCTGGCCGAAGGCGGGGTATTCATCCTGCAACTTCCGCAGGCGGCTGATCAAAAGCGCTCCCTGGCGAGCGCTGTTTTCCACCAGCTTTTCTTCCTTGAGCACCTGGATGGTGGCTATAGCTGCCGCGCAGGACACCGCGTTGCCGCCGTAGGTGCCGCCGTGCGAGCCAACCGCCCACCTGTCCATCAGCTCTCTGCGGGCGGCGATGCCGCTCAGCGGAAAGCCAGAAGCCAGCCCCTTAGCCATAACCATGACGTCAGGCTCTACCCCGTAGTGCTCGGAGGCGAAGAATCTCCCTGTCCGCCCGAAGCCCGATTGCACCTCGTCCACGATGAGCAGGAGGCCGTACTGGTCGGCGAGGCGGCGCAGCCCCCGCATGAATTCCAGCGGCGGCACGACGTAGCCCCCTTCGCCCAAAACCGGCTCGACCATGATGGCCGCCGTTTCCTCCGGGGCGGTCTGGCTTTTGAGCAGATGATGCACCTGCTCCAGGCACCACAGATCACAATCCTGGGCGGGGGCGGGCGGTGGGCTATTGGGGGGCGGGACCTCTAACTTCAAGCGCGACCCCAGCGGGCAGCGGTAGCAGTAACCATAGGGAGCGACGTGCACCCCGGCCATGAGTGGAGCGTATCCGGCGCGATAGATGGTTTTGGAGGTAGTCAGGGACATGGCCCCCACTGTCCGCCCGTGGAAAGAGCCGTCGAAGACGATCAGATTGGGGCGACCGCTGGCCTGGCGAGCCAGTTTCAGGGAAGCTTCCACAGCCTCGGCTCCGCTGTTACTGAAAAAGAAGCTATCCAGCCCGCCGGGCGCTACGGTCAACAATTCTTCCACCAGGCGGATCATGGGCTGGTGATAGACGATGTTGGCCTGGGCGTGGATGAATTTAGCGGCCTGCTCTCTGGCCGCCTCCACCACTTTAGGATGGCAGTGGCCGGTATTGGTCACGCCAATGCCGCAGGTAAAATCCAGATAGCGGCGGCCCTCAACGTCATAGATGTAAGCTCCCTCGGCCCGTTCGGCCACGACGGTGGAGAAACGTGACCAGACGGGGGACAGATGGTCGAGGCTCTCGTATTTTTCAGTCATTTATTGCTTTCCTCCTGGATAGATCTAACTGCGCTCCTCTGGGACGTATACGAACGGTCGTCCATCTACTTCTTTGCTGAAGCGAACGTCTGGCATTCCCCTTTCAAAATCGAGTTGTACCGAGCAGACCAGTTCATCGGCCCGGGTCGAGGTAGCCAGGTATCCCGATTCAAAAGGCACCCGATAGAAATTGACCAGCCAGGCAAAAGTGTCCAGCACCGCACAACTGGCGCGTTTATCGGTAGACACGTTGTGCAAAAACCCGGCGTACTGTGAACCACCCGTAGAGCCTGGATTGATGATAAATCGCCTCTTTCCCTCTATCTCACAGGCCCGCACAAAAGGGATATGCACATGGCCCACCAGGAAGATATCGGCCGCGCTGGGGCTGAAGTGTCTCTTTAACACCGCGTCTGAAGCGTCTGGGAAAATGTACTCCTCAAAAGACCCCGCTGATAAGGGCGAAGCATGAACCAGGCAGACTTTTTTCTTATGAGCGTCGGTCAGGCCCATTTCGGACTCCAGGATCAAGGGGGCCTGGCATAAACGCTCCAAAGAGGACTCGACCGGGACTACTTTCTTACACTTCAGGATATCGTGACCACCCTGCACAAGCTGCCATCTTCTATCTATAATTTGGAGAATGTGGCGTTCATTTTCGGATAACGCTCCAGCGCTGGCTACAACGTCGCCCAGACAGCACACTCTATCGTAGTCGATGTGTTTAAGGACTTCGTGCAGGGCATTCCAATGGCCATGAATATCCGCCACAAGCAACCATTTTCTGATCATTACCTGATTGTTGTATAAGTGCGCGACACTACCACGAAACCCAAAAACCAAGCGCCTCTAGAAACCAGGTTTTTAGCAAAAACCTGGTTTCTTTCAAGTGGGTTTCCTGATTTTTGTGAGGAGGCGTGTAAGCGCGCGGCGCTTCCAAAGTGTCGCGTACTTTTATATTTTGACCTTTTTGACCGCATCCTCGAAGTAGGTTAGAGTATCGTCAATATCTCGCTCGGAGTGAGAGTAGCATAGGAACCACGGTTCGCGAGAATCAGGGTCGGGTATCGCTCCGCTCTCGGCGAGGGCCATCATAAGTTGTTCGTAAAGTTTGTTGTCGCCTGTAGCCCAGTCGCGGAAGTCTCTAGGGTCTTCCTGTTCGGTGAGAATAAAGCCAAACATGGCCGGAGGACCGACCATGACGTGAGGGATGCCGGCTGTGGTGAGAATGTCCTTAATCCCGGCCTGGAGTCGTCTGCCGCGCTGCTCGATAGTCTGGAAGACAGTCCGATCCTGGAGGATGTCCAGGGTGGCATCGGCGGCGGCGGTGCCCACCACGTTGCCGCAGTAGGTGCCTCCGTGGGCCACCTGACCAGGCACCAGGGTGCTCATGATCTGGCGTTTGCCTCCAAAGGCGGCGATAGGAAAGCCGTTGCCCATGGCCTTGGCGTAGGTAGCCAGGTCGGGGATGACGCCATACACCTCCTGGGCCCCGCCCTGGGCAATACGAAAGCCAGTCTTGACCTCATCCATGATCATGACTATTTTGTAGCGGTCGCAGAGCTGGCGGATGAGTTCCAGATAGCCTGGCCGCGGCTCGATGCCGGCACAGTTGCCCAGGACCGGTTCCAGAATAATAGCCGCCACCTCGAACCACGTTCTTTCCACCGTTTCTTCCAGGATTTCCGGATCGTTGTAAGGCAAGGTGATAACCAGGTCGTGGAGACAGCGGGGGATGCCGGAGCTGGTGGGCGTGGGAATGGAGCTGCGACGGTGGCCCAAAGCTTTGGGAACAGAACTGGCGGTGGAAAAGAGCATGTAGTCGTACATGCCATGATAAGCGCCCTCGAACTTGATGATCTTCTCCCGGCCAGTGTGGGCTCGGGCCAGACGCAGGGCGTGCATGGTGGCCTCCGTGCCGGAGTTGGCGAAACGCACCAGGTCGAGGCCAGGACACATTTTTTTCATTTTCTCTGCTACTCTGACCTCCCAGAGATGGGTGAAGGCAAAGATCGTGCCTTCCCGGATAGCTTCCGCCACCCGGTCCACCACAGCCGGGTAACCATGACCGAGGATGATGGGGCCGAAGCCCAGGCGGTAATCGATGTAGCGTTTCCCGTCGGGGTCGAACAGGTAAGCCCCTTCCGCTCTGGTCACAATCATGGGGTAGTCTTCTCCCCAGTAGCGGAAATTGGAAGACACTCCGTAAGGCATAACTTCGGCTGCTCTACGAAACCACTTCATTGTATTCGGTCTATCTGTGCTCATGTCTCTCTCCTTTACAGCTACATTGATTGGTACAGCTACATTAGACCCGGATTCAAGCCACAGAGGGCACAGAGAACTCAGAGGCAAAGAATTTTTCCCTCTGCGCCCTCTGTGTTCTCTGTGGCTAAGAAACGTATGTAAGCGCTTTAGCCGAGGCAGCGACTCTCCTCGATCTGCTCGTTGATTTCGATGCCGCGTCTGGCTAGTTCGTCGAAGAAGGGGTAGGTGGGAATGGCTATTTCCGGGGGGATGACTCCTTTGTCTGCCACCTGTCCCCTGGCTAGCATTTGGGCCCCAATGGAAAGAGGGATGCCAATGTTTTTGAAGTACGCGGCCTGACCGCCCCATTCTTCTTGAGAGGGATGGCTGTTGCGGTAGGTGCACTTCACCTGGCGGCCTTCCCGTTGGCCGCTTACCTCGACCACCAAACCGTAGGCCCAGACCTCATTTTCCCGCGCACAGGGCGCAGCCCACAGCAAAGCCTGAACCGCTTCCAGGGCAGTAATTTCCTGCTCTCCTATCTTGACCTTTAAGTCGCTGAGCAGGCCGCTTTCCATCAAAGCGCCCATCAAGCGCATGACCTGGGGCGGGAAACAGCCCCGCACCGTCACCCGTTTGACCTCCGGCACCGAGCGAGGAAGGGTATAAACCTCGTCGTGCGGCACCTGGTAGACGGATTGCTCCCCAATCAGGTCGTGGAAACGCACCCGGCGCTCGCCGGATAGAGGAGGAGCCGGATGCCAGCCGCCATCCTGGTAATACGTTTCCTGACGCGTCTCCTCGCCGGGAGTGAACTCCCACAGGGTGGTGGTCAGCAGGCCAGGCGCAGGAGCCAGACAACGAAAGGCGGCAAAGGAGATATCAATCTCGTCTACCCGGTCCAGGTGCGCCACCCCCCGACGAGCCATAACGTTGGTGATGCCCGGCGTGGCTCCCAGGCCGGGTATAAAGGTTATCCCTTTGTTTTTGGCCTCTTCGTCGAGGGCAAACTGGTAGTCATCGCTGGATAGATCAAGCCCATCGACTCCCGCCTCCACGGCTGCCCTGGTGACAGCCAGGTCGAATTTGTAGGGCAAACCGTTCATGACCACGTCGAACCCTTTGAAGGTCTCGACCAGCCCGTCATAGTGGTGGGCATCGACGGGCAAAACCGAAAGCCGGGCGTCGCCGATTTCGGCGGCCAGCTTTTTCCCTTTTTCCACGTCGATCTCGCCGATGACGATTTCGGAAAAGTCGCTATAACGGGCCAGATCGCGCGTGGCCTGGCTACAAACAGCTCCCGCTCCGCCCAAAACTAACACTCTCATGGCAAATTAATTCCTCCCTCTGTAAATTGTCGGTCGATATCAATTAATCTATAATGGAATGGATTCTCCTGACCAAACCCGGCAGATAGCGTAACAGCAGGTAGAGCAGAACAAAGGTGACCAGGAGCATGACGGCGCTTTCCGCCAGGCCAAAGACGTGGTGTTTATTGAACAGGCCGAAAACGCTATAGCCGAGCAGATAATGAGCAATGTAAATGAAAAGAGATTCCCGCCCCATCATCTCCAGAGGCTTCAGGACGGGCACGGTGTCCCTTATTTGATAAAGAAAGCACAGGCCCGCGAACAGGAGCAGGAACATCCCCACCGCAAAGATCGTCTGCGAGAAGGGGGGATGAGAGAATTCGGTCTGCCATAGCTCCTGGGGATCGAAGTAAACGGCGTAGGGCTGGCTGTACAGGCTCCAGGCCGTTAAAGCTCCCCCCATGAGAAACGCTGGAATCAGAAAATTCTTCAGCTTATCCTGGCGCTGCGCCTTCAGGAAAAACTCGCCGATGACGGTCCCCAGGATGGCATAAGCCAGCCAGGGGATGATGGGAAAATAGATTAACGGCGCCGTCCCGCTGATGATGGCCGAGAAGTAGTAAGGTAAGCCAGGGAAAAAATGATCCAGAATATAGGGCGCTTCCAGAAAGATGACCACGATGACGGCCAGGCGCACGTAATAGGCCGTGTATTCCAGTAGGACGAGACAGACTATGATGGACAACCCGATGAGCGGCAGGATGTCCCAGATCAGCAAGGCTTCCAGGCCCCAGGCAGGCACCCAGACAGCCAGGTTGAGCAGATAGCCCACGCTCAGGATTTTCAGGCCGCGCAAAACTATGTCCCCGTAAAGGCCCGTAGGCTTGTCCGCTCGCCTGATCTTCAGAACCAACGACACTCCGACCAGAGACAAAAAGATGGGCGCCACCAGCTTGGAAGCAAAGTACAGCCAGACGAAGAGGTCCGTCCTTTTGGCCGCCGGGTTCAGCCACCACTCGAAAAAATGGATCGTCAGCATCCCGGCTACCGCCAGCCCGCGCATGGTATCTATGAACTTGAGCCTTTTCATCCTTTTTCTCTTCTGCCATCCACCCCAAACTGACCCAAAGGGTTTCCAAAACCCTTTGGGTCTGAAAAAGCGTTTACCTGGCCTTGATCTCCGTCCAGATACGCTCGTAGAGCGGCGTGGCCTGGCCCACATCGCGGATGGGTTCCAGGCGGGCCATCACTTCTTCGGGGGGATAGATGGCCGGCTCACCCGTGATCTCGGGATTCAGGAAAGGACTGGCCCCTTCGTAGGGGCTGGCGTACCAGGTAAAGTTGCTGATCCTGGCCGCTACTTCCGGCCTGAGCAAGTAGTTGATGAAGAACTCAGCCGTGTACTTTTGGGGGGCCGTCTTGGGGACGGCCAGGTTGTCGGTCCAGATGACCGCCCCTTCCTTGGGGATGGCATACCAGACCCGAGGGTCCTCGACGGCGGCCATGAAGAAATCGCCGCTCCAGCCGTGGCCGATGACGGTCTCGCCGGCGATGAGCAGGTCCTCGAACTGGTCGCTATCGTAAGTAGTTACCCACGCCTTCTGCTTCAACAGCAGGGCTTTGGCCTCTTCCAGCTCTTTCTCCTCCATGGTGTTCAGGGAGTAGCCCAGGTATTTGAGGGCGGCCCCGATACTCTCCCGGCTGTCGTTGAGCATACTCATCTGGCCTGCGTAGGGCCGGGCCATTTCCTCGTCGAAGAGATAGGCCCAGCTATCGGGCGGCGGATCGATCACCTCCGCGTTGTAGCCGATGCCGGTGGTGCCCCATTGGTAGGGCACCGAATACTCGTTGCCCGGATCGTAAGGCTGCTCCTTGAGATTTTCGGCCACGTATTTCTCGAAGTTGGGAATGTTGGTCATGTCCAATTCGGCCAGCAGGTCCAGTTGGATCATGATCCGAATCATGTAATCGGAGGGAACAATGATGTCGTAGCCGGTGGCTCCAGCCTGGAGCTTGGCTAACATATCCTCGTTGCTGGAAAAAGTGTCCTCCACGATCTTGACCCCGTATAGCTCCTCAAAATCGTTGTAAATCTCAGGGTCGATGTAATCTGACCAGTTGAAGACGTGTAGCTCGGCGGCCAGCTCCTCTTTGGGCTTCTCCAGGGGATCGAGAGGTAGCTTTTCCTCCAGGGTTTTGTCCACCTCTGCCTGGCTGGGGAGCCAGATTTTGGCTCCTTCCCCGACTTCCAGGGGATCCTCGATCAGGGCGAAGCTATCATCTTTCTCGCGCCTGGCGCTGGTGGCCTCCACGATAGCCACGTAAGCCCACCCCACACCGAAACGCTCTTCGGCCAGGTCCCACAGCGTGTCGTCCTCCTGAAGAGTATACTCTTCACCCTCCTGGGCCAGACTGACGGCCGGCGCCAGGATGAGCAAAACTGATAACACCAAAAGACCAATAAATACTTTGCGCATTTTTTGCCTCCTTAATTTATAATCGTATTTTACGGGTATCAACTCAACCAATGTCGACTCCACCACCCCCTTTCCTTTGCAGAAGCAGCGAACAGAAGACCAGCAGCATGGAAGCCAGCAGCATCATGGTAGATAGAGCGTTGATCTCCGGGGTGACGCCCAGCTTGACCATAGAGTAGATACGCAGGGGCAGGGTGCCGGAGCCGATGCCGGCCGTGAAAAAGGTGATCACAAAATCGTCGATGGAGAGGGTAAAGGCCAGCAGCGCCCCCCCCAGGATGCCAGGCATCAACAGCGGCAAAGTCACCCGCCAGAAAGTTTGCAGTTCGTTGGCTCCCAGGTCCATGGCCGCCTCCTCCAGGGTACGGTCGAAGTCGGCCAGACGAGCGCGTACTACCACGGTCACAAAGGAAATGTCAAAAGCCACGTGGGAGATGATGATGGTGATCAGGCTGAGCGGCGTCTTGCTTATGATAAAGAACAGCAGCAGCATCACGGCCATAGAGATATCGGGGATGATGATGGGCAGATAGAGCAGGGCGTCAAAGGGCAGTTTGCCCAGGAACTCGTAGCGTTCCATGACCAGGGCCACCATCGTGCCGAACACGGTGGAGATCAGGGTGGCCGAGATAGCCACGATCAGGCTGTTTCTAAGGGCCAGGCCGATGGCTTCGTCTTGAAACAGGGTGGCGTACCAGTCGAAGGTGAAGCCCGTCCAGACGGTCACGAAGCGAGAGGCGTTGAAGGAATAAACCACCAGAATGGCGATGGGCGCGTACAGAAATAAGTACATCAGCACCCCGTTGAGAGTCAGGGCCAACTGGCCCAGCCGTTGCCCCCAACCTCTCGCCCCGGCTGCTCTTACCGTTGTTGCCATTTCCATATTTTACTATTTCTTTCTTAGCCGCAGAGAGCACAGAGTTCACAGAGGGGGAAAAATGTTTTTCTCTGAGTTCTCCGTGTCCTCTGTGGCTTGAACCAGGGTTATGGGCTAAGTTCAGAATGTGTTGAATTTATTAAGCTCGTATAACGTCTTAAGTCGTCCGGCCCCCGGCCCGGAAATAGAGCAGCGTGCCGGCCAGCATGACAGCCATCAGCACAAAGGAAATGGCCGAACCGAAAGGCCAATCTCGGGCGCTGAGAAACTGCTGCTGGATCAGGTTGCCGATCATGACCGATTTGGCCCCGCCCAAAAGGTCGGGGGTGACGTAGGCCCCCAGGGAAGGGATGAACACCAGGATGGAGCCGGCGATGATGCCCGACGCGGTCAGGGGCAGGATAACCCGCAGAAAAGCCTGCGTCCGATTGGCGTAGAGGTCGTAGGCGGCCTCTACCAGGGAAGGGTCCAGGTGCTCTATGGCGGCGTAACAGGGCAGCACCATGTCCGGTAGCCAGCCGTAGACCAGACCGACGATGATCGCTCCGTCGTTGTAGAGGAGCGGCCATGGAGCGGAGATAAGGCCCAGCCCTTGTAGCGCCTGGTTGATTATGCCCTCGTTGCGCAGGATCAGGATCCAGGCGTAGGTGCGCACCAGAAAGTTGGTCCAGAAGGGCACCATCAGCAGTAACAGCAAAGTGTTGCGCCATTTCTCGGAGCGTCGGGCGATGAAGTAAGCCAGAGGATAGCCCACCAGAAAACAGATGACAGTGGTAGCCAGCGCGATGTAAACGGAGCGCAAGAAGATGCGCAGATACAGGGGGTCAAAGAAACGAATGTAGTTCTGGACGTTCCAAATCCATTCTACGCCCCCATAGATGCCCCGTTGGGCAAAGCTATAGACCAGGACGATGAGCAGTGGAATAAAAAAGAAAACTATGAGCCAGAAAGCAGAGGGGAAAATCAAAAACAAAACATGCCAGCCTTTTCTGTGTCGGATCCAAGCTAACGCTTTGCTCATGTCAAAATCCTAATCCCTCAGGAGTAAGGCGCTTTCTGGTTGCCACTCGACGTAAATTTCCTCTCCTTCTCTATAAGTGGTGCCCAGCAGGGAGGGAGAGAGGTTCTGCTCACGGACTTTGAGACGGGAGTGGCTCGCCA
The DNA here is from genome assembly GCA_034417895.1 of Anaerolineae bacterium. Lineage (GTDB taxonomy): Bacteria > Chloroflexota > Anaerolineae > CAZYHC01 > CAZYHC01 > DAOULT01. The sequence continues at coordinate 50,548 of DAOULT010000186.1, read as the reverse complement.
GACGCACGATGTACTGGGTATCGGTACCGGTGTAGACCACGCTCTCGATCAGGCCGGGGAAGACGTTGGCCGCCTCAGTCAGAGGTTGTCCATAGAGGCGGATTTTTTCGGGCCGGATAGCGACCGTGACCGTCTCCCCCTGGCGCAGCGGTTGGCGTCTCTCCACCTTGACCGGCAGCACCCTATCGACCAGTACGGTCAGGGTGTCCTCATCTATGCCTTTGATTTCGCCGCTCAGGAAATTGGACTCGCCGATGAAATCGGCCACGAAACGACAGGTCGGCCTCTCGTAGATTTCGGTGGGGGTGCCGACCTGGAGTACCAGGCCCTTGCTCATCACGGCGATGCGGTCGGACATGGTCAGGGCCTCTTCCTGATCGTGGGTGACGTAGATAAAGGTAATCCCCACCTGATGTTGAAGGGTTTTGAGTTCGAGCTGCATTTCTTTGCGCAGCTTGAGATCCAAAGCCCCCAGAGGCTCGTCCAGCAACAGAACGCCGGGCCGGTTGATCAGAGCACGGGCCAGGGCCACCCGTTGTTGCTGGCCGCCGGAAAGCTGAGAGGGTTTGCGGCCTCCCAGGCCCGGCAGACGGACCAGGGCCAGCGCTTCTTCCACGCGGCGGGCGATCTCGTCTCCGGGCACCTTCCTCATTTGCAGCCCAAAGGCGATGTTCTCAAAAACTCTCATGTGGGGGAAGAGCGCATAATTCTGAAAGACGGTATTGACATGGCGCTGAAAAGGAGGGGTCAGCCCCATCAATTGACCTTGAATATATATCTGGCCTGCGGTCGGGGTTTCGAAGCCCGCGATCATGCGCAACGTGGTAGTTTTACCGCAGCCGCTAGGCCCAAGCAGCGAGAAGAATTCCCCGTTTTTAATTTGCAAGGTCATATTATCGACCGCCGTTACTTCGGAGAAGCGTTTGGTCACGTTTACCAGTTGCACGGCTATGTCCTCACTCACTGGCCGGCCCTCCCCGTTTTAACTCTTCTGTTTTGATTGCCTAATTATATATCAGGGTGTCTAAAAAGGCAAAAAAAGAAACCCCCTTCGCCCTGACGGAGTGAAGGGGACCTAAAACCGCTTTTTTCGATTCGTCTTCCCGAGGCAGGCAAGACGGCACCCTGACCGACCACCAGTCGGAGCAAAAATCTTGCTCGATCAATAGTTACGCAGGCAACGACCTGTCTTTTCGCTCATTATCGCGGTTCCACGATCAGCTTAAGAGCCGTTCGCTCCTGGTCATCTATCATCACCTCGGTGAAAGCGGGGATACAAATCACGTCTAAACCATCCAAAGCCAGATACCCACGGGCGATGGCTACAGCCTTAACCGCTTGATTCACTGCCCCTGCACCGATGGCTTGCGCCTCGGCCCGTCCACTCTCGCGGACCACGCCGGCTATTGCCCCTGCTACTGCCGTGGATCTGGACCTTGCCGATACTTTGATGATATCCATAACTGTTGCCTCCTTTGTGTCGTGTCATGCGAATGAAAATGACCGCCAGATTATTGAATCACGCATATCGCCCGAGGTCCGGAGCAAGCTGCCTCCTCACCCCCACACTTTATATCAACTTTGTCATGTTACAAGGCCGATCACTTTGCCGCCTCGAATCTGTCGCGCTGCACTTATATTCTACACTATTATTTGACAGAAAGCAAATCTCGTTATTTAGCATAATCGACAGCGCGTGTTTCCCTGATAACCGTGACTTTAATTTGCCCCGGATATTCCAGGCTCTCTTCCACTTTTTTAGCAATATTTTTAGACAGTTGGATGGCCGACAGGTCGTCTATCTCTTCCGGCTTGACCATGATTCTTATTTCTCGACCGGCCTGGATGGCGTAGGATTGGCCCACTCCTTCGAAAGAGTTTGCCACCTCCTCCAGGGCTTTGATCCGTTTGATGTAGCTTTCCAGGCTTTCACGCCTGGCGCCGGGACGGGCCCCGGAGATGGCATCGGCGGCTTCGATCAGAATGGCCTCCAGACATTGGGGTTCATCTTCGTTGTGATGGGCGGCGATGCAGTTGACGATTCGGGGTGATTTGCCCAGCCGGCGAGCGATATCGGCTCCGATCAGGGCGTGGGGGCCATCCACTTCGTGATCGATGGCCTTGCCGATGTCGTGCAGCAGGCCTCCTTCTTTAGCCAGGTTGACGTCGGCTCCCAGTTCGGCGGCCATCATGCTGGCCAGTCGGGCCGTTTCCAGAGAATGCACCAGCACGTTCTGACCATAGCTGGTGCGGTATTTCAGGCGGCCCAACAACTTGATCAATTCGGGGTGTAGGCCATGCACTCCCACCTCATAGGCGGCTCGTTCTCCCTCTTCACGGATGATGGTCTCTATCTCCTCTCTGGATTTCTCCACCACTTTTTCGATGCGGGCCGGATGAATACGCCCGTCCAGGATCAATTTGTTCAAGGCGGTGCGGGCGATCTCGCGGCGCACCGGATCGAAGCTGGACAGGATCACCGCCTCAGGGGTATCATCCACCACCAGATCGACGCCGGTGGCGTTCTCTATGGCGCGGATGTTGCGGCCTCCGCGCCCGATGATGCGGCCCTTCATGTCGTCGCCGGGCAGGGGCACCATGGAGACCGTGGCTTCCGCCACCTGATCGGAGGCGCAGCGCTGGATAGCCAGAGTGACGATCTCTCTGGCCCGGCGCTCGGCCTCCTCGTGGGTCTGGCTCTCTACCTCTCGAATCACACGGGCCATGTCTTGACGGGCATCTTCCTCCACCACTTTCAACAGCAGCTCTTTAGCTTCTTCCTGGTTGAGACCAGAAATCCTCTCCAACTCCTGGACACGCTGCTGGTGCAGTTTATCCAGGTCATTACGCAAACGATCTAATTGGCTCTGCCGTTGATTTAATTTACGTTCTCGCTGCTCCATGCTGTCGAACTTGCGATCCAGAGCATCCTGGCGTTGCCGAAAGCGGACTTCCTGTTTTCTTAAATCCTGACCCCTTTTTTTATTCTCCTCCTCCGCTTCATCACGGATTTTAAGGGCTTCGTCCTTGGCTGCCAGAATCGTCTCTTTATATTTGGTCCGGGCTTCGCTCAGCAATTTTTCCGCCCCGGCCGCCGCCGATTTCAATCTGGACTCGACCAGATATTGCTTGAGCAGAAACCCCACAATTATACCCGTTACAATCGCCACTACTATCTCGATAATCGTGGTCAGCGGTACTCCGTTCATGTCTTTGTACCTTCCTTTCATGTCATGTGTGCTACATATATTGGCATATCCTTCGCCACCGAAGGTGAGTGAGGGGAATAGCTCGTGCTCCGTACCTGTCAGATATCATCTGCCATATCTTCCAGCATTTCCGCCCCTTCACCATGCCCCTCTTGCCAGGCTCTCTTCACCGCAGCATTGATCACCTCATACGGAAAACCCCGTCGTCTCAGATAAGGGATTACCTTCTTCCGAAAGGTTGGGTAATCCAGGTGAGACAGCCGAGAAGCTCGCTCCAGAGCGACGGCGTAGGCGCTTCTCTCTTCGTCCAGGTCGCTCAGCGCCAGGGTAATGATCTCTTCGCTCAACCCTTTGTTCCGCAATTCGTAACGCAACATGCTCAGGCTGCGGGGCTTGAAGCTCTCGCGGTTCTCTACCCAGAAACGAGCGAAAGCCAGGTCGTCCAGCAACCCGGCGCCCGCCAGACGCTCCACTACCCGGTCTTCGACAGGGGGCGGCACCTTTTTGTCTCGTAAGTAGCGCCGCACCTCCATCTGGCTGCGAGGCCGATAGGACAGGAAGCGCAGGGTTTGCTCGTAAGCTTTATGAAAACCGTCCTCGGCTCGCAAGTTCTCGATGTCTTCTTCGGAGAGAACCTGGCCTCGTTTTAATCTGGCCGCCAGGGTAACAGCCAGGCTGAAAGCATACTGTCCTTCCAGGTAGACGTTGACCCGTTCTTTATTCTTCTTCTGCAATTTAAGGGCGGTGATCTTCCCGGCCATTTGCTTTCAGACCATTGTTTTAAGAAATAAAAATAGCCATGGCTATTCGCTGCCACAGCTATCCCCACGTGCATCCGCCGAGATTGCCATAACTCTACCTTAATCTTACTTTTTAAGGTAAAGTTGGACCTTAGAGAAGCCTCAGAGTGACATATATAGAATGAACATCTTATATCACATAATTCGGTTTCTCAGTTTTTAACCCTGACCGTTGTTCTTCAAGTTGACAAATAAGCCCCACAGGAAGGGCTTATTATTTATATCCTCGTGCTTAGCACGTCTCTATAGTTTGTTGTGGCTTCGCGAAAGCCGTCTGCAAGCGCGAACTAAATATCGAAAGTGCCCGGAGATAAGCCTGCGGCTTCGCGGATATGGGCCTCGATCTCTCGACGGATCGAGTTCAGCCTGCTCGAAGAGCGACGCAGCTTTGTTCTCCTTCACGCTGAAGACAGTAGGTTCCAAGACCCTTTACCTGCCCGGAACAGACCCGTCTATCGTTCCTCCACCCACAATGATACCGCTGCTAATCTCAGAGTTCTAACTCATTCATAGTTTACAACAACTGTCGAGAAAAAGCAAGTTGATGGTTTTGACCATCTTGAGCGTATCGGGCGCCTGGGATTCGACCACCTTGACGTCTGACCATAATCGTGTCATAATTAACCTGAGATGGAGGATATCGGCGGATGGGAGAGATCACGGTCAGGCCGGTCACGAAGGCTGAGCAACCTGGGGTGGCGCGTCTTATCAGGCAGGCCAGGAAGGTCTACGTCGGCTTTGAGATGAACAACGATATAGAAGAGTCGATGGCTGACGCTTTTGTGGTGGCTCTCTCCGACCAGAAGCTTCTGGGCTTCGTATTTTGCCCTATACGCTCAGCCTGCCGGGCCTGGCTGCAAGGTCTGGGGGTAAGCGACGATTGGCCCCTGGAGGCGGGCCTCAACACTCTGTTACCTTCAGCTATAAGTCTCTTGCGCAGTCGAGGGGTTGCCTGCCTGCTCTACATGGGAAGTGACGAGTGGTTGAGCGAGCCTTTGTGCAGAGAGTGGGGCTTTGCCCTCTACGAGCGGGTTGTAACCTTTGTTAAACGCGGTTGGCGTATACCATCCGCAGGCAATTCAGACGTGTGTGTGCGCCCCGCGCGGGTGGCCGACATTCCTGCCCTGGTAGAATTGGAACAGCAGGCTTTCGAATCGCTGTGGTGTCACGACCAGGAAGCTTTTGCCTATACTATGGGCCACACCCCTTCTTTCGTGGTAGCCACCCTGGGAGAAAAAGTGGTCGGTTATCAGTTCAACCATCGCCGGGGCGAGACAGGACATCTATCGCGCCTGGCCGTGCATCCCGCCTATCAGGGTCGAGGCATCGGGGTGCGGCTCATAGCCGAGGCCATCGCTTTCTTTAGAAAAGAGAGGGTGAGAGCCATCACCCTGAACACCCAGAAAGATAACCACGTCTCCCAACGTCTGTACCGCTGGTTTGACTTCCGACCCACGGGCGAGGAGGCGGTGGTGCTAATGAAAAAGATAGACGGTTGACTTTTCACCTTTATTCTGGTATATTCTTTGTACCTGAACGTCGGCTTTGGCGACGAGGTCCGGCTGGAACCGAGGCTGTAGTATATGACCATCAGAGTGATCAGAGACATTCAAGAGGCCAGGACGACCGTGCTGAGGCGTGTGCCCTGGGAGGAGATATCTATCTCCCCCGCAGTGGCCGCCAGCATCGAGCGGGTGTTCGGGCAGGCTTTGAGGCCGAGGGAGGCCGTGGCCCGCATCATGGCCGATGTACGCCGGGGAGGCGACCAGGCCGCCCTGGACTACATGCGCCGTATCGATGGCGTGACCCTGGATAGCCTGAGAGTGGGGCCAGAGGAAATGGAAGCAGGCTGGAGCCAGACCCCCGAACCCCTGCGCCGGGCTTTGACCCTGGCAGCTGAGCGTCTCCGTTCTTTCCACGAACACCAACGGGCCAACTCCTGGCTGTCCTGGCGCCAGGATGGGGCGCTGGGCCAGGTCGTCCGTCCCCTGGAACGGGTGGGCGTCTACGTGCCCGGCGGCACGGCGGCCTATCCCTCCTCTCTGCTGATGGCCGCCATCCCGGCCAGGGTAGCCGGGGTGTCGGAAGTAGTGGTTGCCAGCCCGCCCGTTGGAGATGGCCGCCTGGCGCCCATCGTTTTGGCCGCCGCCAGGGTGGCCGAGGTGGACGCCGTTTTCAAGCTGGGTGGGGCGCAGGCCATCGCCGCCCTGGCCTACGGCACCGAAAGCGTGCCCCAGGTGGATAAGGTCGTGGGGCCGGGCAATATATTCGTGGTGCTGGCTAAACGGCAGGCTTTTGGTCAGGTTGCCATCGAGAGCCTGCCGGGGCCTACCGAGACCATGCTGATAGCCGATGACGCCGCCCGACCGGATTACCTGGCTGCCGACCTTCTGGCCCAGGCCGAACACGACGTGCTGGCTACGGCCCTGCTCCTCACTCCCTGTCTGAAACTGGCCCTGGCGGTGCACAGCGAACTGGAAAGACAGATCGAGGTTCTATCCAGAAAGGACATCGCCGCCCGCTCGCTGGCAGAACGAGGAGCGATCATCGTCACCGAGAGCCTGGAGCAGGCCCTCGACCTGGCTAACGAATACGCCCCGGAACATCTCTGTCTGCTGGTGGCCGATCCCTGGTCGCTGGTGGGCAGGGTCAAAAACGCAGGTGGTATCTTCCTGGGCGAAATTTCCTCCGAGGCCCTGGGCGATTACGTGGCCGGTCCCAGCCACATCATGCCCACCGGAGGCACGGCCCGCTTTGCCTCGCCCCTGAACGTGAACGATTTCCTGAAAGTGATCAGCGTTTTCGCCCTGGGCGAAGAAGAAGCCAGAGAGATCGCGCCCGCCGCCATTGCCCTGGCCGAGAGCGAGGGCCTGACCGCCCACGCTGCGGCGGTGCGTATCCGAAACCCCAACACGAATGGGCGAATAAGCGAAAGCGAAGGGAACAACGAAAACAGCGAATGAGGATAGCGAACAAAATGAGCGTTAAAGTTGATGAACTGCTGCGCCCCGACATACACGACATGGAGGAATACACCCCTATCGTGCCCTTCGAGGTGCTCAGCGCCCGGCTGGGTCTGCCGCCGGAACGCATCGTCAAGCTGGATGCCAACGAGAATCCTTATGGCCCTTCTCCCAGTGTGCTGGCCGCCCTGGCCGCACACGATGGCTATCACATCTACCCCGATCCCGAACATACCCTGCTGCGAGAGGCTCTGGAAGCCTACGTGGGAGTGGATCGGAGCCACATCCTGTGCGGCAGTGGGGCCGACGAGCTGATCGATCTGGTCATGCGCCTCTTCGTGTTTCCTGGCGACGGGGTGATCGATTGTCCGCCCACCTTTGGGATGTATAGCTTCGTCACGGGGGTATGTGGGGGACGGGTGGTCAGCGTTCCCCGCCACGAAGATTTCTCCCTCGACGTGGAGGCCGTGGAAAGGACGGTGGCATCAGAGGCGGAGGGCCGTCTCAAGTTGATCTTTGTCGCTTCGCCCAACAATCCCGACGGCGGCCTCCTCGCTGAGGACGACCTCAAGCGCCTGTTAGCCCTGCCTCTGGTGGTCGTGCTGGACGAGGCTTACGTCGAGTTTAGCGGCTGTAGTGTGGCCGACTGGGTGCCTCGCCATTCTAACCTGATCGTGCTGCGCACTTTCAGCAAATGGGCCGCTCTGGCCGGCCTGCGGGTGGGTTATGGACTTTTTCCTGGAGATATCATCAGTCACCTGTGGAAGATCAAGCAGCCCTACAACGTCAACGTGGCGGCCCAGAAGGCTGTCCTGACCTCGTTGGAGGACATTGACTATCTGCGAGGCAACGTGCAACGCATTATCGAGGAACGACAAAGGCTCTATCGAGCCTTACAGGGGGTCGAGTTTCTGCGCCCCTATCCCAGCCGGTCTAATTTCATCCTCTGCCGCATCCTGGAGGGCGAGGCCCGCGCCCTGAAGCTGGCCCTGGAGCAGAAGGGCATTCTGGTGCGCTACTTCTCCAAGCCCGGCCTGACCGATTGCATCCGGGTCAGCGTGGGCACGCCTGAGCAGACCGATACTTTAATAGCCGCCCTAAACGAAGTGGAAAGGAATTAACATGTTAAACTCACCGCAAGTTGTGCCCGTCACCTGTTCCGTGTGCAGGAAGCAATTCGCCGCCGAGGTGATGAGCCTCATCGACGTTGAGCAGCATCCTGAACTTAAAGCCCGGCTGGTGGGGGGACGGTTTAACGCCTACAGTTGTCCCCATTGCGGTAATGAGGGCATTCTCAGCGCCCCTTTCCTTTACCATGACCCCGCTAAAGAGCTACTCTTCTGCTTCATGCCCCCTGAAGCAGGTCTGACAGGCCCCGATCAACAGAAGGTCATCGGCGATCTGACCAACGCCTTGATGAATTCCCTGCCCCCGCAGAAGCGTAAGGCCTACCTTTTCCAGCCCAGAGTCTTCCTCAGCCTCCCCAGCATGATCGAGGACATCATGCTGGCCGACGGCGTTAGCAAAGAGATGTGGGAAGCGCAAAAAGCCAGAGCAGCCCTGATCGAAGAAATGCTGGCCTGCCGGGACGATGAACAATTGAAGCAGGTGATCCAGCGGAAAGATGAGCACATCGATTACGAATTTCTTCAGACTTTGACCGCCTCGGCTGAGGCCTCCAAAGCCGAGGGACAGGAAGAGCTGAGCGGACGGTTGCTGGAATTGCGGACGAAAGTCCTGGAGTGGAGCGCGGTGGGCAAGACCGCCGCCGCCACCCAGGCCGTTCAGGAGACGGAACGGGCCATAGCCAAAGACGCATTGTTGCAGAGAATGATCGCCTGTCAGAACGACGAGGAGTTAGAAGCCCTGGTAGCCGTCGGTCGCCCGGTGATAGACTATAGCTTTTACCAGGATTTGACCAATCGCATTGAGGCCGCCCAAACTGAGAAAGAGGCCCAACGTCTGGCCCGGCTCCGGGACAAGATTCTGGACATTTCGGCCCGCCAGGACGAGGCGGCGCGCGCCGCTTTGCAACAAGCAGCCGATTTGTTAATAACTATCCTGGATAGCGCTGCCCCGGAGGAGGTGATAAGCGAGCGCCTGACCGAGATCGACCAGGCATTTTTCGCTGTCCTGCGGGCCAACATCCATTACGCCCAGGCCGAAGGACGGGTGGACGTCGTCGAACGCCTGAAAAAAGTGCACGATACGACGGTGCGCATCCTCCAGGAAAACGCTCCTCCAGAGATCAAGCTCATCAATCGGTTGATGGAAGCCGATTATCCACAAGAGACGCGCAGGATCCTCCAGGAGAACACCGAGTTGCTGACGGAAGAATTGACGCACACCATGGCCTTCGTCGCCAGGGACCTGGAAGCCGATGGACAGCTTAAAGTTGCCCACCGCCTGATGGATATCAGACAGCAGGCCGTGGAGGTAATGGAAGGACAATAATCTGGGAGAAGACTAAATGCGGACGGCCCACATCCATCGTCAGACCCAAGAGACCGACATCGAGCTATCTTTGACCCTGGAAGGACGGGGAGAACACCACATCGAGACCCCGGTACCCTTCCTCAACCATATGCTGACCCACGTGGCCGTGCATGGTCGCTTTAACCTGACTGTAACTGCCAGCGGTGACGTGGAGATCGACGACCATCACACTGTGGAAGACCTGGGTATCGTTTTCGGGCAGGCTCTACGTCAGGCATTGGGGGACAAAGCCGGCATCGTCCGCTACGCCAGCCAGGCCCTACCGATGGACGAGGCCCTGGTGCTGGCGGCAGTCGATATTTCGGGCCGGGGTCTGCTGGTCTACGACGTTGACTTTCCCCAGACCAGGATCGGCCCCTTCGAGACCGAACTGGTCGAGGAGTTTCTGCGTGCCCTGGCCCACAACGCGGCGTTGACCCTGCACGTCAAACTTTTGCAGGGCAGGAACGCCCACCACGTCGCCGAGGCTATTTTCAAGGCCCTGGGACGCACGTTGGGCCAGGCGGCGGCCCTCGACCCCCGACGAGCGGGAGAAGTGCCCTCCACCAAGGGGGTGTTGGCCTGAAGAAACCAGGTTTTTGCCGAAAAACCTGGTTTCTAGAGGCGTGTCCTTTGTGCTCTTTGTGGTTACTTGAGAAGTAAGGAGAAACGATGATCGCCATTGTTGATTATGGCATGGGCAATCTGAGAAGTGTGCAAAAGGCTTTCGAGCAGGTGGGGGCTGAGGCCCTGGTGACCGACGACCTCCAGACCATCGCCCGCGCCCCGGCTGTTGTTCTGCCTGGGGTGGGAGCCTTTGGCGACGCCATGACCAACCTGCGCGCTAAAGGGTTGGACGTAACCGTCCGACAGGCCATCGAAGAGGGGCGGCCTTTTCTGGGCATCTGTCTGGGGCTCCAGCTTCTCTTCCAGGAAAGCGAGGAGATGGGGCGGCATCAGGGGTTGGGCGTTTTTGAAGGCCGGGTGTTGCGCTTCAACGTGGGTCTCAAGGTGCCTCACATCGGCTGGAACCAGATACACCTCCGTAAAGTATGTCCCTTGCTGGCCGGCATCGCTGACTCGGCTTTCGCCTACTTTGTGCACTCATATTACGTGCAGCCGAACGATCCGGATATCGTGTTAGCCAGCACCGATTATGAAATCGATTACGCCTCCATCGTCGGGCAGGATAACGTCTTTGGCATTCAATTTCATCCCGAAAAGAGCCAGGACGTAGGGTTAAGAATTCTCAGAAATTTTGTGGATATGGCCGCCGATGAGCAGTAAGATAACCATCTATCCGGCCATAGATTTACGTCAGGGGCGATGCGTCCGTCTGCGCCAGGGCCGCCCGCAGGAAGAGACGGTTTTCGGAGATGACCCGCTGGTGGTGGCCCGGCGTTGGGCGGACGAAGGCGCGCAGTGGCTACACGTGGTCAATCTGGATGGCGCTTTTGGGCAGGAATCGCCCAACGTGCGCATCCTGGGGGACATCGTGGCCACGGTGGACATCCCGGTCCAATTCGGGGGCGGTCTGCGGGATATGACTGGCCTTGAGGAGGCGTTGAGCCTGGGTGTGCGGCGGGTCATCCTGGGCACGGTGGCCGTGCGCGACCCGGCGGTGGTGGCCTGCGCCCTGGAACGCTTTGGCCCGGAAAAGGTGGCCGTCGGCATTGACGCCCAGGACGGACAGGTAGCCACTCACGGGTGGCAGCACGTTTCGAGCCTCACGGCCTGCGAATTGGCCCTCAAGATGAAGGAGTTGGGCCTGAGCCGGGTGGTGCACACCGACATCGCCCGCGACGGGATGCTATCCGGGGTGAATGTCGCCGCCAGCGCCGAATTGGCCCGACGCACGGGGCTGATGGTCATCGCCTCCGGGGGCGTTTCCTCCCTGGAAGATGTTCGCCGCGTCAAAGAGGCCGGTCTGGAAGGGGTCATTATCGGGCAGGCGCTATATACTGGCGCAGTGACTCTGCCCCAGGCCATAAAATCGGGGCAAGAATAGACACGGATTTCACGGATTAGAAGGAGGAGCGAAAGAAATGTTAGCCAAACGCATTATCCCCTGTCTGGATATCAAGGATGGCCGGGTGGTCAAGGGGGTGAATTTCGTGAATCTGCGGGATGCGGGCGACCCCGTAGAGCAGGCCCAGGTCTACGACGCCGAACGGGCCGACGAACTGGTTTTTCTGGACATCACCGCCTCCCATGAGCGACGGGACATTGTGATCGACATGGTGCGGCGGGTGGCCGATTCCGTTTTTATTCCTTTCACCGTCGGGGGGGGCATCCGCACGGTGGAGGACATCCGGGCCACCCTCAAGGCCGGAGCGGATAAAATATCCATTAACAGCGCCGCGGTGCGCACCCCAGACCTGATCGCCGAGGGGGCCAAACGCTTCGGCAGCCAGTGCATGGTGGTGGCTATCGATCCCAAGTGGGAAGGCGACTGGTGGCAGGTCTACATCGACGGAGGACGGGTGCCGACTGGCCTGGAAGCCCTGGCCTGGGCCAAAGAAGTGGAAGAGCGGGGCGCCGGCGAAATCCTGCTGACCAGCATGGACCACGACGGCACCCAGGATGGTTACAACGTGGAGCTTACCCGCGCCGTGGCCGATATGGTCTCCATCCCGGTAGTCGCGTCGGGCGGAGCAGGAGCTTTGGAGCATTTCTATGAAATTCTGACCGCAGGCGGGGCCGACGCTGCTCTGGCCGCCACCCTGTTCCATTACAGGCAGTTGAGCATCCGCCAGGTGAAAGATTACCTGACGGAGCGGGGTGTGCTGCTCAGAATGTAAATCCAACCGCGAAGCACACAAAGAGTATAAAATCTTTGTGTCCTTTGTGCTTATTTGAGGTGTGAAGGTGGAAACGGATAAGGAAATCATCAAATGGGATGAGCGGGGTCTGGTACCGGCCATCGTGCAAGATCAGCGCACAGGCGAAGTGCTGATGATGGCCTACATGAACCGCCAGTCGCTGGAACTGAGCATAAGCACGGGGGAGACTCATTTCTGGAGCCGCAGTCGCCGAGAACTGTGGCACAAGGGGGCCACATCTGGCAACACTCAGCCTATCCTGGAGATACGTTACGATTGTGACGCCGATACCCTGTTGGTGCTGGTCAGCCCCCGTGGCCCGGCCTGTCACACCGGGCGGCGCAGTTGTTTCTATCGTACCCTATGGAAGCCCAACCGAGATGCCGGGGAGTGATCTACCCCTTATGCTTCCTCTCCTCTGCTAGACTTGGCATATCTTCGCTCCATAATTCAAGGGCAACTCCTCGGTGAAGAGGGAAATCCATGGAAAATAATATTGAGGTCTGGCAAAGAGAAAGACAAGCCTTACGCCAACGCTTGGAACAACTTGAAAAACACAGCGCGGAACTGGAGCTTACCAACGTCGCTCTCCAGGAATCAGAACACCACCATCGGCAACTGACCGATGCTTTGAGGGAGACAACGCGCATCCTGGGTTCAACTCTCGACCTGAGTGATGTGCTCTCCAGGGTGCTGAGCCACCTGGCCAAAGTGATCGAGCACGAAGCCAGCCTGATCATGCTGCTGGAGGAAAATGATCTGCGGGTAGTAGCTGCGGCCGGGCTTCTTGAGGGCGAGAAGACCTCCGACCTGACCTTTGCCCTGGCAAACAATCCCGTCCTGAGTCACTCCCTCCGGATCAGAAATGCCATCCCTCTTGGCGATCTCACGAAAGGGATTCCTTTCGACGAAATGCTGGCTGCTCACAATATCCTTTCCTGTCTGCTTGTTCCCCTCCTGAGCATGGACGAGCCTATCGGCGTGCTTACGGTGTGCAATGCTGCTCCTCACTCCTACGACCATGACACTGTGGCTGTGGTACAGGCTTTTGCCAACCAGGCCGCGGTAGCCATCGAGAACGCTCGCCTCTTCCAGATGATCTCCCAGCAAAACAAACTGATCAAACAGCGGGCCGACCGCCTGGAGCTACTCTATAACATGTCCATTTTGCTGAATTCTTATCTGGACCTGGACAGCGTTCTGTTTCTCGTGGCCAAGGAAATGTCCCAGACTTTTGGAGTGGAGCAGAGCGACATTGTGTTCTTCGACGAGCAAAGAGAGTATGGACAACTGGTGGCCGAGTACCGGCAGCAAGGGGGCCAGCCCGGACTGGGACCGATAATACCGATCCGGGGTAACCCCATCGCCGAACATGCGATACATACCAAAGAGCCGCTGGTCATTGTCGATGTGGAGAGCGAGCCTTTGCTGGATAGCATCCGCCACCTGTTAAGCCACCTGCTAAGTAATGTAAAGTCTATCCTCATCGTTCCTCTGATCGTCCAGAACGAAGTGATGGGCGTCATCCGCCTGGATAGCCTTGAGAAGCAAAGACGCTGGCTTCCCGATGAGATAGCCCTGGCCCAGACCATTGCCAACCAGATAGCCGTGGCGGTGAGAAACGCCCAACTCTACGAGGAGACACAACGACGTTTGAAGGAGCAGGCTACTCTCTACGAAGCCAGCAAGATATTGTCCTCCAGCCTGGACATCGATGAGGTGCTGCACAACGTGGCAAAACAAATGAGCATCGCCCTCGGGGTGGAGGGCTGCACCATCTCCGACTGGGACGAAGAAGCCAACGTGGTCATCACCCGGGTGGAGCACGACGTGGGCCCCTCCGGGTCCAACCAGGATCTTCCAGGCACCACCTACGATCTGAATGATTATCCGGCCACCCTGAAGGTGTTGCGCACGGGACAACCAATGAGCATCCTGGTCAGCGACGAGTCGCACGATGCTCAGGAACGGGCTCTCCTGGAGAAACTCAATTTGCAGTCGTTGTTGATGGTGCCCCTGGTGATCAAAGGCCGCTCCATCGGGTTAGCGGAATTGCGGGATTATGAGGAAAGACGCTTCAGCCCGGAGGAGATTCAACTGGCCCAAACCCTGGCCGGCCAGGCGGCGGTGGTCATTGAGAACGCCCATTTGTACAAAGAAACCCAGCAAAGGCTACGGGAGCAGGCTACCCTATACACCGCCAGTATGGCCCTGTCCTCCAGTCTGGATTTGGAGCAGGTTCTGGATGCGATGATAAGCGAAGCCGGCGGCGTGTTAGGTTCGGAGGCCATCTCTGTTTTGCTCCTCGACGAGGGGACGAAGGAGTTGATTTTCGAGCTTAGCGTGGGGAGCGGGGCTAAGCAGTTGAAGGGCCATCGTCTGCCGCCTGGAGCGGGTATAGCCGGTTGGGTGGTGCAGCAGGGGTGCTCGGTGCTCGTGTCTGGAGCAGATGAAGACCCGCGTTTCTACTCCAGGGTTGACGATATAGTCGGCACCAGCACCCGTTCGCTGCTTGGGGTCCCGTTGAAAGTGAAAGATAGAATCATCGGCGTGATCGAAGCCGTCAACAAGATCGAGGGCCGCTTTGACCACAACGATCTGCGGTTGCTGGAAGCGCTGGCCCGCTCGGCGGCGCTGGCTATCGAGAACGCCAGGCTTTACGAGGCCACCGTTCGACAACTGGACCGCATGAGTAGCCTGACCCGCGCCTCGACCACCATTAGTTCCCACCTGGGGCTGTCTAAGGTGTTGGCTGCTATCGCCGACGAAAGTCTGAACGTCTTGAAGGCCGACCGCTGCGCTATCTTTCTGGGAGAAATGCCAGACTTGCGCTGTGTTCTGGCCCGGCACCTGTCATCTGAATACGTATGGGGCATCAACTACCGTTATCGTCAACTATTGCAAGAGCTGAGCCTGGCAATTTCCACTTCTCCCCGACCGTTGATCATTGCGGATGTGCTGGAGCATCCCCAGTTATCTGACAGGCGGGAATTGGTCCAGAGAGAAGGCTACTCGTCTCTGGCTCTGCTTCCTTTGCGACGAGGCGAGATTACCGTCGGCCTGCTGGCTCTTTACTACGACCAACCCAAGAGTTACCTCGACGAGGAGATAGAGACAGCCCAGGTCTTCGCCAATCAGGCCACGGCGGCCATTGAGAATTCCCGTCTCTACGCTGAAGCGGACCGAGAACGGGGCAAGCTGGCGGCTATTCTGGAAGACACCGCCGACGTCGTTCTGGCTACCGATGAGGAGAACCGGGTGCTGATCATGAATTCTCCCGCCGAACGGGCCTTCGCCGTGCCGGCCCCTAAGGCCCTGGGCTTGCCTCTGGCGCAGGCTATTCCCAGCCAGCCCTTGCTCGAGCTGTTCGAGCGGGCCGCAGAAGGCGGAGAGCAGTTGATGGAAGAAATTGAGACTCCCCATGGCCGCACTTTCCACGCCAGCGTTTCGGCGGTGATGGGGGTGGGCTGGGTGGCGGTCATGCAGGACATCACCCGGCTTAAGGAACTGGATCGCCTGAAGTCTGAACTGGTAGCCACCGCTTCCCACGATTTGAAGAATCCTCTGGGCGCTATTATTGGCTTCGCCGACCTGCTGCCGATGTTGGGTAAGTTCAATGAAAAGCAGCAAAGCTGCCTGGATAACCTCAAACGCTCGGCCAATAGCATGTTGGCTCTTATCGAGGATTTGCTGGACATAGCCAAGATCGAGGCTGGCGTAGAGTTGGAGTTGAAGTTCTGCCAGCTAAGCGGAGTAGTGCAGGAGATGGTAGATAGTCTTACCGGACAGGCCCGGGCTAAGAACGTGGCCCTCGCTGTCAAATGGCCCGCCAATCTGCCTCCTGTTTACTGCGATCTTAATCGCTTGCGACAGGTATTGACTAACCTGGTAGGCAATGCCCTTAAATACACCCTAGAGGGCGGAAAGGTGACCATCAGGCTGGAACCCATTGGAGGGGAGGAGTTGGAATCCTGGAAGGCGGGCAGGGCCACCATTCCCCGTTTTCGGCCCTTTATCGAGGGGCTTTCCAGCGATACGAACTGGCTGGCCGTGAGCGTGAGCGATACAGGCATTGGTATCCCTCCTGAAGATCAGGAGCATCTCTTTGAGACATTCTACCGGGTAAACAACGAAATTACCAGGGATATTGAGGGCACCGGTCTGGGTCTGGCTATCGTGAAGTCTATTGTGGAGCAACATGGTGGAGGAGTGTGGGTGGAGAGCGAATGGGGAGTGGGCAGCACTTTTGGTTTCGTTCTACCGGTTCAGGATGACAAAGAACAAGCTAAAGGAGGAGGTTGACGTGATCAGGCGTGCTCTAATCAGCGTTTGGGACAAGAGAGGCGTGGTAGACCTGGCCCGCCAGTTGAAAAACATGGAGGTGGAGTTGATTTCGACGGGTGGGACAGCTCGTTTTTTGGAGGAGGCCGGGTTGAGGGTGCGTCCCGTGGAAGAGGTGACCGGTTTCCCGGAGATGCTGGGCGGTCGGGTCAAAACGCTCCACCCGGCTATTCATGGCGGCATTTTGGCCCGGCGGGCCGACTCGGATTCTGGTCACGGATCAGGTGATGTAGAGGAACTGGCCGCCCACGGGATATCGCCCCTCGATCTGGTGGCCGTCAATCTCTATCCCTTCCAGCAAACCATAGCCCAACCGGGAGTAACCCTGGCGGAGGCCCTGGAGCAGATCGATATCGGGGGGGTAACTTTGCTGCGGGCGGCGGCCAAGAATTTCGGAGCGGTGGTCGTCCTGTCTGACCCGGACGACTATCCGGCGGTTATAGAGGAGTTGTGGACGGAAGGCGACGTTTCTCTGGGGCAGCGGCAGGCATTGGCTTTGAAGGCTTTTCAACAAACGGCCCTCTACGATGCGACCATCAGCCGCTACCTGGTGGAGCTTTTTGAAAAAGGGAAATTCCCGGATGTTTTACCTCTGGCTATGATAAAAAAGGAAGACCTGCGTTACGGCGAAAATCCGCACCAGAGGGCCGCCCTGTACGCCATGCAGGCGGGGAGCGGCCCCCTGGGCGGCGTTCTGCTGAGCGGCAAGGCTCTATCCTATAATAATATCCTGGACATGGACGCCGCCTGGCGTGTGGTTCAGGATTTCGCCGCCCCGACGGTGGCTATCATCAAGCACAACAATCCGTGCGGCCTGGCTAGCGCCTCTGACCTGGCCCTGGCTTTCCGCCTGGCCCTGGAAGGCGATCCGGTTTCGGCCTTTGGGAGCATCGTGGCTGCCAACCGTCCCTTCGACGGAAGCTCGGCGCAGGCTATGGGCGACCTTTTCGTGGAGGCTGTGGTGGCTCCCTCGTTCACGGAGGAGGCCAGGGAGGTTCTGGCCGCGCGCAAGGGCTGCCGTCTGGTGGAGATGGCCGACACGGATTTCGGTCACGGATTTCATGGAGAAGAGGAGGGCCTGCCCTGGGAGATAAAGAGCGTGCGCGGCGGTCTGCTGGTGCAGGACCGGGACACCGCCCTCGGGGATGAAGCACACTGGAAGGTGGTCACTGGCCGGGCACCGAGCAGGGAAGAGAGAAACTGGCTGGCCTTCGGCTGGCGGGCCGTCAAACACGTCAAGTCTAACGCCATCGTGCTGGTGCAGGGCAGGGAGGGCCATCCCTACCTGGCAGGAGTGGGAGCCGGCCAGATGAGCCGCGTGGATGCGGTGGAGCTGGCTATCAAGAAGGCCGGGCCGGAACGTTGCCAGGGCGCGGTTTTGGCCTCAGATGCCTTTTTTCCCTTCCCCGATGGGGTGTTGGTCGCGGCCAGGGCCGGGGTGAGGGCCGTGGTGCAGCCCGGCGGCTCGGTGCGAGACGAAGAAGTGATCGCCGCCGCAAACCAGGCAGGGCTGGCTATGCTGTTCACCGCGATGAGACACTTTCGGCATTAAGCCACAGAGGGCACGGAGAACACAGAGAAAGAGGTTTTTCCCTCTGTGCGCTCTGTGTTCTCTGTGGCTAATAGGCGTGGTTTTGTGAACTACTGGGATTAGCAGGAGGATAGGATGTCAAGGTTTCTCGAACGACTGTCAACCGCAAAAGTTCTGATCGCCGACGGAGCGACGGGGACGATGTACCAGGCCGCCGGTTTGGAGAGCGGCGCCGCTCCAGAAGAGTGGAACGTCACCAACCCCGACCAGGTGCAGGCTGTATATCGGGCTTATTTGCAGGCCGGGTCGGATATCATCCTGACCAACACCTTTGGGGGCACCTCCATCAAGTTAGGCAAGTTCGGTCTGGCGGATAGGGTGCAGGAGTTTAACCGGGCGTCTGCGGCGCTGGCCCGAGAAGCGGCCGGCCAGGAAGCCCTGGTCATGGGCGATCTAGGCCCGACGGGAGAACTCATGGAACCGATGGGTACCCTTACGTATGAAAAAGCGGTCGAAGCCTATGCCGAACAGGCCGAAGCCCTGGCCGAAGGTGGCGTGGATGCCATCCTGGTGGAAACTATGAGCGACCTGAACGAGGCCAGAGCCGCCATCGAAGGGGCAAAAAGCGCCACCGACCTGCCGGTGGTGTGCACCATGAGCTTCGATACCCACCTGCACACCATGATGGGGGTCAGTGCTCGTCAAGCCATGGAGAGTTTATACCCCCTGGGGCTGGCCGCCATCGGCGCCAACTGCGGCAGCACCCTGGAGGATGCCGAGCAGGTCATCATCCAGATGAAAGAGGCCAACCCCCAGGCCGTTTTGATGGCTAAACCTAACGCCGGGTTGCCCCGCATGAAAGGGGATAGGACGGTGTACGACGTCACCCCGGCGGAGATGGCCGAATTTGCCCACCGCTTCGTGGAGTTGGGAGTCAAGATCGTGGGCGGCTGTTGCGGAAGCACGCCGCAGCACATCGCCGCCATAGCCGCCGCCCTCAAGTAAGAGGCTATTCGACCACGGACGCGGCCTGCTGGTAAAGACGGTCAAACTCGGCCAGATATTTACTGGCTACCCCCGCATCGTGGACGATGAGGATGTTCTCGTCGTTGGACTCGTCGGCGTTTTTACTGAAGTTGAACGACCCCAGGATGACGGTCGCCTCGTCGATGATGACCACCTTGTGATGCAAGATATATTTATTGGCGTCGGTCAGGACGTCTATCTTCTGTTTTTGCAGGATACCGTACTCGCTGTATTGGGTATCTGAACCTCGCTTTTCGAAGAGGCCCTGTACCTTCAGGCCGGCTTTAGCCTTGTCACGCAACACCTGGCCCATGCGGTCGTCGGTGAAGGAAAAGGCCATGAACTGGACGCTTTTCTGAGCCTTCTCCAGTTGGGCCACTATTTTGCTCATCACTTCATCCTCCGGGGCGAAATAGTTCTCCACCAGCACCCCGTTGATGGTCAATTGAGGATGGGGAGTGTTGGCCGGCGATGTGGGGCCAAAGGCTTCGTCGGCAAACATTTCCTCGAACTCTTCGGTGTAGTTTTCGGCCAGTTCGGGCGAGTTGATGACCATCACGTTGTTATTGTTACGATAGGTGCCGTTGACGGTCAGATTCCAGGAGCCGGTCCACACTATCTTTTTGTCGATGATCACAAATTTGTTGTGCATGATGGCCCCACGGTCGTCCTGGGCGACGGGGATATTGGCCTTCTCCAGCACCTTGATCGCTTCCTCTTCTATGTTGTCGGTGTCGGTCACAAAGCGCACACGGACGCCATTTTCCGCGGCCTTAACGAGAGCCTGCGCCACGTTTTCCAGGTCGAACTCGTAGGCGGCGATATCGATGCTGCTCTCCGCTTTGCTGACAGCTTCCGCCAGTTTCTCATCCAGCCCGCCGACGTGATCTTTCTCCTCGTCGGGATACTTGGGAGTGGTGAAATAAACCTGGTACCATCCGGCGGCAGGCTCTCCTCCTGTCGTCGAGATGGGCGGCGCTCCGGTTGGAGTCGGAACAGGCGTCGAGATGGGCGGCGCTACGGTCGGGGTCTGGGTTGGAGTCGGAAGGAGGCCCAGATCGATGATTCCAAACTGCTGGAGGAGGTAGAGAGCTGCCAGGACGACGACGAACAGGATGAACGTGCTCAGGGGCATGGTCTGCTTCTTCGAGTTTTTACCTGAGCTTTTCTTTTTGGTCGAACGCTTCTTGGTCACGAGGGTTCTCCTTTCTCGTCTTCTTTTTTCTTTCCAAAGAGCTGATTCAGCACTCGCTTCAAGCCCAGGCCGTCAGCCGGTGGTTCTTCCGCTTCGGGGGGCGAAGATGGGGCCTGGTTTGTCTTCCATTCTTCATCCGCCACAGCGGTCAGACGGCGCACCTCGTCTAAGGCGGTGGCCGATACGATGTCCCCCTGGCCCACACGGCGGTTGATGTCTCGCATGGCGCGCCGCACGCGGTCGGCCTCCTGCTCGATGGCGGCCCTGGCTTCCTTGTCGCCCAGACCGGCGGTAGTCTGGACAAAAGCTTCCAGGCGGCCAATGGCCCAATTGATGAGAGCCTGGGCCTCTTCGTCCATCAGGTCGTCGGTCAACCCTTCACTATCCAGGATCATTTCCGCCGCCAGACGTTTGCGGGATTTGAGTTCATCTTCAGGGATCATTATCAGCCTCCGGACGGGTACTCGTGATGTCCCAATATTATACCGGTCTACTCCGTAAAGTCAAGTAAAGGTGCCTGGCACTTTGGAAGTTTATATGAACGAGCAGACACGGATTTCCTTCACGAATTTCACGGATTCTCTGCTCTTTCATACGCTTCGATGAGACTTGTAGAGCATGTGGAGAACGCAGAGCAAAATCCGTGAAATCTGTGACCCTAATCTGTGTTGGCTGGTTTCATAATAGTGCCAGGCACTTGGGATCATGGGCTACCTTCAGGGTTGTGGGCTTGAGGTGGTCGTGGTAAATGGCCCATCGTGCACCAGGGGCAGGAGCACCCACTTATCGAGGCTCACGATCCGTTGGGCGTAGAGGTCGGGGTCGCCGGTGCGGGCGTCGCGCCAGGCGATGATAGCCGCCGCCTGGCCCTGGAAGCTGGCTGCCAATTGGGGGGCTTCCTGATCTCCTACGGCAGCGCAGATGGTGATCCCATGAGTGTTGGTGGGGGGCGGCTCAGGGCGCATCCAGGCCAGGGCGCCAGCGGCCAGAACCCGCTGAGCCAGGATGTCATAATTGCCGTAGCGGGCATCCTGCCAGGCGACGATGGCCCCGCCGGCCCCGTCCTCGACCAACCGGGGGGCGTATTGGCCGCCCGGCGCAGGACAGACGGGCAGGCCGTCGGGGGGCCAGCCTGGAGCGAGGCTGCTATCCGAAAGCACCCGCCGGGCGTAAATACGAGTGTCGGGGAGGGCGCTGCGGTAATCCTCCCAGGCGATGATGGCTCCGCCCCTCCCATCGCTTGCCAGTTGGGGGGCCCACTGGGCCTGTGGCCCAGAGCAGACGGCCAGCCCGGAGAGCGGCCAGCCCGGAGCGGTGTTACCATCGGAAAGCACTCGCTGAGCGTAGATGTCTGCCGCCTCACCGTCCCGATAATCCTCCCAGGCCACGATGGCTCCGCCCATTCCGTCGCTTACCAGCCGGGGATCGTGCTGAACGCTGGTCGTAAGGCCGATGGGAATGCCGTCCGTAAGCCACACGGTGTGGCCGTCGGAAAGCACCCGCTGAGCGTAGATATTGTAAACGTCGCTGCGGACGTCCTCCCAGACGATGATGGCTCCCCCCGTTCCATCGCCGACGATGTGGGGATCGTATTGCTCACCCCAGGCGGCGCAGATGGTGACGCCCTCCGTGGCCCAGGTCGGGGCGCCGCCGCCGGTCATCCGTTGGGCATAGATGTCGGGCGTGCTCCCGCGGCGATAGTCGTACCAGGCGATAATGGCCCCTCCTGCTCCATCGTCCGTCAGTTGGGGGTTGAATTGATGGCCCGGCGCGGTGCAAAGGGCCGCGCCGTCGGTCGGCCAATCTGGGGGGATGCTCCCGTTCGAGAGCAGGCGTTGAGCGTAGATGTCGTAGCTGAGTCCTCGGGCGTCCCACCAGGCGACGAACGCCCCCTCTGCCCCGTCGGGCGCCGCTTGAGGCGCACGTTGATGTCCGGCGGCAGTGCAGACGGGGACCCCGCCCACTGTCCAGCCCGGAGCAACGTTGCCGTCCGCCAGCAGCCGTTGGGCGTAGATGTCGTAGCTGCTCCCCCGATAATCCTGCCAGACGACGATCGCTCCGCCTGCCCCGTCGCTCACCAACTGGGGA
Organism: Anaerolineae bacterium; assembly: GCA_034417895.1. Classification (GTDB taxonomy): domain Bacteria; phylum Chloroflexota; class Anaerolineae; order CAZYHC01; family CAZYHC01; genus DAOULT01. The sequence goes on along the minus strand of DAOULT010000186.1, from coordinate 28,098 downwards.
GCCTTTTGCGTGCCCTTCTCGGCACAGACGGCCACGCCGTTCTCCGTCCAGCCTGTAAAGCCCACCGCTCCGAAAACCGCCACGCCCATCAACAAGAGGGCTGTAAGAGCAAGGAGCCAGACGACCGGTAGACGTTTTAAGGTGCTTTCTCCAATGTTGCTCAAGGTCTCTGTCCTTTGTCAGAGTTGGCCTTAAATGTAGAAGCCCCCAGACTCCCTTAGAGCCAGGGGGCTTTTTGGGCCTCGAAATCCTCACTCCCTATTCTTTCGGCCTGGCCTGTTCCATGAAGGCCAGCGTCTCTTCCAGGGACTTTACGCCCGTGGTGGCTCCCACAGCCATCACGCACAACGCTCCTGCGGCATTAGCCAGGCGTCCGGTCTGTTCCAGGCTCCAGCCCTGGATTATTCCGGCGAAGAAACCGGCCACGAAGGCGTCGCCGGCTCCGGTGGCGTCCACGGCCTCCACCTGGTAGGCGGGCAGGTATAGCTCCTGGTCAGCGGTCTTGAGGTAACAGCCGGCCTCGCCCATCTTCAGGCCCACCACCTTGACGCCCCGCTCCAGGAATTCGTCGGCGATGTCGGATGGCTCCTGTCGCCCGGCCAGTTGGCGGGCCTCTTCCAGGTTGGGCAGGAAATAATCAGCGTAAGGCAAACAGGGGCCAATAAGTTCCATCCAGCGCCCCCTGGCGTCCCAGACGGTATCCAGACCGGTGGTGACGCCCATCTCCTGAGCCTGGCGCAGGATGTTGGCCGTCGGCTGGCCGTCGATCTTGGGCATCACCAGGGAGCCGGCCACATGTAAGATTTTAGCCTGGCGTATCAGCTCCAGGTCGATGTCTTCCTCCACCAGTTCGGCGTTGGCGCCCAGGTAGTGGACAAACCGCCGCTCGCCGTCGGGATCGACCATGACCATCGTGGCCGAGGTGTTGGTCGCGGGGTCGCGCCGCACCCCGGCGGTCTCCACCCCGTACTTCTCCAGTTCGCTGATAACGAAATCGCCAAAACCGTCCTGGCCGACCTTGCCCATCACCCCCGTTTTGATCCCCAGCTTAGCCAGGGCGATGCCGGAGTTGACGGCGCACCCGCCGGTGTGCAGTTCCATTTGATCGACCAGAATCAGACGGCCCCTTTGGGGCAATTCCAGCAGAGGCCGGGCCACCACGTCGGCCACCATGATGCCCAGGCATAAAACGTCAACCATGTTGTCCTCTCTTTCGCTTTGCTTCCACTCCATACTTCCTGATCCCCATTCCCTGTGCCCTTAATTTTCGGCCACGATCTCCGCCACCTGGTCAAAGTGGGGTTTCAAGGCCCCGTACAGAGCGCCATAGAGGGGGTAATACTGGTCGTATATAGCCACGTTCGCGGCCACAGGCGCGGTGCGTTCCACGACGCGGATGGCGCGGCCACAGGCTTCCTCTACGCTGGCGTAGATACCGGCTCCCACCCCGGCCAGGAGCGCCGCCCCATAAGCCGCTCCCTCGGTGACGTTGATGGTCACCATCTCCACGCCAAAGATGTCCGTTTGAATCTGCCGCCACAGCTCGCTCCGTGCTCCTCCCCCAGAGGCTCGCACCTGCCGAAGCTCCAGGCCCAGGTTTCTCATCAATTCCAGGGAGTCGCGCAACCCGTAGGCCACCCCCTCCAGCACCGCCCGCACCAGGTGGCCCTTGCCGTGACGCAGGGTCAGGCCCATGAACACTCCGCGGGCGTAAGGGTCGGGGTAGGGGGTGCGTTCGCCGGTCAGGTAGGGCAGGAAAAGCAGCCCCTCGCTCCCTGCCGGGGCCTGGGCCGCCTCGGCGGTCAGCAATTCGTAAGGGTCTCGGCCTATCAGGGCCGCCACGTCCTTTTCCAGTTGGCCGATGGTATCCCGCAGCCAGCGCAGCGACCCCCCGGCGGAGAGCATGACCCCCATCAGGTGCCACTTGCCCGGCACGGCGTGACAGAAAGCGTGCAATCGTCCTTCAGGCTCCACCAGCAGTTCGTCGGTGGAGGCAAAGACCACCCCCGAAGTGCCGGAGGTGACAGACACCAGCCCGGACTCGATAATGCCGCTGCCCACCGCCTGGGCCGCCTGGTCGCCGCCTCCGCCCACCACCGGCGTGCCAGCCTTCAGCCCGGTGGCCTCCATCGCCAGGCTGCTGATCTGGCCGCTCACCAGCGGGGACTCGTAGCAGGTGGGCAGCCACTCGGCCGGGATGTCCAGGGCGTCCAGCACTTCCTGGGACCAGTCGCGCTTCCGCACGTCCAGCAGGGAGGTGCCCGAGGCCCCGGATACCTCGGTGGCGAATTCGCCGCTCAGCCGGTAACGGATGTAATCTTTGGGTAAGAGCGCCCTGGCCGCTTTGTCGTAGACCTGGGGTTCATTTTCGCGCACCCAGACGATTTTGGGAGCAGTGAAGCCCGGCAGCACGGGGTTGCCCGTCAGTTCCAGCAACCGTTTGGCCCCGATCCTGGCGGTGATGTCCGCGCACTGTGGGCCGGTGCGCTGGTCGTTCCACATGATGCAGGGGCGGAGCACCTGACCATCTTTGTCCAGGAGCACCAGGCCGTGCATCTGGCCGGTGAGGCCCACCCCCTTCACCTCGGCTGCCTCGCGTCCGTTCAACGCCTGGTTGATGCTGGTTATCGTGGCCTGCCACCAGTCCTGCGGGTTCTGCTCCGCCCATAGAGGCTGAGGGGTGTACATGGGATATTCTGTGGTGGCGCTGGCTACCACTTCTCCATTTTCGTCGATGAGCAGCGCCTTGCTGCCCGTCGTCCCGATGTCAATGCCCAGCAGATATGCCATATTTTAGCGCCTCCTTAATTCTAGATAGGGGCCTGGCGCTTACGTGAAACCAGCCCACACGGATTCTGGTCACGGATTTCACGGATTGGAGCGGCGGGTTTCATAGAAAATCCGTGTCTGCTCGAAAATGCCAGGCACCTTAAAGTTATCAACGTTCACCCTGGACGGGCAACCTTATCCGAAAAATAGTGCCTTCTCCCAGCTTGCTTTCCACGTCTATACTGCCTCCATGTTCCTCCACGATCCTGTAGCTGATAGCCAGCCCCAGGCCGGTGCCGCTATGCTCCTTGGTGGTGAAGAAAGGTTCGAAAATCCTGTTCAGGTCCTCCGGCGAAATGCCCTCCCCGGTGTCGGCGAACTCGATTATAACCTTTCTCTCGTTGTGCCTGGTCGAAACTCGCAATTTACCACCGTCCGGCATGGAGTCCGCAGCGTTGATAACCAGGTTTATGAAAACCTGTTCCAGTTGACTGGCCGAAGCTACGATTGGTGGCAGGTCTGGGGCAAAGTCCCTGATGACTTCCACTCCAGTTCCTTCTAATTGCCTGTGGCTGAAGGTCAGCACCTCTTCCAACACCTGGTTGATCATTACAGAGGTTCTTTCACTCTGGGGGGGTTTGGAGAAATCTTGCAGGTATTTCAGCAGGCCGGCCATCCGCTCTACATACCTGGCCCCGATCCGCAGATACTCCCGTTCGGGATCGGTGGCAGATGTTCGGGAGAGAGTGTGCTGAAAATAGAGTCTGAGGCCGGTGATGGGGGTGCTCAGTTCGTGGGCTATGGAGGCCGTCAGGCGTCCCAGGGAAGATAGCTTTTCGGAATGGACCAGCCGGGCCTGGGTCTGCTGCAATTTTTCCACGAAGGTCTGATGCAAAGCGCGGCTGATTCCCGTCTGCTCTCTGCGGATACTTTCCTCTATAGCCACGTAGAAGCTGGTAAACAAGGAGTTAATGTGGATGCCCATGGCTTTGAAGGTCGCTCTGATCGTGTCTTGGTCCTCGGTTTCCAGAAGGTCAAAACAACCCTGGTTCAGAGCGGAGACCAGGGCCATCAACGACTCTATTCCCAGCCCTTCGTCAGCCAGTTTCGCTCCCCAGGTTTCACTCTCGGCCACGTCCATCGTTTTTATAAAGCGCAGAAAAATTTCTGCTTCTGTGTGGCCGATGTCCTCCAGGGTGCGCGGCAGGAGGAGTCCCCGGTTGGAGAAAACGGTGGCCCGCAGTGCCTTTTGCAAATAGTCTATCAGCACCTCGCGATCAGCTTCTAACTTCTCGCCGATCCTGGTCAGAGTAGCCCTTTCCTCGTCCGAAAGCTCCAGGTAGCGGAAGGCCATGGGGGTTTTCTCCTCCTGGGTTATCTACTTGAACATAAAAGCGCCATAGCGGACCATGCCCATTGCTTCCTCTTCACTCATAGACTCTTCGATTCCCAACCAGTATTCAACGGGCCGAAAGCCGTGCTCATCTGGCTGCCAGGGCCGCAATAGGGCCTGAAATACCTCCAGCGGCCAAGCGGAAATTTCCTCTCCCATCTGTTTATATATCTCCAAGATCTCCCGGAAGTCAGGAAGCCGCTCAGCCGACACGGTCTCAAAAGACGTGGCCAGGCAACTGCCCTCGGCGGCCCAGTCGTAGAGAAGGCGCGCCGCGTGCGGTATTTCCTCCTCGGTGAGGAACATAAGGATGCCATTCATCATGATAGCCACCCGATGGTCGTCCCCGAACGTCTCCGCCACCACAGGCGAGTTGAGGAGGTCTTCCGGGCGGCCCGCATCGCACAGCTCGTAACGCACGTTGGGGTTATGGCCGACGATCTCCCGCCCGTAAGCCACCACCACCGGATCGATGTCCGAGTAGATGACCTTAGCCTGGGGCGCAAGCTCGTGGATGTATTTGACCGTGGGCAAACCGGAGGCGAAGTCCAGAAACTTATCGTAGCCCATGTCCAGCAACCTTACGGTCGCCTCTTGCAGGAACCAACGTCCCAGGCGCAGAAACCTGGGGAGAAAGGGAACAAACTTCGCAATTTGTTCCGCCGCCTGACGATCTACCTCGAAGTTGTGGTGCCCTCCTATAAAATAATCGTAAATCCGGCCGGCGTTAGGTTTGGTCAGGTCTATAATGCTTTCATTAATATCTTTCATACTTATAACTCCCTGATTTTTTAACCAGCCGACTCTTGAAAAGCCGTATTATCAGTTTTCGGCAAAATCGTCCCGTGCCCCGATCATGTAGGCCACCAGGTCCTCGATCTCCAGGCCATCGTTTTTCATATCGCCCACCCGCCGCCCCTGCCTCAAGACCATGATGCGGTCGCTGACCTCCAGGATGTCCTCCAGCCGGTGGCTGATGATGATGACCGAAACGCCGTGTTCTTTCAGGCCCTTGATCAGTTCCAGCACCTCACCGATGACGGCCACCGACAGGCTGGCTGTCGGCTCGTCCATGATCACTACCCTGGCGTTGAAAGCTATGGACCGCCCGATGGCTACTGACTGCCGCTGTCCGCCGGACAGTCTCTCGACCTTAAGCCGCGGGGATTTGACCTCGATTTTCAGGTTGTCCAGAAGTTGGCGGGCTTCTTCGTCCATCTTTTTGCGGTCGTACATATTTAGCCAGCGCCCCAGGCCCCCCATCGGAATTTCTCGGCCCAGGAAAATGTTGCCAGCCACGTCGATGTTGCCGGCCAGGGCGAAATCCTGGTAGACCATCTCGATGCCCAGATTTCTGGCATCCTCCGGCTGGGTGATGTGCACCTTTTGGCCGTCAAGAAAAATACCCCCTTCATCGGGGACATAGGCCCCACTTAACACCTTCATCAAGGTAGATTTGCCCGCCGCGTTGTCCCCGATAAGGCCCAGCACCTCGTTGTGATCCAGCGCCAGGTCCACGTTTCGAAGAGCCTGGACTGCCCCAAAGCTCTTGGCTATACTTTGCATCTCCACTAAGGGTTGCTCTTCCATATCAGATTTTACGCTCCTCTGTGATCCGTATTAAAACCCTAATCTTCCCGACGGCCTTTGGTGATCTGATCTATCCAGGCTCCCAGGATGATCACGCAGCCGATAGCCACCGGTTGCCAATAGGGATCGACGCGTATCAGGGTAAGCCCGTTCCTGATCAGGCCCATGAAGGCGGCGGCCAGGATCAGCCCTGGGATCGAGCCTTCGCCCCCCATCAGGCTGGTGCCGCCCAGCACCACGGCGGCGATGACGTCCAACTCGTAGGTTTCGCCGCCCCTGGGGTCGGCTGTGCCCAGGCGGGCCGTCATCAGTATGCCAGCCACTCCCGCCAACAAGCCACACAGGATGTAAACCAGAAGCTTGATGTTTTCCGTGCTGATACCAGCCAGCCGGGCGGCTTCGATGTTGCCGCCGGTGGCGTGAATGTGTCGGCCCCGGATCGTGCGGGCCAGGAAAAAGGTGGCGATGAGGCCCAATATGAGCATAAAGATCACCGGATAGGGGATCGTATCCAGAGCCATGCCCTGGCCCAGGAGCACGAAAGCATCGGGCAGGTCTTGCACCCCGGCAAATCCTCTGCTGGGTATGGGCCAGCCACCGGTTATCCCGTAGCACAGACCACGCACGATGCTCATCGTGCCCAGGGTGACGATGAAAGGCTGCATCTTGACCTTGCTGATCAGGAAACCGTTGACGAACCCACAGAAGGCCCCCGTAGCCAGACCGACCAGGACGCCTATCGAGGCTGGCGCCCCGAGGACCATGGCCTTGGCGCCGGTTATGCCCGCCAGGCCCATCACCGAGCCGACCGACAGGTCAATGCCGGCAGTGATGATGACCATGCACTCCCCGAAGGCGCTGATAGTAATGTAAGAGACAAACCTCAGCACGTTGAAGATGTTGTAGGCGGTGGGAAAACTTTTGGGGGCCAGAAAAGCGAGGACGGTTGACATGAGCACCAGAATGACGACCAGCCCCACCTCTCGGATTTGGATCATCCTCAGCAGCATCGTACCGAAAGAGTGGGGCCGCTCGGCTACAGATCGGTCTGTAGTCTCGAAGGAGTCAGCAGCTTTGTTGCTCATACTTCACTCCATATTTTTATAGTAGATAGCCCTCTTGGGGCCGGAAACCAGCCCCAAGAGGGTTCTTTCTCTGTACCTTCGCCTTTGCCTCTCTCGGGCGGTTAAGGGGCGTCGGTATCGTTTACTCTTCCAGCAGATCGCACGGGGTCAGCGCCTTGGTGAAGTCACTGGTGTCCCACATCTCCCACATCTCGTCCACGTTGTTGGGGCACACGATGTCCATGCCGGAGTCGGTCCAGTCCTCGTACTCCTTGCCTTCCAGGATGTAGTCGTAGATCATCTGGACGGTGTCGTAGCCCCAACCCCAGTACTTCTGGCCCACCAGACCGCTGAGCATACCCTTCTTCATGTAATCCAGCTCCACCGGCAGGGTGTCGAAGGCTACGGTCTTGACCGTGCCTGCCTTGGCGGCTTCCTCCCAGAGAGGCATCGAGCCTTCCTCGGCGAACAGCGGCCACAGCCCCACGAAGAAAAAGCCGTCCAGGTCAGGATTGGCAGCCATCGTCTCTTCCACGACCTGCACGCCCTTCAGGATCTCGTCGTCGCAGGCCACCGTGGCTACGATCTCGATGTCGGGGTAGTTCTCGGCCATCTCGTCCCGGAAGCCTTCCATCCGGGCCTCCAGGTTGGCGGCGCCCGGCACGCCGGTCAGCATGGCTACTTTACCCTCGCCCTCTATGACCGTGGCCAGCAGTTGGGCGGCCACCACGCCACCGTCGTAGTTGCTCACTCCCAGGTAGGTGAAGCGCTTGCTCTCCGGGGCGTCGGAGTCCCAGGTCATGACCGGGATACCGGCATCCACCGCCTTGTCGATGACGTCTTTCAAAGCCGTGGGGTCGTTGCAGGAGATGCCAATGGCGTCCACCCCCATGGCGATGACGTCCTCCATGACCCGCACCTGGTCAGCCGCCACAGAGCCCAGCGAAGCGGTGTAGACCACGTCTACGTTCACGGGCCCCGCCTTCGTCAACTCCCTGGCCTTGGTGAAAGAGCCATCACGCCCCAGAGCAAAAACGGGGTTGTTCAAGGCTTTGGGGATCCAGGCGATGGTCAACGTCCCTTCCTGGGGCAGCGGCGTAGCTCCCGCCATGGGCACGAGCAGGGCCACCACCGAAAGTACTACCAACAGACTCAGAAGCATTCGCTTACTCATCTTCTTCATTTCCTCCTTTGGAAAAATCGTGTTTTTAGACAGATAGAGTCTTTGCGCCCTCTGGCCGGCTCTCCTGACCGAGGGCTTCGATCCGAACACCGTTCAAAAGCTGTAGTAGATGCCACCTCCTTTCCTGATGTCTGGTGGGGGCAAGGCGCCAGGAAGCGATTGTTCCGTGCTCCTCTCGCGATTGTGAATAAGTTTATAGAGATGGGCATTGAGCAGGGGAGAAAGGAGCAGCCTTCAGCATCCTACACCTGGACCGTTGGGCCGAAACTGCGTTGCCCCAACCGACTACATTATACTAGAATAGTGGAGCAAAGTCAATACCTTACCGCCCTGATTTTTACCCACACTTCTGGAATCGCGGAGGGCGCGCAAAAACAGAACACGCGGAAGCCCACAATGTGGGTAAAATCAAGAAAAATTTTGGTTGACAAGGCCAGGGGTATGTGATATAATTCAACCCAGGCGTACAGTACAGCAGTTATGTTTATGCTCGTCGCTCCGCTCGTGGGCGGAGGTTAGATCGCACCGGCCACGGCGCAAGAAGAGGCAACTCTGGGCGCCTTTTTCTTTGCTTGGCAGCCGTGTGACGGGCTGAGGATGCCGTCGAAGCCTGAACCGACACCGCCGAACCCCTGGGCGACCGCCACACCTTAGCGAGTGAGCTACTCGCTGGCAGTGGGTAGTTTATAGAAACTTTGGAAGCAGATATGACCGCCGACCTTTCGGGTTTCTAAAACCCAAAGGGTCTGCGGTCACACGCACCGATGAAACCAACTGCTTTCATACTAGCGCCAGACAGCGGCGAGTGAGATTCCAGGAGAAAGAAGGAGGATGTAAAATGAGCGAAGAAAAAGTGGGATTCGTTACGATGGGAGAAGTGGCCCACGCTGGAGAAGTACCGGAAATCGGCGTAGGGATGCTGGGTTATGCCTTCATGGGCAAGGCCCACAGCAACGGCTACAAGAAGATGCCCTACATCATGTACCCCCCCCCGGCCATCCCGAAACTGATCGCCATCTGTGGGCGCAACGAAGCGGCTGTTTTGGAGGCGGCCCGCCGCTACGGTTACGAAACCTATTATACCGACTGGCGAGAAATGCTCAAGGACGACCGCATCCAGCTTTTCGACAACGGCGGCCCGAACAACCTCCACGCCGAACCGTGCATCGAAGCGGCCCAGGCGGGCAAACACATCATCTGCGAAAAGCCCCTGGCTCGCAATGCCGAAGAGGCCAAAAAGATGTGGGACGCCATGGAGGAGGCCGGGGTGAAGCACATGTGCGCCTTCAACTACCGCTTCGTGCCAGCCATCCGCCAGATCAAACTTCTCATGGACGAAGGGGCGCTGGGCGAGATCTACCACTTCCGCATCCGCTACCTTCAGGAGTGGATCGCTGACCCTGACTTCCCGATGGTCTGGCGGCTGAAGAAAGACGTCTGCGGCAGCGGCGCCCTGGGCGACCTGGGGTCCCACGTCTTTGACCTGGCGCGCTTTCTCGTCGGCGAGCCGAAATGGATCAGCGGCACGCTCAAAACCTTCATCACCGAGCGCCCCAGCCTGGAAGACCCCAATAAAAAAGAAAAGGTAGAGGTGGATGATGCCTTTGCCGCCGTGGTCGAATTTGAAAACGGGGCCATCGGCACGCTGGAGACTTCCCGCTTCTGCCACGGGCGCAGGAACCATCAAGCCCTTGAAATCAACGGCTCTAAGGGGAGCATCGCTTTCAACCTGGAGCGCATGAACGAGCTGGAAGTCTACTGGAAGGGTGGCCGCCAGGAGACGATGGGCTTCACCGACGTGCTGGTGACCGAAGCTCACCATCCCTTCTGGGAGCACTGGTGGCCGCACGGACACATCATCGGCTGGGAGCACACTTTCGTGCACGAGGTCCACCACCTGCTCGATGCCATCGTCAACGACAAGGACATCGCTCCCTACGGCGGCACCTTCGAGGACGGCTACAAGTGCGCCGTCATCGGCGACGCCCTGGCTAAATCTTCGGAGACGGGCCAGAAGGTAGAGATCAAATATTAATTCGCCGCACAGGTGCCTGAGGGGCCTGGCGCTTTGGAAGCAGATATGACCGCCGACCCTTCGGGTTTCTAAAATCCAAAGGGTCGGCGGTCACACGCCCCGATGAAACCAACTGCTTTCATAGATACTACATCAGCAATTACCCCTGCTTGCTGAGCAGTATCGAGTGAAATCGTTAGGCATATTTGGCTCGTATGTACGCCGCGAACAGCGATCGGACAGCGACTTGGACCTGCTGGTAACGTTCTATGAATTGCTTGGTTTGTTGAAGTTTATCGAGTTAGAGAACCACTTGGTTCTAAATGGGCTAAGCCTGGCCCCGATAAAGGTCTATCAACCTCTCTACTTCTTCCCTCACCCGCTCTTTACCCCGGCGCAGAATGTCCTCTTGCACACGCGAGCCGACGACCAGTTGAGGATTGGCCTGGGGCGAGAGGTGGTTTATAGCCTCGCTTACCCCCTCCAGGAAGGCTAATTTAAACACCGTGCCCACGTTGAACTTGACTGCCCCCAACTGAATAGCGCGCGGCACAGCCTCGTCGGGGAAACCCGTGCCGCCGTGAATGACCAGCGGAACGCTAACCGCTTGATGAATGCGAGCCAGCAGATCGAGGTCGATCTCTGCCTTGCCATCGACGAGAATGTGCACGTTGCCCACCGAGACGGACAGGGCGTCCACCCCTGTCCTGTCCACGAACTCGGCTGCCTTTTGTGGATCGGTTAAAGATGGGGCGCCCTCTTCGTAGCCCTCTCTGTGCTCGCTCTCGGCTTCCGGCAGCATCCCCAGCTCTCCCTCGGCTTCGGCTCCAACGGCGTGGGCGGTCTCCACCACCTGGCGGGTAAGCCGCACGTTTTCCTCAAAGGGCAGGTGAGAGGCGTCCAGCATCACCACGTTAAAGCCGCTTTTAAGCCCCCTCTGCACCTGGTCGAAGGTTTGCACCTCGTTCAGGATGAAGGCGGTCGGCACTTTGGACTGCTCAGCCGCCACCCGCCCTAAAGCGCCCAGACGCTCCAACCCGCCACCGTCGAACCAGCCCTGATCCATCATGATCCCCCCAAAACCGACGATGACCGGCGAGTGACGATTTTCGGCGGCCTCGATGACCGCCTCCAGGGAGTATTGATCCCAGGACTCAAAATAGCCCACGGCGTATCCCCCGCGCAGGGCGTCCTGGAGGATTTCTTTCATCGGAACTAAAGGCATGTTGCGTTCTCCTATGTTATAATTAGTAGTGACGACTTCAGTCGTCCTACTCAAATAAACGACTAAAGTCGTTACTACAAAGCATAATGGCGACTTTATGGCTTTTGATTTTATAATTGGGTAGTGTCGATCAACAAAGCCTGCGGTCGTTCGATGATCTCTTTCAGCCGATGCAGAAAGGTGGCCGCCAAAGCCCCGTCGAGCAGGCGGTGATCGGTGGAGAGGGTCATGGTCATCATGGGCCGGACGACGATCTGGCCTTCCACCACCAGCGGCCTGTCGGCGATGCGGCCCACAGCCAGGATGGCGCTCTGCGGTGGGTTGATGATGGCCGCAAAGCTATCCACGCCGTAGCCGCCCATGTTGGAAATGGTGAAACTACCCTCCGAAAGCTCGTCGGCCCGCAGCCGGCCGGCCCTGGCTCTGGCGACCACCTCCTTCCGCTCGCGGGCGATCTGGAGCACAGATTTGGTGTGGGCCGCCTTGATGACGGGCGCCATCAGGCCCTCTTCCAGAGAAACGGCCAGGCCGATGTTGACCTCTTCCAGCAACCTGATGCCCTCCTCTTCCAGCCTGGCGTTGACCTGCGGAAATTCGGTCAGCGCCGCGGCCACAGCGGCGATCAGGATATCCGAGAAGCTGATACGGATTTCGGTCTCGGATTTCACGGACGTTCCCATTCCGGTGAGCGGTGAATCCGTGTCGTCCGTGACCCGAATCCGTGTGTGCTGGCCTCTTTTCTCCAGGGCTTCGTTGAGAGCCTGGCGCAATTTAACCGCTTCGGACATATCCGCTTCCAGGCTGACGTAGAAATGGGGGATGGTCGTTTTGCTCTCCACCAGGCGGCGACCGATGGCCCGTCTCATGGAAGTGAGGGGCAGGAGACGGCCAGCCGGGGCCTCCGCGGGGACGGCTTCGGCCACAGCCGCCGCTTTCAGCACGTCCTCTTTGCTGATCGCTCCGCCGGGGCCGCTGCCCGTCAGAGCGCTCAGATCGACCCCTTTCTCGGCGGCCAGCTTTTTAGCCAGGGGCGAAGCTTTAACCCGTTTCCTGGTGGGCGGCTTTTTGGCGCCTCTAGAAACCAGGTTTTTCAGCAAAAACCTGGTTTCTTCTTCCGGCGGGGTCCATTCTTCGTCCGGGGCGGTGATGATGGCGATCACCTGGCCGCAGGGCACTTTCTCCCCCGCTTTGAAGAAGGTGCGACGCAACACTCCAGCGGCCCACGATTCCACCTCTACGGTGGCCTTGTCGGTCAAAACTTCCAGCAGGGGGTCGCCTTTATAGACCGCCTCCCCTTCTGCCTTCAGCCAGCGGATGATCTCCACCTCGTCGGTGATCTGGCCTAGCCTGGGCATGATAATCTCAAAAGGCATAGACTAAACCGTTCCTTCCTGTAATCTGCGTTCTCAGGCGACGATATCCCGAATGGCCTGGGCGATGCGCTCCTGACCAGGCACCACGAAATCTTCCATCACGGGCGCGAAGGGGATGGGCACGTCGTAAGCGGCCACCCGTTTGATGGGCGCATCCAGCAGGTATAATCCCTCCTCGGCCACGCTGGCCGCTACTTCTGCTCCCCAGCCCCCGCGTTTGGTATCCTCTTCGACGATGACCAGCCGCCCCGTCTTCTCCAGGGAGTTCAAAACCGTGTCCAGGTCGAAGGGTACCAGGGTGCGCGGATCGATGACCTCCACGCTGATGCCTTCCTCCTCCAACTCCCCGGCCACCGCCAGGGCGCGATGCAGCATCAGCAGGGTCGCCACGACTGTGACGTCCGTTCCCTCCCGTTTGACGTCGGCCAGGCCCAGGGGGATGGTATACTCTTCGGCGGGGATGTCGCTGGAAGCGTCGAGGCTGCCCACTTCGGAGCGCGGCCCCTTGCTGCCGTAGAGCAGCTTGTGCTCGAAAACCAGCACCGGGCTATCGTCGCGGATGGCTGTTTTCAGAAGGCCCAGGGCGTCGTAGGCGGTGGCCGGGACGGCTACTTTCCAGCCCGGCACGTGAATGAAGAACCCTTCTGGACTCTGGGCGTGTTGCGCGCCGCGCGTGGTGGCTCCTACCGGAGCGCGCAGCACCATCGGCACCTTGACCTGTCCCCCCGACATGTAGGTCATTTTGGCGGCCTGGTTGACGATCTCGTCCATGGCGCAGAACAGGAAATCGGAATACTGCACATCGGCCACGGGCCGCAGCCCCATCATGGCCGCCCCCACCGCCGCGCCGATGAACCCTTTCTCCGAGATGGGGGTATCCAGCACCCGCTCAGGGCCAAGTTCCTCGCTCAGCCCCAGGGTGACGGTGAACGCCCCGCCGAAACCGCCGGGGATGCCGATGTCCTCGCCGATGAGAAAGACCCGCTCATCTCGCCGCATCTCTTCCCGCAAAGCCTCCCGCAGAGCCTCGGCCACAGTCAGATGTCTCATGCCAGCACCCCCTTTATCTCAGGCGAGCCGTAAACGTCCTTCAGGGCGTCTTCCGGGGCCGGGGAGGGGCTGGAGCGGGCATATTCCACCGCCTCCTCGATCTCCTTTATCACCTCTTCCTCGATGCGCTCGGCCTGTTCTTCGGTCAAAACGCCTTCTTCCACCAGAACCTTGCGGAAGCGAGGAATGGGGTCTTTAGCCAGCCAGTCTTCCACCTCTTCCGAGGGCCGATAGTGGCCGGGGTCGCTGCGGGAGTGTCCCCCCCGCCGATAGGTCTTGCATTCCAGCAGGGTAGGACCCTGGCCGGCCCGCGCCCGCCCGACGGCAGCCTGGGCCGCCTGGTAGACGGCCAGCACGTCGTTGCCATCCACCACCACGCCGGGGATGCCGTAAGCTGCGGCCCGTTCAGCGATGTCCTGGATGGCAAAGCTCAGAGAGACCGGGGTGGAGGCGGCGTACTGGTTGTTCTCGCAGACGAAGATCACCGGCAGCTTCCAGATGGCCGCCAGGTTGACCCCCTCGTGAAAGGCGCCCTCGTTGGCCGCCCCATCGCCGAAGAAACAGGCCGCCACCCGATCAGTGTGGCGCATCTTGAAGGCCAGGCCCAAACCGGCGGCGATGGGAATGCCTCCGCCCACGATGGCAATGGCCGGGATGATCCCCACGCTCACATCGCCCATGTGCATCGAGCCGCCTTTGGCCTGGCAACAGCCCGTCGTCCGGGCAAAAAGCTCGGCCATAGCCTTTTTAGTGGAAATGCCCTTGGCGACACAATGGCCGTGAGGGCGGTGGGTGGAGGTAATGAAGTCTTCGTCTCGCAGGGTGGCGCACACCCCTACGTCGGTGGCTTCCTGGCCCTGGCTCTGGTGGATGGTGCCTGGCATCTGGCCTTGCAGGAAGAGGGATTTGACTTCATCCTCAAAATGGCGGATGAGCAGCATCCGCCGGTACATCTCGATCAGTTTCTCGTTAGAAAGTCCTTTAACCATGAATAACCTCAATGTTCAGTTTATTTTTCTCCAGAAAAGCAGCGGCCTCTTCCATGGTGAAGACGCCGGGCGTGCACCCCAGTTTCAGGCAGGCCGACGCGCCGGTGGCGGCGGCAAACTCCAGGGTGCGGCGCAGGTCCCAACCCTGTAACATGCCCCAGATGAAACCGGCGTCAAAGGCGTCGCCGGCCCCGGAAGGATCGACCACCTCCACCTGGAAGGCCGGCGCTTTCATGATCTGGTCTCTGGTTCTGAGCACCGCCCCTTTCTCGCCCCTGGTGATGACCACCGTTTGACAGCCGTGCTCCAGGAAAAGGCGAGCCTGTTCCAGCGGATCTTCCTGGTGGGTCAGCAGGGCGGCCTCGTCGTCGTTGGGCAGGAAAACGTCGGTGTAGGGGAGAGCCTGGCCCACCGTGCTCTCCACGTCGTAATCGCCGCCGGAAGGGACGATAACGTCCAGGATGGTCAGCAGCCCCTTATCTTTGGCGAACTTGAAAAGCTCAAGCAGGGCTGTCTGATCCAGTCTGGGCTGCACCAGAAAGCCGCCCACGTACAGCGCCCGGCTGCGGGCCACCATGTCCAGGTCAACGTCTTCGGGCTTCAGGTCGGCGTTGGCCCCGATGACGTGGATGAAACGGCGATCCTGCCCCATGACCGTAATGATCATCGTCTTGGAGGTGGGCATCGTCTGCGAGACCCTCACCCCGTGGGCGTCCAACCCCCTGGCGGTCATATCCTTGACGATGAATTCGCCAAAGATGTCGTCGCCCACCTTCCCGATCAGGGCCACCCGGCCCCCCAGCTTGACCAGCGAGACGCCCGTGTTGGCCGCGCACCCGCCGGTGTCGGGATAGATCTCATCCACGATCCTTAGCTCGCCTTCTTTTGGAAGATCCGAGAGCGGCGAGGCAAACATGTCGGCCACCAGAATCCCCACACAGGCCACGTCGTAATCACGATCTTGCATCTATGTACCTCCTTAATCCAATGAGCAGACACGGATTTCACGGACCGGCCTTCGTTCACAACGGCCCAATCCGTGTCATCCGTGACCAAAATCCGTGTTGGCTGGTTTCATAAGTAGCGCCAGGCCCCGGAATTAATCCTGGTCTATGGGAGGGTGGGCTTCGTCAGGCAGAGCGCCGGGCTCCAACACCCCAGAGTCTGCTGCGGAGGCAGTCTTAAACATGATCCTTCTGAGGGCGTAGGATACGCCGTAACCGCTCATCCCGTACACCTTGATGTCCCAATAGTACTGTCTACCCGACACCAGGCCGCTCGGTTTGGAGTCCAAGGTGTAACTGCTTCGGGCGGGAATGAGCGGAGATTCCCAAAGGACGGTTTCCTGGTCACTATCCAGCAGCCGAACCTGATAGTAGAGGTCCGAGGGCAGATTCCGCCGCTGCCAGGAGAAGGTGAAGGGCGTGGCTACGATTGATCCCGAAGACGGCTCTACCAAGGTGACGTCGGTCAGGTCGAAGTCGGTGCCCCATAGGGCGTCGCCGGCAGTATAGCTCTGAATGTAATCGGCCCACCAGTAGTATAGCCGGCCGGAGGTGGTAGTGTTCGGCCCGTAGCGCACGTAATACGTTTCTCCCGTTCCCAGGCCCAGGACGTCGGTGAACAGATAGCGGCCATAGGTATCGGTACTGGCTGTGTTCCTGGTTGACCACGTTGATCCATTGTAGTAGCGCAGGGCCAGATTGACTGCGCAACCAGCGCCGCCGTCGCAAGGTATAGTCACCCGACCGTAAATGCCGGCCCCTATCGGCGGCATGTAGTTCCTCAAAACGACGGGCACCTGCACCTTATGCGTCTGTGAGGTTTTCCCCCCTATGCCCACCGCCGCGAACCCATCCCGCACGTAATTGCAATCGGTGGTGGTGATGCCCAAAGTGGGACCTATCAGATCGGCGCAAGACTGGAACGAAGAGAGCTTAAAGGAACTAAAACCCGACGAGGGGGTCAGGTACTCGGTCAGAGCGCGGTAGAAAATGTGTTCTGCCTTGGTTCGACCTATGGTTTGGGCAATTAAGTAGGCTGCCTTGCTGGGGATGCCCATGTTGATGTGCACCCCGCCATTGTCCAGGGCCGTAGGCAAATGGGCGTATTGATCCATGTGACCGGGTAGCCCCTGGCTGTTCATAGGGTCGTCGGCATTATACTGCCCCCCCAGAGTGGGGTCAGCCAGACTTCTCATGTAGCCGGGCGAGGGCAGGTAAGAAGCCTCGCCTATCGTCCAGTCGTCCGGATCCGCCATAGCAGCGAAGATGTCCGAGAAAGCTTCGTTCAAAGCCCCGGACTGATCCTGGTAGATCAGATTGGCCTCGTTCCCCGTCACGGCGTGGGTGTACTCGTGGACTACCACGTCCTGATCGCGGGCCAGGGCGCTGAACGTCACCCCGTCGCCGTCGCCGAAAACAAATTGCTGGCTGCTGGGGCTCCAGTAGGCGTTGTTGTAGTTGGTGCTATAATGCACGCTGGCTTTGGTGAGGGTCGTCGCTTTTTGGTCGTAATTGTCGCGGCCCCAGCGAGAGTTGTAGTAGCTATAAGCCGTCCCCAGGTGGGTGTAAAGATCGTCTATGCTGAGATCGCCCGTCGCCGCACTACCCTCGGCCCGTTTCAAGGTGCCAGGCAAGGTGGTCCCGTGCTCAAGGTCGTAAATCCGGCGGTCGAGGGCGTCCCTGAGATCGTTGTACCTGTCGACCACCGCCCCGCTGTGGGCGTCCACGAAGTACATCCACTCGCCCGGCGGGTCGTCCGAAAGCAGCCTCATTTTCCAGGCCAGGTGATACTGCTCATCGTCGAAGCCCCGATGGAAGACCAGTTCTGTATCCGCCTCCCATAGCTCGGCCTCCTCATCGCCCAGGTCGGTTTTGGCCGTGGCGATGGCGGTCTCCACCGGGACATCGGGCCGGGCAGAAAGGTCGATATCCGGTAGATACTGGCCGCCGACGGCCACTATCTGGTTTCCCCCGTTGAGGTGCACGGCCAGCTCCATGCCGAAGACCTTGACCCCTTCGTGCTCCTGCCTGAACCACACGTGAGTCATCCCCAGGTCGTCGCTCTCCACCTGCTTCAGAGCCAATTCCGTCTCTGGGTCGGCCAGGCGGTAGAGTTTCCCGTAAGAAGCGAAGAAGGAGCGGGCTACCATCTCGGGGTCGCCCTCCTCGGCGGCTGAAACGTCGGTGGGAATGGCGCCTCTCAGGAAGTCAGGCACCCCGGTATCCGGGTTCCAGTAGATTTCCAACTCCCCATCGGCCTCTTGCTGCATCCGGGCAAAGACCTCCTGCGGGGAGGGAGCTTGAGCAGGCGGGCCGGCCGAGGTGCTCCCCGCTAGACTCAGGCTCAAAATGCTCACCAGAATGAAGACGCTAACTGCTCTGAGATGTCTGCTCATCGTCAAAAACCTCCTTTAATATGGAAAATAGGTTAGGTGTATTGCCCCTGGTACGGCCATGCTCACGATTATATCACATTCGGGCCTTTTTGGGAATTCGCCTGCAAGCGATGCAAATGGTCAGAAAAGGCAATTTGCAACACTGTTGCACGGAAACTTATTTGCCTTTTCTGGCAAAATCAGCTATTATATAGATAGTACGTGGTAAAAGCGTCTGAGGTTTTTTCACAAAAGTGAAAAGGAGGTTTGTCGATCAAAACAAAATATTCTGGCTCATTAGAGCCATCTGGTCAGGCGGGGGCAAACTCATCTGGGGGATACCGCCGCCAGGGTTGATCTATACTGAACTGTGATTATTTCACCTCAATAAGTTAAGGAGGAAGCAAGATGAACAACCTCACTCAGAGGAGAGCCACAAACCTGTTTGTGGTCATAATCATTCTACTCAGTCTGGCATTCCTGAGTTTTGGCTCAAGCGCGGTGTCGCAGGGTCCAGAGTTGATGTCTGGAGCCGAGATATTCGCGGTCTTTCGGGCGGGTGATGCTAATGTATTCTCATATACGCCGCCTCCTGAGGGATTCGAGGTAGGCGTCAAAACCGCAACGATCACTGTAAATTGGGTTGGGAGTTGGGCTTCCAATGCCCAGGCTGCTTTCCAGCACGCGGTAGATATCTGGGAGACCCAGGTTACCTCCTCGGTGCCGATCGTAATCAACGCCGAGTGGAAGCCGTTGGGCCAATATATTCTCGGCCAGTGTGGAGCGGCAAACTATGCCCGCAACTTTACTGGTGCGACACGTTCCAACACGTGGTATGCCATAGCGCTGGCTAACAAGCTGGCCGGGTCTGACCTTGATCCTGGAAACCCCGACATGAATGCCTCATTTAACAGTGACATGAACTGGTACTATGGCACCGACGGCCAGACGCCCGCCGGCCAATACGACCTTGTGACCACAGTCACGCATGAAATTTGCCACGGCCTGGGGTTCCTCGGTACTATGAACGTAGACGCATACGGCCAGGGCAGTTGGGGGTCTGGCACAGGAGCGCCCATGATCTACGACCATTTCGCCATAAATGGCTACAACCAAAGTCTCATCGATACCAGCCTGTTCGCTAATCCCTCCGTGGCGCTGGCAAACCAGTTACTCAGCAACAACCTCTTCTTTAACGGCGCAAACGCAGTAGCGGCGGCGGGCGGTAATCCTCCCAAACTATACGCGCCCTCCACGTGGGAAACAGGCTCCAGCTACTCCCACCTCGATGAGAATACCTACAACGGGACCCCTAACGCCCTGATGACGCCCGTTGGGGGCATGGCGGAGGCCAATCACGATCCAGGACCTATCGTGCGCGGAATCCTTAAGGATATGGGCTGGACTGTGGACGTCGCCACCCCGACCCACACGGCCACCACCACGGAAACACCACCGACATCGACCACCACGCCGACCATCACGGGCACGCCACCGACGCCGACTAACACGCCCACGCCGAGCACCTTCCTGCCGTTCATCAGGAAAGAGCCATCTCCCGGCCGGCTGGAAATCGTCAACGACACCGGCGGCACACTGACCTTCACCCTCTCAGGGTTGGGGACCAGGACTTTTGGGCCAGGCACCTCGTACTGGGAGAATATCCCGCCCGGCACCTATAGCTTTACCGCCACCGTCACCGGGGGGCAGTGTTCAGGGACCGTCTCTGACTCCGTCACCATATCTTCTGGCCAGACGGAAAGGATACGCTTCTATTGCAGTGCAGGGAGCGCTTTCATGGTTGGAGGCGGGTGACGACGGCAAAGAATAGCCGTCTTCCCCACTGATAAAAAATTCACAGTGACCGCTGACCCTTTGGGTTTTAGAAACCCGAAGGGTCGGCGGTCATATCTGCTTTCAGAGTGCCAGGCCCATTTTTTAGCCAGTCTAGCCCGGTATCAACTGCTGAGTCCATTGCAGGGGATCGACGCACACTCCGCCCACGCGCATCTCCCAATGCAAATGCGGCCCGGTGGAGCGACCAGTGTTTCCCACCGCGCCGATCACGTCGCCTTTTTTCACTGCCTGATCCGCCTCAACGTCTGCGCGGGACAGGTGACAGTAAAGGCTATATACTCCCCATCCGTGATCGACGATCACGGTGTGGCCCCTTATAGCCAGCAGGCCGACCCAGGCCACGCGGCCGGCCGCAGCGGCCATCACGGGCGTGCCGGCCGCGCCTCGCAGATCGAGGCCGGCGTGACGGCTGCGCAGCAGACCGCCGTTGTAGGAGCGGTAGCCCCCAAAGCCCGAGATGACCGGGGCATGGGGTATGGGGACCATAAAGGATCCTCGCCAGGCGCGGCGGGGACTGAAATGACCGCAGAGCAAAGTCAGCCGTCGGTCCTCGAAGATGTTCAGGTCCCGCTTGAGGAGAGGGAGACGATCCGCCGGCAGGGTGATATCCTGCCGGGAGAAAAGCCCGCCAACCACCGGCAAGGTGCCGGTCAAAATGGTGGTATGGCCGCTCTTATCGAGGGCCGTCAACTCCACGGCGTGCGGGCCGGGAGAGGTCCAGAGCGGGATGCCGAGCAGAGCATAGCGCCGTCCACCTTCGTCCGCGAAAGCCAGGGAGCGATTGGCTACCTGGCCGGTGACGGTCAGTGAACGTCGGGCCGCCACCTCGACCACGAGGGTCTGGCCCTGGATCACCGGGGCCGGCTTGAGGGTCACGGTCAGGGCCGCGCTGGCCGAGAGCAGCGTGGCCGTGGGGAGGAAATTATCCTCGGGGATGATGAGTTGCTGGCCGACGCCGAGGATAACGGGGTCCATGATGCCATTGGCCTGGCTCAAAACGGCCACCGTTACTCCATAGCGTTGGGCGATGGAAAAAAGAGTCTCGCCCGGCTTAACCACGTGGATGCGGGACCCTATGGGCAGCGGCGTGGCGGTAGGAGTGGGAGAGGGAAGCGGCACGACCAGGCGTTGGCCGGGGTTAATCAGGCCGGGGTTTTCGATGTCGTTAGCGGCGACAAGGACCTCCACGGTCGTCCCGTAACGTTGGGCGATGGCGAAAAGGGTCTCGCCCGGCTGCACAACGTGAATGACGTCAGGGGATTGAGGGTGTGGGGCCTGGGCCAGAGCCAGGGCAGGGAGCAGCCCCAGTTGAATCAGCAACATCGTTAAGGCCAGCGCTTTTATCCAGGTGGGTTTCATCGCTTCGCTCCTCTGCTTTTCACGGCTTGCATTGTAGCAGATAAGGCCCTCGAAGTCAAAAATGGCTATCCTCCCCTTTCTTCTTTCAGGGCGGTAATCATATCTGTGCGGGCGGCCACCTGGGCCGGCCACAGAGCAGCCAGATTGGGCACCAGCAGAGCGGTGACCAGGCTGGAGATTATGGCAAAGGCGGGGACGAAATAATCCAGGGGATAGCCGCTCAGGGTGCCCAGCACGTGCAGAAAGGCCCGCGACAGGATAAGCCCGCCCACGATGCCCAACGTCCCGCCTATGGCCCCCACCGTGCCCGCTTCGGACAGGATGATCCTGCCCACCTGAAAGCGGGTCATGCCCAGAGCGCGCATCGTGCCGATCTCCTGTTGGCGTTCCAGGATGTTCATCAACAGGGTGTTAGTCACCCCCAGGGCGGAGATGAGCAGGGCAATGAAGAGCATCATGTTGTTGATCTGGTCAAACTGCTTGATGTTGGACAGGTTGCGCTCCTTGAAATGTTCGATGTCCTCCACATTGAGATTGTAGCGGGTGCCCAGGCGTTTCTCGATGCGGTCTGCCACCTCGTCCAGGTTCACCCCTTCGGCCACTATAACGTCGATCAGGCTGGCCTCTTTCAGGCGGAAATCCCGTTTCAGGGTGGACCAGGACCCGACCACCACGTTGCCCAGAGCAGTGAAGTCGATCTCTACCCCTGCCACCTCGAACTCTTTATCGCCACGGGCCGTTCTGAGAAACACCCGGTCGCCGATCTGGATGTTATGGCGCTCGCTGAGGAAGGAGGAAACCAGGAGGGCCTGGCCGTCCTCCATCGCTCTCAGAGCAGCTTTAACGTCTCTCGGCTCGTCGCTGAAAATAAAATTAGCCTTCTCGTCCAGGTAACGGGGAATAGAGACGGCCAGGAAAACAGGGTCGATTTCTTGGCCGTTTTGAAGAGTCAGGGTGGTGGGCAGATAGCGAGCGGGATAGACCTCGGTTACGCCCTCTATGGAGGCGATGGTCCGCCCCACCCTGCGGTAAGGCATCGGGGAGGGCGAAACAACTATCAGGTCGGTGTTGGCTACTTCGTCTATGTACTCGGTAAAGCGCGCCCGGAAGCTGGTCGTCCAGATATTAAGTGAGATCAACATGATCAGGCCCAGCATCAGGGTGCCGGTGGTGGACATGGTGCGGCCCATTTCACGGCGGACGTTGTCGCTGCCTATTTTGCCCTCCCGCCCGTAGAGAAGGGCGATAAAAGGTCGCCACAGCCTTTGCAGCGCGGAAACAGTGGTGGGCAGCAACAGGAGCGTACCAACGATGAAGATGAATAGCCCCCCCTGAAGCATGGCGGCGTCGGACATGAAGCGGCGCAGCAGGTTGGTGATGGTTGAATTGTAAAGGAGGGCCAGGGAGGTAATGACCAAAGCCAGGCCCAGGAGACGCCAAAGAGAGCGCCTGCGACCTCCTGCTCCTCTTCGCCGATGGCGGGAACGGACGGCCGCCAGGGGCGAGACGCGGCTGGCCTGCCAGGCCGGCCACAGAGCAGCCACCAGGGTCACTGACAGGCCCGTCAGCAGGCCGGGGATGAACTGGCCGGGGGAAAGGGTGAAACTTCTGAGATCGTCTCTGACCAGCTCCTCCAGCACGCCGCGCGAGAAATAGGCCAGGCCCGGCCCCAAAAATAGCCCCAGGGTGGAGCCGAAACCGCCCAGCAGCAGAGCCTCGGCCAGCAGGAGAGCCATGATTTGGCCGGAGGTCACGCCCAGGCTTCGGATCAGACCGTGCTCCCTGGTGCGTTCCACTACGGTCATGGCGAAAGTATTATAAATAAGAAACGCCCCGGCAAAAAGAGCCAGGACGCCCAACAGGCCCATGCTGATCTCGAAATACTCCAGCACCCGGCCCACCATCGTGCCTTTGGCCGCCGGAAAAGTGACGCTGTACTCCGGCCCTAACTGGTCGGCCAGGAGGCGCCGGGCGAGGTCTGCATCGGTCCCCTGCCGGAGAACGACGTCGATCTGATGCACCTGGCGCCTGAGGTCGTAGGCCGTTTGCACCGCTTTCAGGGGAGCGATGGCTACCTGGCCCTGGTTGGCCGCCGCCAGACCCTCTTGGGCCAGCAGCCCGACGATGGTGAACCTGGCTGTCCCCTCGGGAGCGATCACCTCCAGATGATCGCCCACCTCCAGCTCCAGCTCTGCGGCGTATGTCTCGCCCAGAAGGATGGGGAACTTCTCCCGGCCCGCCTCCTCCAGCGGTCGTCCGGCGCTCAGCCGGTAAGGGTGCACCGCATCGTCTTCATACGAGGACGCCGGGGATGAAGAATGACTGACAGGAGCTTTTTCCAGGGCGGGGTCCAGGCCGTACAGGGTCATGCCGGTGAAGAGTATGGCCCCATCGAGCTGCCAGTTGTCCACCTCGGAGGTGGGCAGAGTTAGCAACCTGATGAGAGGAGCAGCCCGCTTCACATCGGGCAAATCCTGCACTTTGGTCAGGATCCTCTGCTTGAAGGCTTCCTCTTCCACGGCGTTGCTGATGGTGATATCGGCGTCCCCGGCTACTTCGCGGAAGACATTATCTACCGAGTCGATGGCGCTCTGGCGGGTAATGGCTATGGAAACGATGGCCGCCACGCCCAGAACGATGCCCAGGGTGGTCAGCACCGTGCGCGTTTTTCGGATCCACAGGTTGCGGAGAGCCAGTCTAAATAGATAACGCATCAGGCCAGGTCAAAATCTTTGGTAGGTGCCTGGCACTAGTTATGAAAGCAGTTGGTTTCATCGGTGCGTGTGACCGCCGACCCTTTGGGTTTTAGAAACCCGAAGGGTCTGCGGTCATATCTGCTTCCAAAAGTGCCGGGCACCTAATGTCCTGACTACTCTCTGAGTCGCCTGATCTCGAAA
This sequence comes from Anaerolineae bacterium, assembly GCA_034417895.1. Taxonomy (GTDB): domain Bacteria; phylum Chloroflexota; class Anaerolineae; order CAZYHC01; family CAZYHC01; genus DAOULT01. Next base: position 3,956 of record DAOULT010000186.1, on the reverse strand, counting down.
ACCACCGGGTTGAAGGCGTCAGGGCAGGCGTGGGTAGACGCGTCCCTGTCTTTGAGCCAGGGGAATTCGGCCCCGTAGCGCATGGCGAACACCTTGGGGAGAAAACTGTACAAGGCGTGAATACAAACCTTGCCCTCTACCGTCCGCCCATCGAAAACCACCGTATCGCCCACCCGGTGACCGGCGGCACAAACCCCCTTCTGGCTGATCACGCGGGCCACGATCTTATATCCCACATCCTCGTAATCTTCTTCCATGTAACCCTGTTCCATTGCCAATCTCCATGTTGATTATTTTCTCACCGCCGAGGGCGCGGAGTTCGCTACCATGGTTTATCAGCCACAGAGGACACGGAGGGCTCAGAGGAAAATCCTCTTTCTCTGTGTTCCCTGTGCACTCTGTGGCTTAAATCAGAGAAGTCTAATAAAAGTCTGGCCGCCGGTCGGCAAAGACCTTCATCCGCTGGCGCACTTCTTCGACCAGATCGAAGTCGATCTGCGCGGTGAGGAGCATTTCCACCTCGCCCGCTTCCACCACTGTTTCGCCCCACGGATCGTAGATGGCTGAGTGGCCGAAGAACTTTAGACCCTGATCCCGGCCCACGTGATTACAGGCGGCGATGAACATCTGGTTCTCGATGGCCCGCGCCCGCAGCAGGGTTTGCCAATGCCTCAGACGGGGATGGGGCCACCCGGCAGGCAGGAAGACGATCTTTGCTCCGGCCAACGCGTACTTGCGGAACAGTTCCGGGAAGCGCACATCGTAGCAGATGGCGATGGCGCTCCGGCCCCAGGGCAGGTCGAAAAGGGGCGTGGTCTGCCCGGCCGTCAGATATCTGTCCTCTTCCATCATGCTGAAGAGGTGGATTTTGCTGTAGCGTCCCAGGCGCTCGCCGGTGGGAGAAAACAGGGGAGCGGTGTTGAGATAACGGCCATTTTCTTTGGAAAGAAGGGAGCCGGTGACGTAGATGCTGTACTCGCGGGCCATCTCGGCCAGTTGGACGAAGGGGCCTTGGTCGAGGGGGGCGGCGTATCGGCTGGCCTTTTCCAAGTCGAAGAAGGTAGTCCACAGCTCAGGAAAGACGATCAGGTCTGAGCCGCGTCGTCTGGCCTCGGCGATCCATTCTCGCCCTTTGCCCAGGTTGACCTCCGGCTGGCCGGGAACAACTTCTATCTGAGCCAGGGATATCGTCAGTTTCAATTTATCGCCTCCCTTACACCAGGCGATGAAGCCCTTTGAGTTGGACGATAAGGTTATCGATGGGGCGTTCGGGCCGCGGCGAAGAGCCAAAGGGATCGAGGACTGCCTCTTCTCCTTCTCCTAGCAGCACCCGACAGGTCGCCAGCACGGCGTGGGACAGCACCTCCAGGTTATAGCCTCCCTCCAAAGTGAAGACGATCTGGCCTCCACACAGGTCGTCGGCCATGTCCTTAAGGGTGCGAGCCAGACGGGCGTAACCGGCCACCGAGAGCATAATGGCAGCCAGAGGATCGTCCCAATGAGCATCGTAGCCGGCCGAGACCAGGATCAGTTGGGGACGGTATCGCTCGGCCAGGGGGTAGAGAAATTCGTCGAAAATGCGTTTGTAGCCCTCGTCTCCCACCCCACCCGGCAAAGGGACGTTGGCCGTGTAGCCTTTCCCCTCGCCCTGCCCGATCTCTTGCCACTGGCCCGTGCCCGGATAATGGGGATACTGGTGAGTGGAGAAATAAAAAACGTCGGCCTCCTTATAGAAGACTTCCTGGGTGCCATTGCCATGATGCACGTCGAAATCGACGATCAGCACCCGCGAGAGCTTACGTTCTCTCAGGGCCAGGCGGGCAGCCACCGCCACGTTGTTAAAGATGCAGAAGCCCATACCTCGTCTGGGCAGGGCATGGTGGCCTGGGGGCCGCACCAGGGCGAAGGCGTTGTCAACTTCTCCGTCCAGCACCGCTTCCACCGCCTGAACCAGCCCCCCGACCGCCAGAAGAGCAGCCTGGTAGGAGCGGGGAGAAACGTAAGTGTCGGGGTCCAGGTGCCCCCCGCCTCTCTCGGCCATCTGTCGCACCATATCGATGTAGTCTGGGCTATGCACCGTGGTCAGACGCTCCACAGAGATAGGCGTGGCCGACAGGAGATGCATTTTACCTGACACGCCCTGCTCCTCCAGCAGGCGCATGGTCACCACCAGCCGTTCCCTGTTCTCAGGATGCCCCGGCAGGTTGTGCTCCAGGAAAATGGGATCATAGACATAAGCAGTACCCATCCTTCACTCCTCCTTTGCATTCCTCTTCGCTCCTACATTCACTCCTCCAAAGGCAGATTCACCCACCTCCCTTCTCTGGCCGAGAGGTAAGCGGCTTCCATAACCTCCTGTATCTTAAGGCCATCCTCGAAGCCGGGAGACGTGGGCCGATCCTCGACGATGCTGGTCAGAAAATCGTGCTGGCTGGCGACGTGGAAGCGCATCCAGCCCACCGTGAACTTGGGCGAGGGCAGCGCCACCGGCCTGGGGTAGCGTTGGGTGGTCTCGATTTTGGTGAAGCCCCGCCGCCCGCCTATGGGTTGGCTTTCGGCCCGCACGTCGTAGACCCACAGCCAGTTGGGTTCCATCAAATTAAAGTAGATGGCCCCCTGGCTGCCGTGAATTTCCAGGCGCAGCTCGTCGTTGCTGCCGGTAGCCACGCGGCTGGCCTCCACTGTGCCGAGTCCTCGCCCCTTCAGGCGCAATAACATCAGGGCCAGGTCATCCACCTCCACCTTGCCCCATTTGTCGGGCTGGTCGGCCAGGCGGCGCTCCTTGATGAAAATTTCGGTCGTGGCCTGGACGGATTGGAAATCGCCCAGCAGGAAACGGGTCAAATCCAGCACGTGAGAGCCAAGATCGAAGATCGCTCCCCCGCCGCCCCGCTTGAGGTCTGTCCGCCAGGTGAGGGGGCGGCTGGCGTCGATGTAGCCCGAATGGAGGTAGGCAGCCCGAAAGCTGAAGATGTCGCCTAGCAGGCCCTCCTCCACCAACTGTCTGGCCCGCATCATGGCCGGGATGAAGCGGTACTCGAAGGTCATCTGGTGCTTGACCCCGCTCTCCTGGGCCACGGCCAGAATCTCCCGCGCCTCGGCCAGGTTCATAGCCAGGGGCTTGTCGCAGTAGACGTGTTTGCCGGCCCGCATGGCCTCGATGAGCACCGGCTTGTGCAGGTGGTTGGGGAGGCAGCAATCGATGACGTCGATGTCGTCCCTGGCTATCAACTGGCGGTAATCGGTGGTGCCAAATTCAAAGCCCGCCTGCTCGATTCCCTTCTGCACGCTGGCCTGGCTGGCGGCGCAGACCCCCACCAGCCTGACCTTGACCGGAAAGGGGTCGTAGTAAAAGGGCAGGGTGCGATAGGCGTAAGCGTGCACCTTGCCGATGAAGCCATAGCCCACCAGCCCGATGCGCAGTTCTTTCTTGTTGCTCATCCGCATCTCCTCCACGTTAAGCCAGATGTCCCCAGACGCTCCTGAGTATACCATGCTCGTGGTCGAAAGTCAAAAGTTATGGGGCGCGTGGGGAAACGCATTAGAACGTAAGTTCTGTAACCAAATTTTTTACCAAAAAATAACCAAAAAGGTATTGCTAACGGAGAATTTTTGTGGTATAATAGAGAGCAAGTGTCACATATCAGTTCAAGACGCAGGTGGTTTTAAAATCCTGCATAACCACAGCAAAGTTAGCCCACAGAACCCCCTACATTGAACGCCCCTTTTACGCTCCAGCCTTAAAACCCCACTCAATGAAGTAAGCCCATAGAAAATGTCTACATCGAACGCCCCGTCCGCGCTCTAAAGGAGGAGGTGGTGATGTATTTGAACGAAACCTAAGATTTCGAGGATGCATAAGGCTAGTTTCTGAGTGGAAGCAGTCTCCCGGGAAAACGCGGCCCCGCTCCCGATTTTGCTGGTGGCGAATAGCCATTTATGATTGGATCTCAGGG
>DAOULT010000185.1:0-3259 GCA_034417895.1 Anaerolineae bacterium | reverse complement strand
ATGGCAATGGAGGCGGAGCTATCGCCGGGGGAGAGGGCCAGGCTGGAGGAAGAGTTGGCCTACAAGGGTCTGGAGGAAGAGGAAGTACCGTCAAGGCCGCTGGCGGCGGCGGCGGTAGTTGAGGAGGTGGAGGTCGAGGAAGAGGAGATACCGGATTGGATGCGGTTGTTGAAAGAAGAGGGGTTGGAGAGTTTGCTGCCTGAGGAAGAAGGAGCAGTGGCCCTTACGGCTGAGGCATTGGCTCCCTCAGAAGCCGAAGTCAGTGAAGAAGAGTTGGTTCCTCCTCGCCTCGAAAAGGCGGCTGAAATGAGACCGCCAGAGGCCCCCGATTGGTTGTTGCGCCTGAGGCAGGAAATAGCAGAGGAACCGGAAATCTCCGAGGAGTTAGAAACCGTCGCTGAGGAATTAACGGGGGTTTCTCCAGAGGCGCCGAGTGCTGAGGAGGTAACCCCTCCTGATGCAAAACCAGCATTATTAGAAGAAGAGATGATGCCTGATTGGTTAGTACAGTTGAAGAAAGAGGTGGGAGAGGAGCCATTGGCGAGAGAAAAACCAGAACTGGAAGCTCCTGCTCCTGTTGTAGAGCCAGCCTTTGTGGAGGTCGGCGCGGCGGTGATAGAGGAACCGGTGGAGCTTCCGACGGAGGAGGTCGCTGCCGCCGTAGCTGAAGAAGCTGAAGAGGAAGAAGAAGTACCCGAATGGATGCTGCAACTTCAGGAGGAGTTTCTGTCTGAAGAGACGCTTCCCGAATCTGAGGTTCCTGAGGAAGTAGTGGAATGGCCTGTCAGCGCAGTTATTGAAGAGGGGTGGTACTTTGAAGAAGAGGTTACGGCTCTGGAAGAGGAGGTAGCGCCTGCTGAAGAGGTATACCCTGAAGAAGCGGTTACGGCTCTGGAAGAGGAGGTAGCGCCTGCCGAAGAAGAGATTTTGCGAGAGGAAATCGTTGCTCCGGTTGAGGAGCCTTTTCTGGCAGAGGTGTACGAGGCCAGGCTGGCCTCCCGCCCGACTGACCATGAAGCCCGTCTGACTTTGGCCCGAGCCTACTTTGAAGAAAGCGACTATGAAAAAGCGCTCAAGCATTACGGAAAGCTCGTCGATTCTGGCGAGTTGCTCGATGAGGTTATCAGCGATCTGGAAGTGGCCGTCTCTGAAATGCCCGATCATCATTTGGGGTATCATCTCCTGGGCGATGCCTACATGAAGGATGGACGCTTGCGGGAAGCTCTGACAGCCTATAAACGGGCGATGACCACACTTTAGATCGGGAGAGGGGAATTTTGGAAAGGACATTGGTTATCATCAAACCCGACGCGGTGCAAAGGATGCTGATTGGCGAGATCATTACTCGTCTTGAACGGCGAGGGCTGCGTATCGCGGCTATGAAAATGATGCACATCACGCCGGAGTTAGCCAGGCGGCATTACGCCGTCCACGAGGGCAAGCCTTTCTTTGCCAAACTTATCAAATATATCACTTCCAGCCCGGTGGTGGTGATGGTCATAGAGGGTAGAAACGCTATCGAGATCGTGCGCCGCACCATGGGCGCCACCAATCCGGCCGAAGCGAAGCCGGGTACCATGCGGGCCGATTTCGCTCTGGAGATTGGCCGTAACCTGGTGCACGGTTCAGATTCATCGGCCACGGCTGACTATGAGATTCCCCTTTTCTTCTCCGAGGATGAAATCTTGTCCTATCCTCGGGGCGTCGATGATTGGATATTTGAGTTATGAAGTGTCCAGGGTGTCCCATGGCCCCACCTGCAAAAAGAGCGGTCCCCCTTCGGACTGGAAGGGGGACCGCTTTGTAAGTTTTCGTCCGCTCCTGGCTCAGGGTTGGGGAATCCATACTTTGTCACCGGGGTACAACCAGCAGTAAGGGCGGCCGCTGTATAGATCGGTGTATTGCCGATTCTGTGAGTCCTCCCACAGCTTCTTCAGACAAACGCCCGACCGCCGGGCAATCTTGTACCACCAGTCTCCGGTGGGGACCTTGTACCAGTACTCACCCTGTCCATCGGTGGGGCAGCCGGCGGTATCAACATTCCGGGTTGACTGATCTCCTGGCCCAACGCACCAGTCGTAATCATCGTGTACGAGGTCGTTGTCGGTGTCCGGCCCCGGTGCGGGAGGGGCAGTTATCGGACAACCATACTGATCGACGGCCTCTTGCAGCGTGGTACCGGAGCACCTGTCCACCCAATCCGGCACGCTGTCGCCGTCAGAATCCTGCCCCGGCGTAGCGCGGCACGTGCTCATGTAGGGGCATCCTCTCCAGGGAATGTATCCCCATCCCCAGGGGTAGTATGGGTAGGGTGAATAAGGTGGAGGTTGTTGGGGTGGGGGCGCTGCCAGGACTATCCCGCTGCCGGACAGCAGAAAAGCCAACAAGGTAATCAGGAAATAGGTGACAAGCTTTTTTCTCATTTTCTATTTACCTCCTCAATTAGCTTTGGAGTCACCAGGGAACCACCAAAATCGTATATGGTCTATTTATCGCCAGCCAGCGGACGACTCAGGTGCACTCTTGATTTCAATTTTCCTATATTTGCCTCCTTTCAACTGGCTTTGGAGCCACCGGGGAGCCGCCAAAATCGTCTCTGGCCTCTTTACCACAGGCCGTGGGACGATCTGGTTGAACTCTTGGGTTCAATTTTCTTAAATCATAGTAACAACTTCTTCTTATTTCTATTATACCACGCTTTTGCCCAAAAGTAAAGTGGTCGAACCAAAGGTCGCCTCATTAACCAATAGGCGAAAATAAAACGGTTCGTCAGGACCAAAATCGTCTCTGGCCTCTTTACCACAGGCTATAGGACGACCTGGTTGAACTCTTGGGTTCAATTTTCTTAAACTATAGTAACAACTCCTCTCTTATTTCTATTATACCACACTTTTGCCCAAATGTAAAGAGCCATGACCAAAGGTTATTTTGTGAACCAGGCAGGTTCAACCTCCTGGCGAGCGTGGCTCAAGATTAGAAGGGACTAAAAAACGGATTTAACGGACGGGCGCGGGGCGCTCCGTTAAATCCGCTCAGAATAGTGACCGCTTTGCCTCGTAGGCGTTTAATCGAGACCTGTCGGCCAAAAAGGTTAAAGGAATTTTTTGTGATCTACTTAGAAGCCGAAGGCCAGGGCATCAATCATATATTTGCTCTTATCACGTCCTACCTCCTGATAAATTCCAAGCAACTCCTCGTATGTATTTGGGCCTCCCACAATATCCCAGAACTCGTGTCCAATGACTATGGCTTGCTCAAA
>DAOULT010000184.1:0-2423 GCA_034417895.1 Anaerolineae bacterium | reverse complement strand
GATGGCCCACCGCTGGCCGCAGTCTGGACATTCCAAAGCCTGGGGCGTCTGGGTCAGGTTGGGGTTATGGCACTGGGGGCAGCGGAAGAGGCCCTGGCCTGGCTGGCTTCTGGCCTGCTCTCCTCTGGCCCTGGTTCTGAGCAGGACGCTGGGACTTAGCTTGAAGAGGGGCGCCGACCATTGGAGCAGGCCGTCGAGGGCGGCCAGATGACGGGGGAGGATCCAGCGTTTGAGCAGGGGCACACGGAAGTGAGAAACGGTCAACTGTTTTTCGAGGGCAAAGCCCGCTTCGTTGAGGCGGGCTTCCATGTAAGCAGGGTGAAAATCGAAGTTGAGAGCCACAAACTCTACCGGTTCGGGCGAGAAGGGGCTCCAACTCTGGCGACCTGCCAGGTAGCGCAGAATAGCTTTTAGATGGCGTTTGTTGGCGTATTCCAGGACGTAGACTCCAGCGGGGCGCATCACCCGTCGTATCTCCCCCAGGGCGGCGGGGATGTCCTGAGCGTGGTGCAGGACGCGCACCGTCAGGGCCGTGTCGAACAGGGCGTCGTTCAGGGGCAGGTTGTAGAGGTCGGCGGCCACGTAAATGCAATCAGCCCCCAGGCGCTCCTGCGCTTCCCTGAGCATCGAGCGGGAGTAGTCCAGGAGGATCACCTGGTCGTAGCCGGAGTAGAAGTCGGACAGGCGACCGAAGCCCGCCCCCAGGTCGATCAGGCGCCCGCCTGGCGGGGGCATGAGCTTCTGGAGGGCCAGGCGTTCGGCCAGGTCTTCGTATTCCCGCCCTTCCCAGAAATCGGCGCGGTAGGTCGAACCCTCGTAATCGCAGATGCGGGGGGTAGCGCTTTTCGGGCTTTTTTCGGTCAAAATGCGGCCACCTCAGACATGTCAGGCTCCTTCGTCTCTTGCTGCTGGCTTCATTATACCTCATTTCCTCCTATCCTGGCAAGAGCGAAGCCACGTTGAAAAAAGGAGCCCCATCTGAGTAGATGAGGCTCCTTCGTTTCTAAACTGACTACAGGTTTGCAGATATAGCCTGGAGATGCATCCTACTTCCTGATGAACGGCAGGTAGATGCCTTCTTTCTCGACGGTCGTGGTGACCGCGCTGCCCATAGTGACGGTCATGCCCGTGGTGCTGGTAAACGCCACTCCGTAATCGTCGTTGGTGATGATCATGCCGTTAGGGGCATTTGTATCCACCGTGACGGCGAAGGTCAGGGTCACTCCCTGGGTGGGGCTGATCTCCAGACCCGACCAGGTCACTTTGTTCCCGACCAGGGTGCCGCCCTGCCCGATGCTGGCGCAGCAGGTGGTGTTCGCGGGCACAGTATCGGTCACCAGGATGGTAGGGATGGTAGGGATGGTGGGGATGGTGTCGCCCGACCCTGTCCAGCCGTCTGCCAGCCCCTTAGTGGCAGTTCCGCTCGCGGCGGCGACGACGATGGTGTAGCTGAGCACCCCGCCTGGCGCCACCGGGTCAGGGTCGTCGAACTTGCTGATAGCGAGGGCCAGCGGAACGGTAGTTTGCACCGCCGCCCCCCACACTGGAGCGGGCACCTCGTCGCAGCGCGCCCCGTAGGTTTCGTTGGTGATGACCTGGTCGCCCGCAGCGCTGGAGACAGCCACCACCAGAGTACGATTGATAGAGTCCCCGTCGGCCAGGTCAGACGCCGACCACTCTACCACACCATTCGTTTCCGTCCCGCCATCGCTGGCCGAGACGAAGGTGGTGTTAGCGGGCAGGGCGTCGGTGATGACCACGTTGGTAGCGGTTACACTGCCGGAGTTGGTGATAGTCAGGGTGTAGGTCAGCAGACCGCCGGCCTGGACCGGGTCCGGGCTGGCGACCTTGCTGATGCTCAGGGAGGGCAGGGGAGCCTGATATACATAGGCCGCGCCTTGATCGTCGTGGCCACCGACATCGGCCGCATTCGCCCCGACCACCAGGGTGTCCCCGCTGACGGCCACGGAATAGCCGAAATGGTCAAGGAACGCGCCGTCGCTGGCGGTCAGTTTTTGCACTTCGCCCCAATTGTCATCCCCGCCCTGGTTCCGAGAGAAGACGTAGGCCGCGCTTTGGCTGGAGTTGCCACCGCCGTCGGTCGAAAGCGCCCCGACCACCAGGGTGTCCCCGCTGAGGGCCGCGGAAAAGCCGAAATAGTCAGAGGCCGCGCCGTCGCTGGCGGTCAGTTTTTTCATTTCGCCCCAATTGTCCGCCCCGCCCTGGTTCCGAGAGAAGACGTAGGCCGCGCCTTGGCTGGAGTTGCCGCCGATGTCGGCCCAATGTGCCCCGACCACCACGGTGTCCCCGCTGAGGGCCGCGGAATAGCCGAAATAGTCAGAGGCCGCGCCGTCGCTGGCGGTCAGTTTTTTCATTTCGCCCCAATTGTTCGTCCCGCCCTGGTTCCGAGAGAAGACGTAGGC
>DAOULT010000183.1:0-4594 GCA_034417895.1 Anaerolineae bacterium | reverse complement strand
AGGCCGCCGCCCGTTCACCCTTCTCATCGGCGTCGGTGACGATCCAAAACCGTTCGTAAGAAGCCAACACAGATCGCCACCTCTCTGCCAGCCGCCGACCAGCTTTAGCCAGGGTGAGCACATCGGCCAGGTCGTGCATGGCTTGCCATAGGAGCATGGTGTCAAATTCGCCCTCGGCGATAAAACAGTCGGGCTGCCCGGCCAGCTTGTCCACTAGCGCGGCCTCGCAGTCGGCCGCGATGCGCTGCGCCGCTTCCTGCCAGGCTGGTGGTGGTGGGTCGGCTGCCCCTCTTTGTGACATTACCGACCTCAACTTCGCCGCCGCGCGGCGATAGCGTCCAGCGCAATCAAAACAGCGGCCATGATGACCGCCACTTTTACAAGCCAAAGTGACCACAAAGACGAAATCGTCGTCCACCAGTCTGCCCAGGTGAAGTTGATCGTGGGCATCGTCTGCGGTATGGGCGTGCTGGTGGATGTTGGCTCTTGGGCCAGGGCCAGGCTCAAGGAGAGAGCGAAGAGGGCCAGGGCTATGACGCTGATCAGGAACACGCGGTTGTGCATGGTGCACCTCCTTTTTATTTCCAGGACTAGCCCCAGGGCAAGCAGGCCGCCCTCACGAACGTGGTGGAGGGTTTAACCCGATGTACGTATCAATACCAAGACAGCAATGAATATCAGCACCAAAACGATAACCTAGATAAGCCATCCCCGAAATGCTTTTCTTCTGTGCTCAACGTAGCATTCGGGACAGAGGTTCACCCGGCGACAATAAAACCGGGGATACATGCCATAACCTGTCCCTGTGTGCACAGATGCCTTCTTTACTTCCCCTTCGGGAATTTTGCGCCCGCAGTTCCAACATTCAGCCATACCCTCTACAACCCCAACTTTCGAGCTATCCGCCCACTGTACTTCCCCCGCCTAACAGCGATGCGCTGCAAATAGAGCCTGGTGCTGGCCGAGCCTCGGCGCGGGCGTGGTCAGCCATAGTCGATCAGGTCTTCCGGCGGGTTCTCCAGACGGTCGTGGTCGTGGTAGTAGATCATGGTCGTCTTCGGATCGGCGTGCCGGGCCAGGGCCTGCGCCTGCAAGAGCGTCCCCGCCTGCGCCACCTGGCTTATGGCGCTGTGCCGCAGACTGTGGGTTGACTTCCGGTCCCCTATCACCCCGGCCAGTCTGTAACGAGCCTTGACCATGCGCCTGATGGCGCTCCTGGATAGCCGCCCGCCTGCCGTCCGCCTGGAGAGAGACACAAACAACGGGCCGTCGGGCTGCCCAGGGCGCACAGCAAGCCAGCGCCTCACGGCCTCCTCCGCCTCGGAGTTCAGGACGGCGAAATCGCCTTTGTCGGGCTGGCCTTTGCCTCGAATCCACAGGATGAGCCGCTCGCTCCTGGCCTCCAGATCGCCCACGTCGGCGCGGTGCACCTCGACCGTTCGCAGGGCGCAGCAGGCCATCAGGGACAGGATAGCCCGGTCTCTCACGCCTTCCAGGGTATGCGGGTGGCAGGTCTCCAACACGGTTTTGACCTCCTCGACCGTCAATTCATCCCGCTTGTGGCGCTTCGTCGTGGCCTGCCTGGTCAGGCCACTGACGTTGGCTGCCGGGTTGACGAATACCTGGCCGTTTTTGGCCGCCCGCTCCTCCAGCCAGGTGTAGAACCGTCTCACCGCTGACAGGTACAGGTTGACCGTCGCCGCGCTGCCGGCCAGGCTATCGCGCCACCTTCTGATCGCCTGCGCCGTGACCGCCCCTGACCGCTCCTGGTCGAGCCAGGCCATGAACTTCTCTACTCCCCGCTTGTAGGCTGCTCTGGTGTCCCCGGCCAGGTCCAGGGCCTCGATCCATTCCTCTGCCCACTGGCGGGCCGTCTCGACAGCGCCCTGGTCAGGCTCCTGGCGGTCGGTTGTGGTCAAGTCGGTGCTCATTTCTGGCCTCTCTATGCACTATAAATTTTAATTATAGTGCATTGTACCGCCACAGAGCCAGTCCGTCAAGTCCATCTGCGGAGCTTCGTCCAGGAGGCGAGTTTCGCCAATTTTGCCAGCGGCGACCCGCCTGACGGCGGGCTTAAGGGCTTTCAGAAGGCAGAGCCAGGGACAGCACGCGAAATCCGACACTGCTGAGGAAGCTGACAGGCCCGTAGACGATGCGAGAGGCGCAGCGGGCATACCTTTCAAGGCTGCTCCACGACCCGTCACGCAAAACACGCGCGCCCTCGGCCTCCGGGCCCTCGCGGCCACCGTCCGCCCTGTAAGGGTACTTCTTGTAAAGGCTGCTCGTCCACTCCCACACGTTGCCGGCCATGTCGGCCACCCCGTAAGGACTGTCGCTTGGTGAAGAATACTGACCCACAGGCGTAGTGTGTCCAGGGCCTCTTTCACTCGTGTTGCAGCGTTCCGGATCCCAGTTGTTCCCCCAGGGATATTTGCGCCCATCTGTCCCTCGCGCCGCTTTCTCCCACTCCGCCTCAGTCGGCAGCCGCACTTGCAGCCCGCTCTCGGCGCTCAACCAGCGGCAGTAAGCTACAGCCTCAAACCAACTCACGCCCACCACCGGACAAAGTGGATTGGCCCAATCACGGTCATCCCACCAGAAAGGCCGGTCACGCTTCTCCGCCGGACGCTCTGCCAGCCAGCCTTTCAGATAGCCCGGCGCTTTGCTGTCATACGTTCCCTGCCGCCAACTCCAGCCCTCCTCAGACCACCATTTCCTTTCCTCGTAACCTCCAGCCTCAACGAAGCGAGCATACTGGGCGTTGGTCACCGGATAGCGCCCGATCCAATAGCCGTCCAGGTGCACCTGGTGAACGGGCTTCTCGTCACCAAAGGCATCGCTATCGTCGCTGCCCATAGTGAAGGGGCCGGGCGGGATGTATACTAACCCCAGGGCTTCTACAAGGACTTCCTTAACCCCTTCTTCGACACCCAGAGTTAGCAACACACCCCCCGCTCGCAAGCGCAGAAGCAGATCATCTTGTCGAAGCACTTCTTGCAACGGCTTCACCGCCGCTTCACCCATGCCCGCCAACGCCCGCCTTGCCATCCTGACTACTTCGCCATCCTCATCCCCCAGGGCCGTCACCAGGTGGGGGATGGTGCGCGGGTTCTCCAGTTGGGCCAGGGCCTGCACCGCCCGCCGCCGCTCGCCCACTCTGGTACTGGTCAGGGCGGTCACGGAGCGCGTCTCCACCTCCTGCCGCGTCTTCTTATCTACTGCCCGGCCCTCCACCATGCACCAGTAGGCCAGCCAGGGGTTTTCGCGGGCCACCTCCCGCGCCAGCCATGACGGGCGCCCCGTCAGCCCGGCCAACTGCACGAAAGGCTCGGCCCACCAGTCGTCTCGTGCCCGCAGGGCCAGGTGTTGGCTCCGCAGCCTGCGCCACGCCTGCCGCCAGCCAGGTAGCTTTGCCTCCTCGTCTACCATCTCTCGCAGGGTCAGGGCCACGAAGTACTCCTGCAACGACTGGTGAGGAAAGCGCACCTGCTCCTCGCCCACCAGCAGGCCGTTGACTTTGGCCTCGTCCACCACTGCCTGGCCGCCGTAGCCCTGAGTGCATACCGCCTCGTCCATCACCTCAACCGCCTGCCGAACGGAGCAGGACAGTTGACGCTCGACCTGCATGGCGAAGGCCAGCCGCGCCAGACCCGCCCGCTTGACCGCAGCAGGGATGGAAGTCCCCACCTTAGCTCTATCTCGCTCAAACTGGGTCTTCACGAAACTGGCAAAAAGCTCTCCGCGGTTGGTGGGCAGGGGCACGCCGCCCTGGGCCGCCGTCTCCTTCAGCATCCACAGCCGCAGCGGGTTGCGCACCAGGCCCCGCAGCCGCTCGTCCAACCGCTCGTACAGCGCCCGACCTGGCCGCCCCAGGCAGGCCGCCAGGTACTCCTCCACCTGCGCCTGGCTGATCTCGTGGATGACCACCGCTTCGGGAACGTCCTTCTCGCGCAGCCTGCGCCATAGCTCGTCCTGGGAGCGGCTGGTGACCACGGCTGAATGGCGAGGATAGGCTCGCAGCACGCTGGCGATCTCACTCACGGCCTGGTCGCGGTGGTCGCCCGGCACCTCGTTCAGCCCGTCGAACAGAAACCAGCAGCGGGTTGCCCGCAAGAAAGCTTCCACGGCGCGCAGGTCGGGGAAATGCAGGCCGCCGCCCTCTTGAAGCCCGGTGCGCACCCACTCCAGGAGGTTGCCGCGATAGTAGATCAGGGGCACGAAGATGGGCACGACCGGCTCGCCCGCGCCAGCGACCTCCCAGACCATCCTCTCCAGGGCTACCGTCTTGCCCATGCCTGGCTCGCCCAACACCAGCAGCCGGGGGGTGTCGTGCATGGTCTTCAGCAGATCGACCCGCTCGCGACCTGTGGTCTCCTCGTAGGGCGAAGCGTAGAGCGGCAGGTGGGCGCCGAATTCATCCAGGTATTCCTGGCGCTCGTCCCTCCAGCGGGCATATTTGGCGACCAAGTGTACTGAACCCCTAAATTTGGGCACCTACCAAAGTTCAGGTAAAATAAGTCCAAGAAAGGGGGAACACAATGGCAAAGCGACGAAAGTTCAAACCTGATTTCAAAGCACGGGTAGTGCTCGAAGA
>DAOULT010000182.1:0-7812 GCA_034417895.1 Anaerolineae bacterium | reverse complement strand
ACTCGGAGCGCGAACTGGCTCTCTCAACGAAATACTGGAAAGAAACCGGCGACGACCAGGGTGTGTGCCTGGATGAAGCCTACCGCGCCCTCCGCGCTCTGCTACTGGGCGACCCGGCCGCGGCGCTGGAGGTCGCCCGGCGGGCACGTGAGCTGGCGGATGTCAAGCGCTGGGAGCGCGACATCATCCGGGTTGAATGGCTGCTGGGGGCGGCGCGGCGGGCAGGCGGGGAGTTAGAGGAAGCGGAAAAGCACCTCCACGAAGCCCTGACCCGCTGCCGCACGATCAGCATGGTAGACTACGAGCCGGACATCCTGCTGGAGATCGCCCGGCTGCGTTACGCACAAAGCGAGCAGCAGGAATTGCTGGCAGAGGCGCACGAGCTGGCGCAGGAGGCCCTGGACATCGCCGAGCGCTGCGAATATCGGCTTAAGCAGGCGGATATCCACAACTTCCTGGCCCGCCTGGCCCTGGAGGCCGGGGATTTTGAGGGGGCGCAGTCACACGCAGAGCGGGCGAAGGAGCTGGCCCTTTGCGACGGGCCGCCGCATTGTTATAAGCCCGCTCTGGAGGAGGCGGAAAGGCTGCTTGCCGACACGGATTCTGGTCACGAATGACGGCCATTCCGCGCCTGGGCGCTCAAATTGGCCGCTTCCAGGACGGCTGTTCCCTCAGCGATGGCCTGTCGGAGGACCGCTCCCTTGTCCTCAGCCGTCAGCCAGGCGTCGAAGGCCGCCCGCTGAATGAAGAGGGAGAAGGACGGTTGGTCGAAGCGTTGGGCCACGCCTTCCAGGATGCGTTCGCGGTCGGCCATGCTCACCCTGGGTCCAATCCCCAGGGGCACCAGGGTATCCAGGGTGCTCACCAGCTTGATCTTGTGGTCTCGAATCCCCAGGATCAGGCTGATGTAGACCTCCTCCCCCTCGAAGACGACCAGCACCAGGGTCGAGGGGTCGGGCGCCACCTCCTCGATGAAATGCCTCGCCTGGTCATAAGTGAAGTGCTTCCAGTGCGAGGGCCGGGGTGGGTAGTAGCAAATCCCTTGCGGGTCGTCCTCTGCCAGCCCGTAGACGAAGCGGTAATGCTCATCCAGGTCCCATTCTGGATGCACGCTCCGCTGAGCGCCGTCGGCAAAGGCCACCAGGCTTCTTTTGTCGAAGATCTGAACCCGGTCCAGGCCCGGCTCAGATTCGTAGAGTTCCTGGGCCGTGCGGGGGGCGTTCTCGATGGTCTCCAGCTTCAGGTCACGGCGCACGCCCCGCGCCGAGTCGTGAACTTTTAGCACCTGTCCCTCCTGGTGCAAAAAGGAAAGGATGCGCTCCCCTGGTTGGGCGCGGGTTAAGAAATTCGCCGGATCGAACAAAGCACCCAGGTTGCGCCAGGTGCGGGGCTCCAGGTCAATCACCTCCCAATGTTCCCAGATCACGTTTGTCCCTCCCCCGCCCTCTCGATAAGCTCCAAAACGACCCCCTCCGGCCCCTGGAAGTAGGCCCACTTCATCCCGTGGCTCTCCAGGGGGTCTTGAGTAAAGGAGACCCCTCTGGTCTTCAAGTCCTGGCAGGCGGCCTCGATATCCTCTACCAGGAAAGCCAGGTGGGTCAGCCCCCGCTCCTGCTCTGAGGTGGTCTCTTCCTCCAGCCAGGTATCGGGGGCCAATAGCTCGATCTGACAACCTTCCGCCTCCAGGAAGGCGATCTGGGCCTTGTCGTGCTCATCGTAGAAATGGTCTGTGAGGGGCATACCCAGGATATCGCGGTAGAAGCGAATATTTTCCTCCATGTCGAGAACGGTGATGGCGATGTGATCTATGACACGTGCTTTCACGATAACACCTCCCAAATTTCTACACTGTAAGGGGCCAGCACCAGCGGGATACGATCCTGGCCCTCCTTTTCTCTCCCGTTGCTCCACAGGTCGCGGAAGCGCCTGACCCCGAAGAAGCGCAGTTTCACCCTGGCCTCTTCGGGGGTAGGGTTGGCTATGAAGACGATGGTTCGCTTTCCATCGGAGTGGACTGTCAGGTGCAGGGCCGGGCTGGAGAGGATGAAGGGGTGTCTTACCGGGGCATTGCCCAGGATCCTTCCCAGGCTCACCGTATCCAGGCAGACCAGTTTCCCCCACCCTATCTCCCTCTCGCCGGGCCCCTCCAGGTAGCGTCCGAAGACCGTGCCCTGGCGCATATCCATGTCCAGGCAGGGCACCATCGGGCCAATGACCAGCCGCCCGCCTCGCTGCACGTAAGTTATCAGCTTCTCTTGCAGGGACAGATCCATGAAGTCGAAGGTCGGCACGCAGACCACGGGGTAAGCCTGAAGGCGCTCCAGGGGCAGGTGGGTGTCGGACAGGCTGTAGTCGTAATGGTTCTCCGCCAGGGTTCGGATCAATTGGTTGAACCAGTTTCCCTCGTTCCAGTCGTCGGCCTCAGCCTGGAGGTCGCGGGAGAAGCCCAGGTCTACCTCGGGCACCTGCAAGGCGGGGGGCACGTCCAGCATGTGCATGTAGGCCAGGTGCAGGGTGCGGTACAAAGCCCCGAAACGCCCCAGGTCGTAATTGAGCAGCACCAGGATGTCGCACTGCTTTTGGAAGCGGTGGAAACGGTTATCTCGCAGGAAGGCGTTGAGCCGGGTGTAAAAATCGTAGTATGCGGGTCGGCGGCGATTGTCGCGGGTTATGGGGCAGCCCTGCCAGCGCTCTCGCTCCACCAGCATGTAATAGTTGACGGCCTTTACGCCGTGCATGAAGGCGCTGAGAGTGATAAACTCCTGTTCCTCCGGCAGGAAGGTTTTAGGGTGGTGGCACCACACCCCTGATCCGAACTCTGGCACGAAGGGCAGGATGGTCGAGCCGGCCAGGTACCTGACCTTGCGGCGAACGTTAGGGTACTCTTCCCAGTTGCGGTAGAGGTTCATGCCCACCCAGTCCACGTCGCGCTGTCCTTCCAGGTCGATGGTGTCCAGGGGAGTGCTGTATTGCCAGGCCACGTCGTGGAAGATGGGCACTCCCTGCACCCCTCGCTCCCGCCACATGCGGGCGATGCGGGTCAGGCAATAGGTGATCTGGTATTCCTTATACTCGACCCAATCGAAGTGACGGGGGAGTTCTGCCTGAGTTTTGGCCTCGAAGTCGCGGGGCGGCTCAATGGCCTGGAAGTCGGCGTAGCTGGCCCGGTAACGCTCGTTGACGACCTCGATGCGGCCATACTTATCCCGCAGCATCTTACGGTAGAGGGCGATGGACTCCGGGTGATAGTCCATGTCGTAGGCCCCATCGCGGAAGAAGTAGCAGGTTTCGTTGTCTGACTGCACGGCCACCACACATCCTTCCGGGGCCAGGTGCCGGATCAGAATGGGGGCCAGGGCGTCGAAGTAGAGGCCCGCCTCCTGGTAGAGCTTCTCGCTGGCGTAGCTGGGCACCGGGAACTGCTTGGGGAGAATGGAGTGCCCCCCCTGGATGAGGGCTGGCGAGTCGTGGGCCGTGCGGGCCTGAATCTCCGGATCCATGATGATCCGCTCCGGGAAGCCGAAGCGGGTTATCTCGGCGTTGATGTGGGGGCCGGGCCGCACCAGCGCCTTCAGCCCCTTTTCCTGGCAGGTGGAGAGAAAGGCGTCGATGTCCTTGCGGGGATCGATCTGCCCGAAATCGAACTCCCCCCGCTGGATTTCGTGCACCGACCAGGGGATGTAGGTGCAGATCACACCGAAGCCCATCCCTTTGACGTTGTCCAGGATGGGGCCCCACAGGTCGCGCTCCAGCCGCCAGTAGTGGACGCTGCCGGAGTAGACGGGAACCAACTCGTCCCCCACCAGCAGCCCTTGCGGAGTCACTTTCACGTCCATAAAGCTCTCTATCCTCCTTCCTGCGGCCACCATTCTCCTAACTGCCGCACAAATTCAGGATCGGCATTCACCTCCGTTGTCGTTCGTTGTTCATCCCCTCAACGCTCCGGCCATCAACCCCTTGATGATCTGTCGCTGAGCGAAGAAATACACGATGAGAATGGGCAGGGCGGCCAGCGTCAGCGCGGTGAAGACCAGCGAGAAATTGAGCGAGCCCTGAGCGTCGGCGAACTCTCTGACGCCCAGGGGCAGGGTCCTTCTATCCGGCGAGTTGAGGAAGGTCAGGGCAAAGAGGAACTCGTTCCAGGTGTTCACCAGGTTGAAAATGACCACAGTGGTGATGGCCGGTCGGGCCAGGGGCAGCATGATGCGCCAGAAGATGCTGGCGATAGAACAGCCATCGAGCCGGGCGGCCTCCTCCATCTCCAGCGGGATCTCGCTGAAGAAACCCCGCAGAATGAATATGGAAACCGGCAAGTTAAAGCCGATGTAAGGAAAGATCAAAGCCCAGAAAGTGTCCAGCATCCCCAGGCTGCGCAGCATGGTATAGACCGGGATGAGGGTCACGTGCACGGGCACCATCATCCCCGCCAGGAAGAAGTAAAAGATGGCCTCCCGGCCCCAGAAGTGCACGCGGGCGAAGACGTAGCCGGCCATGGCGGCGAAGAGGGTCAGGCCCGTCACGGAAACAACCGAGACCACGATGCTGTTGAGATAATACTGGGGGATGCCTGACTCCAGGATCACCCTCCTGTAGTTCTCCAGGTAGAGACGATAAGGCAGGGCCCAGACGTTGGAGATCAACTCTGGCGTGGTCTTGAAGGTGTTGTAGAACATCCAGACCAGGGGGAAACCGAAGATGAGCAGGAAGATGATAGCTACCAGATATTGGGGGGTGAGTTTGAGTGTTTTCATCATTTCTCACTTTACAGAGTACGCAGGATGGGCGCTCTCTTTCAGGCTGCGGCTGTCTGGGCGGTCTCGACACGCATGGTGGTTCTGATGAAGAAGACGGCCGCCACAAACGCGATCAGGAAGAGGGCAAAGGCCCACGAACTGCCATAGCCCCAGTTGAAGCGCTGGAAGGCCTGTTTGTACATGTAAGTGGCTACCAGCTCGCTGGCGTGGCTGGGGCCGCCCAGGGTCATGACCCAGATGAGATCAAAATACTTGAGGGAGCCTACCATGGAAAGAACCGCAGCCACCCTGGCCGTGCCCGTCAGCAGGGGCAGGGTGATGTAACGGGTGAGGTGCCAGCCGCTGGCTCCATCCAGGCGGGCCGCCTCATAGAGTTCATCGGGAATATTCTGAATGGCGGCCATGAACAGCACCATGTAGAAACCGGTGTACCTCCAGCAGATGACGACGATGACCGCTGACAGTACCAGCGAGGGGTCTCCCAGCCAACCCCGGGCCAGGTGTCCCAGCCCCAGAGCCTTCAGGCCAGTGTTAAATAGCCCAAAGATGGGATTGTACATGAAGGACCACATGACGCCGATGACCACGTCGGACAGGATCATGGGCGAGAAGTAGATGGTGCGGAACAGGGTTGTGCCCCGCAGCCTCCCCGTCAGCAGGATAGCCAGGAATGCGCCCAGCGGTAACTGGGTTGCCAGCGAGGCCACCAACAGGATGACGTTGTGCAAAAGCGCTTTCCAGAAAATAGGGTCTTTTACTAACTCCCGATAATTGCCTAAGCCCACTAACTCAGCCAGAGGCCCCAACCCGTTCCAATTGTAGAGGCTGTAGCGCGCCGACTGCATCACAGGCAGGACCACAAAGATGATGAAAATAGCCAGGGAGGGCAAAAGGAAGAAAAAGACCGTTACATTTTTCTCATTGATGAGGCCACGCTTTTGCTTCATTGCTGAATGCTCCCGGATAGTGTGGAAGGGGGATAAAGACAGGTGTCGGATGGTTCCATGCCATCCGACACCCTCCGATTCACTTCATCATTCAGGCGGAACGGCTGGCCCGATGGATTTCTCAGCAGCCTCCTCCATAGCCGCGGCTGCTTCCTCCGGGGTCATGGTCAGCCCGAACAACTCCTGGGTGGTGTCCTTGTGCACTTCCCCCAGGTCAGGCGGCAGGAATTGGTCATAGTAGAGCTGCAAACCCTTGGCCGCCGAAATGTATTTGGCTACCTCTTGCAGGCGGGGGTCTTCCACGGCATCCTCCACCCCTACCACCGCGGGCAGCCGTTTCATCTCCGAGGCCAGGAAGGTAGCTGTCTCCTTGGAGGTCAACTCCCTCACCAATTCCACAGCCAGGTCAGGCGCTTTGGAGGAAACGGCAAAGGCGATGTTGGCTCCGCCGACCAGGTTGCTGGGGTCTCCCTGGCCTCCTTCCACCGCCGGGAAGGGGAACAGGCCCAGCTTGTCCTCTTCCAGCATGGCCGGATTCCGCTCGTTGACCTGGGGCGCGACCCAGTTGCCCATGACGTGCATGGCTGCCTGTTCGCTGGCGAAGATCATAACTTCGTCGGTTTGGCTCAGGCCATTGAAGCCCTCGGGGAAGGCGCCCATCTCCACCAGTTCCTGGATTTTCTCTCCGGCCTCGATGAAGACCGGATCCTCGAAAGTGCCGCCTGGGGCGCGGTTGTAGGCGTTCAGGAAGGCTTCGGGGCCGCCAATGCGGTCGGCCAGGTAGATGAGGTAGAAAGCGCCCTGCCACTTGTCCTTGTTGCCCAGGGAGATGGGGGTGATGTCGGCTTCCTTAAGAGTAGCAATGACCTCTTTCCATTCCTCAAAGGTGGTGGGGGGTTCCAGGTCGTATTCAGCGAAGATGGCCTTGTTGTACCAGACGAAGACTGCCGACAGGTCCAGGGGAGCGCCGTAAATTTTGCCGTCAAAGGTCAGGGGGCGGAGACCTCCCTCGCTGAAATTATCCTTCCAGCCCTCTTCCATCTCCGGGGTCAGATCGCGCACCATGCCGGCCTCAACGTATTCCTTAAGGACGCCGCCGCCCCAGGTCATGAACACGTCCGGGGGGTCGCCAGCGGACATGGCTACGCTCAACTTGGTCTTAAAGGGGTCGTTCTCGAAAAAGGTCAGTTCTACCTTGGCTTCGGGGTGGTTGGCCTCAAACCGTTCGAGGGCCCCCTTCATCATAGTCCCGCCCGGTTCCTCACTGTGGATGTCCCACCAAGTGATGGTTACCGGTTCTTCCGCCACAACCGGTCGGGAAGCTGAGAAGCCCACAACAAGGGTCGTCATCAGCATCACAACCAGCAACAATCTGCGTGTGCTTTTCATAGCTCTTTTCCTCCTCTTGAGTGATCTTTATGGAGCGTTGCTAATACTTCTGATTGCCTTTGGGCCTGTGGTTTTTATCTCTCACCTCCTTTACTTTGCTCTGGACCGTGAGATGGGCTTTCTGGACACGTTCCATTCTCCTCACCTCACTGGTCCTCTGGGCCTCACCCCTTGAGAGTGGCATCCAGTTGTCGGCGTGTCGGACAAGCAGTGGGGTGGGCAATTCCTTCCTCCGTTTGGTCGGCTCTCCCTCGCGTCGCCACGTCAGGGGCATATCTGTAAGCGTGTATCCCGCATCTTGTACAGAGGTTAGCGGACGGTGGGGGGTGGAGCTGAGAGGTCATAGGGATATCATCGAAGCCGACCGCCGAGACATCGTCAGAGATACGAAAACCGGCATCTTGGATAGACTCCACTATCGAGAAAGATTATAGCACATCTGGATCTCTTTGTCAATTTATTTACTGTTCTGTGTCACCACATCGTCACCTTTATCCAGGGCCACCACGAAGCCGCCTGCACCTGCCAGTGGATGCAGAACGGCGGCAACGTCATCCCCCAGGGCCGGGGCTTTTTATTTTTAACTCGAGTTTTGCTAGTCGGTTGCAAAAAGTGTTGCTGCTCTTTTTTGGCCCGTTTGAGTCCAAATCCGCCCCTAGATGTTGTAGTTAAAGTCAGTTGGACCACAACCTGTAGTAGTGATTGCCTTTGCCGTTAGCGCC
>DAOULT010000181.1:0-18397 GCA_034417895.1 Anaerolineae bacterium | reverse complement strand
ACGCCCTCAGCTCGCTTTTTTACGCCTTCGAGAAAATGGAGTATCCGGCCCTGCTCTCCACGGCCACGACCGTCGTTAAGGTCTCGTTGGGGGCGCTGGTCCTTCTCCCGCCGATAAATGGGGGTTTCGTGGGGCTGGCGGCGGTGTCCATCTTCTCCAATGCCTTCACTGCCGCCGTGCTGCTTTACCTGATGGGGCGGCACTTCTTCCGGCCCCGCCCGGAATTCGACCTGCCCTTTGAGTGGAAGATGTTGGGCATCTCCTACCCCCTGATGCTCAACCACCTGCTGGCTACCATCTTCTTCCGCATCGATATCTGGATTCTGCAACCCATGCAGGGCGATACCGTAGTGGGACTTTACGGAGCGGCCCTGAAGTATATCGATGGGCTGAACGTCGTGCCCTCTTTTTTCACCATGGCTATTTTCCCCCTGATGTCCCGCTACGCTCATTCGGCCCGCGAATCCCTGATCCGCGCCTACATCCTGTCTTTGCGTCTGCTGCTCATCATCGCTCTGCCTGTGGCGGTGGGCACCCCTTTCATCGCCCGCGAGCTGATCCTCATCCTGGGCGGCGGCGATTACCTGCCCGACTCCATGATCGCCCTGCAACTTCTGATTTTCTTCTTCCCCTTTAGTTGCATCAACCAGGTGACTCAATACGTGCTCATCGCCATCGACCAGCAGCGTTTTCTGACCAAAGCTTTTGCCATCGGCGTGGCCTTCAACGTCATCACCAACCTCATCTTCATCCCCATGTACAGCTACAAGGCCGCAGCGGTCGTCACCATCCTATCCGAGCTGGCTTTGCTCATCCCCTTCTACTACTGCGTGCGCAAAAATTTGACCACCATCCCCTGGCTTTCCATTTTCTGGCAACCGGCCCTGGCCTCGGCGGCGATGGGCGCGCTCATGTGGCTGCTGCGCGAAGTGCATTTTCTGATCGTGGTGCCTGTGGCGGCCCTGGTTTATTTCGTCGTCCTCACCCTGTTGGGCACTTTCAATACCGAGGAGATGAGGCAGTTCCTCCAACTGTTGCCCCTGGGCCGCCTGAAGGCCAGGGTGGGGCTTGGCCCCAGGCCGGAGACGCAATAGGAGCGCGGAGACGCGGAAGGGCGGAGGGCGCGGAAAAAGCATTGTCAACGGATTGCTGATGACAATCTGGGTATGATGTGATATAATATATTTATCAGGTGATCAGAGAAAGTAAATAGCGCCCGTCTACGGTCAACTGTTGCAAGCCCAGAAAGGACTGCCAATGGATCAGAATGAAGTTACAACAGCTTTCGATATGGTTCTTGAGGAGATCGAGAAAGCCATTGCTGCGCTAGAACAAGAAGGGATACAAGCCTTACGGAGTAGCAAGCACGAAGTGGCAAGAGAACTGACGGAAAAGTGTTCACAAATGGCTGCATTTCGGGGCAAGGTGAACGAACTCCAGCAGGAGTGGCTCAATACCTTCGCTACCGTCACCCCTGTAAAGGCCAAGAAAAGAAGAAGCAGACGAACCTTTAAAAGGCTAAAGAGTGGCCTCAAAACGCCTCAGAGTGATTTCCGTATCCCCATTCTCCAAGCTCTCGTGGATTTAGGGGGATCTGCTCAGAGCAATGAGATTCTCGACAGAGTGGAAGATAACATGAAAGACCGGCTAAATAACTATGACTATCAACCGTTGCAGTCGGATGGTCAGACGCGCTGGCGTAAAACAGCAAATTGGGCACGCAATACAATGGTGAAGGAAGGTTTGCTATCTTCTTCTTCTCCACACGGGATTTGGGAGATCACACAGGAAGGCAGAAGATGGCTTGTCGCGGCTACCAAACGGAAGTGAAAAGATTATGCTGAAAAACAAGAAACAAGCCCTTCAACGTGACCCGTTACCAGAGAACTTCGATTCGCTCGAAGAGTTTTGGGCCTTCTGGGACACCCATAGCACCGCTGACTACGAGGACCTCATGGAAGATGTAGACATGCGTATAGACATCCGCTCTAGCAAAGTATATTGTGCTGTGGAGAAAGACTTAATTGCTCAACTGCGGACTCAAGCACGCCAGCAAGGGGTGTCAACAGAGACGCTGATCAACCTTTGGCTTCGAGAGAAGGTGGCAGAGGCAACGCAGGCTAAATGAGGGGTTATTCGAAAGGAGTAATCCGATGATAAAAAACCGAGGGTATGTCGCCGATTTAGTGCTGACCGATGATTATGACAACATCATTGTCGTCGTAGAGGTCAAGACCGTGACCAACGAGGCAACGCGCAAAGCTGGGTACGAACAGTTGAAATCCTATCTGATTGCCAAAGGCGCGGCCAGGTACGCCATGCTCGTGGACAAGGAGCAGATTATCCTGTGGCGTGTGGAAAGTCGCGATCCGCTTCGATTGGTACAGGTGACTTCTCTTTCCACTCAGGATTGCCTGGAGCCATACCTGGAAGACTCAGATTCAGGATTAGATATGGCTAGAAAATTTTTGATGGAGGGTCTAGTTGGAGCCTGGCTTGAAGATCTCTTCTATCATTGGCGGTATAGTGAGCCGGCAGGATATGAGGAACTTGAAAAGGTCGGGTTCATTCAGGACATTAAGGGAAGTGTGGTGGTCAGGCAAGGGTACCGGGTATGATCCTCTATGTAGAGTCCAACTGGGTCCTGGATGTAGTCCTACATCAAAATATCTCTTCCCCAAAATTCTTGGAGTGAGCAAAGTTGGGCTATATTGAGCTCTGTTTACCTGTTATCTCTATTATCGAACCTTACGAGACGCTGAAGCGGCGTACTCAAGACAGAAAACAGCTTGCCAGTGATTGTGAGAGAATGATTAAAGGCTTTATTCACAATGTAGAATTATCAGAACACAGATCGCTTCATGCCACGTTGGTACAAGCCATTGTAGACTTGGGCAAGGTGAACGACAGGGAGATGAACATGCTCGATCGTACCTTAACTGACATTCTGGCCCACGCTGAAATACTGTCCCTCTCTCAACGAATATACACAAAAGGTCTCCAGGCCCAAAGCACCCACGAGGGTCTTGACCAACTCGATGCTCTGATCTACGCCTCGGTGTTAGATCACGCCCAGAACCATCCTATCGCGTCAAAGTGTTTTTACGAGCCAGACGAGCATTTCTCAACCCAAACGCTTAAAGATGAATTAAAGGCTTGTGGAACCAGGCTGTTTCGCAAGAGCGAGGATTGTCTGCAATACGTCAAACACGAACTCAATCTGTGATTAAACGTCAAGGAGGTATTATCGTGACCAGACACATCTACATCAAGGACATCGCCAGCCACCAGGGCGAAGAAGTGACCATCAAAGGCTGGCTCTACAACAAGACGGACAAGGGCCGGCTCCAGTTCCTCCTGATCCGCGACGGGACAGGGCTGATGCAGGGCGTGGTCTTCGAGAAAGAGGTCAGCCCGCAGGTCTTCCAGGCCGTCCAGACCATCGCCCAGGAATCGTCGATTATTGTCAATGGCACGGTGCGAGCCGATGAGCGCGCTCCCGGCAGTCCGGGCGGCTACGAGCTAGCGGTCAGCGGGCTGGAAATCGTGCAGATGGCCGAGGAGTACCCCATCACCCCTAAAGAGCACGGCATCGAGTTTTTGATGGAACACCGCCACCTCTGGCTTCGCTCCTCATTGCAATATGCCATCCTGCGGGTGCGGGCTGAGATCATCCGCGCCACCCGCGACTGGCTGGACGAGAGTGGCTTCATCAATATGGACACGCCCATCCTCACCCCGGCTGCCTGCGAGGGCACCACCACGCTGTTCGAGACCGAGTACTTTGGCGACGCGGCCTACCTGACCCAGAGCGGCCAGCTCTACAACGAGGCCACCATCATGGCCTTTGGGCGGGTTTACTGTTTTGGCCCCACCTTTCGGGCCGAGAAGTCCAAGACCCGCCGCCACCTGACCGAGTTCTGGATGGTCGAGCCGGAGATGGCTTACGCCGATTTGGAGGAATGCATGAGAGTGGAGGAGGAGCTTACCACCTACATCGTGCAAAGTTGCCTCCAGAACCGGGCTGACGAGCTGAAGACGCTGGAACGGGACACCGCCCCGCTGGAAAAGGTAGAGCCGCCCTTCCCCCGCATCTGGTACGACGAGGCGGTAGAAATACTGAACAAAGAGGGGGTGGACATCACCTGGGGCGAAGATTTCGGCGCGCCCCACGAGACGGCCCTGACCCAACATTTCGAGAAGCCGGTCTTCGTGCACCACTATCCTACCCGGTGCAAAGCCTTCTACATGGAAGAAGAGCCAGGCCGCCCGGAGGTCTGCAAATCGGTCGATCTGCTGGCCCCCGAAGGTTACGGTGAGATCATTGGCGGAGGAGAACGCACCGCCAGCCTGGAACTCTTGGAGCAGCGCATCGTGGAGCACAATCTGCCCCGCGAAGCCTACGAGTGGTATCTGGACCTGCGGCGCTACGGTTCTGTGCCTCACTCCGGCTTTGGCCTGGGCATTGAGCGTACTGTGGCCTGGGTTTGCGGCATCCACCACATTCGGGAGACCATTCCCTTCCCGCGCACGTTGGGCCGCATTTATCCGTAAGACAGGAGGGTGACTATGTCAAATCTGGCCCTGGATCGACCTGTTAGCTCCCTGACCGCCAGCGACCTGAAAGAGCTGATAAGAGAAGTGCTCCGCGAGGAGCGGGAATATTACCTCGACGAGGAAGGCTATCTGGTCTTCGCCCATGAAGCGGCTTACTCCGCCTATCTGGACAGGCAGGAGGGCAAGCTGCCCAGCGAAGTGAAAGCCCGCTTCATCGACGAACAGGGTTACATAGCCTTTTACAGCGATTGGGAACCAACCCCGGAGAAGGCCAAGGAGTTGGACGAAATCAAGCAGGAGATCGCTGAGGGTGATATATACGATTTTGATGAAGTGGTCAAAGAGTTGGGGCTAAGCCCAGATGTATAAAGTGGTGATATCAGGCAGGGCCAGGAAAAGGCTTGCCAGGCTGCCCAGGAGTATTGGCGATGACATCGTGCAGAAGATTTACTGGCTGGCCGAAAATGCAGATGTCATAGAGCATGACCGTTTGAAAGGCCATCGGGTATACAGCCTGCACTGTGGACAATATCGCATCCCCTACTCCCTGGACAGGACGAACAAGGTGCTCGTCATCGAGGACATCGATAAACACGATGACGCTTACCGGAGGTTGAAGAGGTAAATTACAACAAAAATTGAAACAGGAGGTTAATTATGTCAAAGGCGACCGTTGTGTCAAAGATGACTGTGGAGCAACCTGTTAACTCCCTGACCACCATTGAGCTGAGAGAACTGATCAGAGAAGTGATCCGCGAGGAGCAGGAGTATTACCTCGACGAGGACGGCTATCTGGTCTTCGCCCATGAAGCGGCTTACTCCGCCTATCTGGACAAGCAGGAGGGCAGGCTTCCCAGCCAGGTGAAGGCCCGCTTCATCGACGAGCAAGGTTATATGGCCTCCTACTAAAGTAGCGATCCAGGCCGGGCCAGGAAAATGCGGCTAGCGGAGGCTGAAAAGATAAGGGCTTAAAAATCCGGCCAGGGCATCGGCCCCGGAGGTAGCTCCCCGTTTCAGCGCCCGTTCGGCTACCTTTTGCAGTTCTGCCTGTCTTTCGGCCCCGCCAGCCAGCACGGCCAACAAATCCTGCCAGGTCTCGTCGGGCAGACCCTCTTTAGCCAGGCGCAGAAAAGCGGCGCTGAGCAGGGTTGTCCTCTTTCGCGCTGCTTCGTATATAAGCTCGATCGTTCCTTCCAGGCCCGGTCTGCTCTCCTCCAGCGAACAGGGCCACACTCGCAGCCCCCACATCAAACCGGCCAGAAAATCGTCGCCAGAGGGGGTCAGTCCTGGTCCCATGCCGGCCAGCTTCCCGGCGTGGAGGGCTATCGAGCCAGGCTCTCTTTGCCGCAGAGCCTCCATCAGACCTTGAATCTCAAGCCAGGCCCTCTCCCAAAAGGCCGCAGCCAGAGTGTGTTTTCTCCCCGCAGAGGGCGCAGAGATTTTCGACGACGAACGTTCGTTGTTCTCGGCGTTCTCAGCGGCCTCGGCGGTGCAGAAAAGGAGAGTCAAAAGACCATGTCGGGGCGCGACAGCCCGGAGGAGGTGGCGATGGAGGTCGGCCAGAGAGGTGGATAGCTTCTGGCGTTCGAAATCCGGCCAGGGAAGCGGCTCCCAGACCTCGGCCTCGTCCAGGAAAATGACTCCCTGGTTGCCCACAAGAAGGTCAGCGCCCCGACGAGCCACCGGCAGGTGGACGTCCCACAGGTGAAAAGGGATATCATCCCCGGCCAGCACCACGTTCAGCGGGCCGTTGCCTGCCTGGCGATGCACCAGGGCGATGATCTCTCCATCATCGCTCACCAGATTGCAGGCCCGCCGGAAACTACCCAGGATGCGGGCTGTGAAACTCCCTCTCCACAAGGCGGCGGCGGCCACCGAGCCGAGAGAAATGGCCCTGAGTTCCTTCATAAGCTCCTTCGCTCATCGTAATATCATAGTGATATTATATCACTTTCACCCCTGGGGAGCAACATCCGCCCCTTTTGGCAGTTTGCCGACAGATTGCAGGAGCCTGGCACTCCTCCGTGAAATCCGTGATCGTAATCCGTGTCGGCTTCGTCATCTTTTTCTTTGGGCCAAATTATGGTATACTATCTGTCGGACGCAAGTGTGGAGGTATAAAATATGAATATTGCCGAAATGGAAGACCACTTTCATGAATTGAAGAGCCAGTGGGAGGAGGGCCGTATCGATAATGAGGAGTTCAAAGCTGAGGTAGAGAAATTACGCTTTCAGGACGAGATGGGGCGGGAATGGATAATCAGCGCTTACTCGGGCCAGTGGTATTACGTCGATGATGAAGGCGAATGGGTGGCGGGTGATCCGCTGGAGAAAGCAGCTTCCATAGCCATCTGCCAGGAGTGCGGTCGCCCTGTAGAGCCTGGTGTTGACCGGTGCGATAGTTGTCGGGCGAAGGTTGAGGCCCTCCCCACAGCGGCCCCGCTCTCCCCACCGGCGGCGGTGCCTCCCTCCCATTCTGCGGCGCCTTTCTGGTTGGCCCTGGTGGGCCTGGGGTTGCTCCTGATCGTGGCTTTGATTTTAGTTGCTCTTCAGGCCACGCCCCCCGGCGGCCAGGTCATGGTCAGCGAGACGCCATCCTCCACAGCCAGCCCCACCACGATGGCGCTGACTGCGGCTCCGGCTACCTCCCCAACTATTATCACTCTTAAGCCGACGGATACGGCCATGGCCCGGCCCACAGTCACGGCTGCTATTACGGTGACAACTCCGTTCCTCGAACCGAAGCCGACGGATACAGCCACGTCCCGGCCCACGGTCACGGCTGCTATTACGGCTGCCACTCCCTATATCGAACCAACGCCTGCCCCTGAGCCGCTCCCGCAGGGTATTATCGCTTTTCCTCTTTTCGACGACGAGCGTGAGACTTACGACATTTACGTCAGTAAGGTGGATGGCAGCGGACGGCAAAAGATTGTGAGCCAGGCCAGCCAGCCACACCTGGGCTTCGAGGGAGCAAGAATTGCCTATCGCTCCTGGGACAACGAACAGCGCGGCCTGCTGGTCCGTGATACCTACGGGGGCGATGTCTGGCGTTTCGTCACCCACAGCGAGGCGGCCCGCGCCAGTTGGTCGCCCGACGGCCAGATTTTTGTTTTCTATTCGGTTCAGGAGTCGGACCGCAAACCACGCATTTACCGCACCGTGGGGACCGAGTATCGCACCATCAAGCGGGGGATGATCGACGTTTTTGGGGAGGTGCCTTCCTGGCTGTCCAACGATCGGATTTTGTATCGAGGCTGTGAAGAGGAGGGATGCGGCATTTACGTGACCAACCTCGATGGCAGCTCCCCGGTACAGCTCGTGGCCGGAGAGGAGGACACCGTTCCCGAAGCCTCGCCTGATGGCTGCCGGGTGGCCTTTATGTCCCGGCGCGATGGCAACTGGGAGGTCTATGTGATGGATGTCGAGGACGGCGAACCCATCCGTCTGACCGACGACGAGGCCCGCGACGGTCTACCGGCCTGGATGGGCAACGAATGGCTGGCCTTCGTTTCCGAGCGGGATGGAGGGTGGGCCATCTGGGCCATCCGCCCCGAGGGCGAGAGTGAGCCTGTGCGGCTCTTCGCCCTGGAAGGCTCGATCGATGGTCGTCCCCACAACACTCAAAGCTACGAGGCCCTGGGCTGGATCCACGAACGCATTTCCTGGGCCCCTGGAACGCCCTGAGTCGTTTGCCAGAGCCGACAGCCTGGGGTATAATATGTCTATCACGATTAATCTGTGACCACGATCCTAGTCAGCCATTACGCTCAATTAATAGTTTGCTCTGGCTTTCGTCCCGGAAAGGAGCAAACCTGTAAGGAGAGGTGGATGAGTATTGTAGAGGTGATGGAAAATCGTTTTAATCAACTCAGAAAAGAGCGGCGGAAAGGCATCATCGACGAAGAACAGTTCATGGTCGAGGTGGAAAAGCTCCAGTTCCAGGATGAGCAGGGACGACTGTGGATACTCGATGCCAACTCCGGTGAATGGTATTTCGAAGACGATGGACAATGGGTATCGGGCGATCCTCTGAAATTTCAGGCTGCTTTCGTCTGTTCACAATGCGGTCGCCCCCTGGATGCGGAGGGCGACCTCTGCCCGGAGTGCGCTGCGCTCTTACCCCCGGCCCCAGAGGCAAAGCCGAACGGCGAGGGAGATGTAACGCCGGTCATTCGGCTGGAGGAGGAGGAGCAAGAAGAGTATCTGGATGAAGAAACCAGGCGGCGGGAGGAGCGACGGGCTTCGTTTTTCTACGAGCAAGGGGTGCACCATTTTGACGCCAAGGAGTGGGAGGAAGCTCTGGACTTTTTCCAGGAGGTCTTGAGAGTTCTGCCCGCTTACAAAGATGCCCTCAGACTGGCCGAAATAGCCGAGACCGAGCTACGTAAACAGGAAGAAGAAAGGCTGCGCTGGCAGAAGATAACCGTTTTCTACACCCAGGCCGAGCAGTGTGTGGCCGAGGGTCAATGGCAGAGAGCTTACGATCTTCTCCAGGAAATCTTGGACATTGACGCCGACCATGCCGAAGCAGGCCGTCTGGCCGAAAAGGTGCAGCAAGAATTGGAAACCAGAACGGAAAGACGAAGACAACTGCGCGCCCTGGAAGCTCTCTATCAACAGGGAGAGGCCCATTTTGACCAGGGACGCTGGCAACGGGCTATCGACCTCTTCGAGCAGATATTGGACCTCGATCAGAAATACTTAGGCTCCGACCCACGCTATCAGGAGGCAGAGGCCAGGCTGGAAGAAGCCAAAAGACAGAGAGACCTGGAAATCCTCTATACCGAGGGCCTGGACTATTTTGGACAAAAACGGTGGGCCGAAGCGATTGAGCGCTTCGAGCGTATTGGGCTTCTGGACCAGACCTACCAGGACGTGCCCGTCAGGCTGGAGGAGGCCACACAGCAACAACGATTGCACGACCTCTATTCCACTGCGGTGAATCATCTCCAAGCCAGTCAATGGGATGAGGCTCTGGCCGCCTTCGAGGAGCTTCTAAGCCTGCAATCCGATTACGAAGATACGGCCCTGGCTACACTTTACGCCACAGGGATGAGGGAGTTTGAGGCCGGACGATGGGAGGAAGCGCTCAGCCTCCTGGGCCAGGTTGTATCCCAGGACGTGCTCTACAGGGACGCTCAGACCCGCTTCTCGGAAGCCAGAACCCGTAAACAGGTGCGTGACCTGTATACGGAAGGGATCGGATACTTCGAGAAGGGAGAATGGCTGAAAGCCATCGAGTTTTTGGAGCAGGTGGTGAATCTCGATCCCCATTACGGGGGAGCGCAGGCCAGGCTGGCCGAGGCCAGAGAAGAACACACCCTGATCGATCTCTACGCCAAAGGACGACGCTTCTTCGTCAGCGGACGCTGGCAGGAGGCTGTCGAAGTGTTCGAGCAGATCGTGGAGCGTCGGGCCGACTACGAGGATGTGGCTCAAAAGCTGGAAGAAGCTCGCAAGGAAGGGATGCTGGCCGAGCTTTACGTTAAAGGCATGGACCATTTCGACAGCGGACGGTGGGGAGAGGCTATGGTCGCTTTCAAGCGCATCGCCGATATCGACCCTGGCTACAAGGACGCCCCCAGAAGACTGGAGGAAGCCCGTAAACAGGAGAGGTTGTCCGACTTTTACACCAAGGCCATGGAACATTACAAACTGGAAGAGTGGGATAAGGCCATCGATTACCTGGCGCGCATCGTGGAGGAGGAAGAGGTCTACGCCGACGCTTCGGCCAGGTTGGCCGAGGCCAAACGGCGTAAACAATTGACCGATTTCTACCGCAGCGGGGAGCGACACTTTGCTGAAGGACGCTGGCAGGAGGCCATAGAAGCCTTCGAGAAGGTGATGACCCTCGACCCTTCCGACCAATGGGGCGTGTCGGAGAAGCTGCGCGAAAGTCGCCGCCAAAAAGCCCTGGCCGATCTGTATGCTGGCGGAATGAAACTCATCAACGAGAGCCAATGGGCAGAGGCCGCCGCCCTTTTCCAGCAACTCTCGGACAAAGAGCCTAGCTACAGGGATATCGCCTCCCGCCTGGAGGAGACGGGCCGGCAAGAGAAGCTGGCGAACCTTTACAGCCAGGGCCGACGTTTCTATGGGGCCAAACAATGGGCCAGAGCGACCGAAGTTTTTACCCAAATCCTGAGCATAGACCCCCATTACGAGGACGTGGCCCAGGAGTTGGAGGAAGCCAAAAGACAAAAGAGGCTGGCTGACCTGTATGAAGAAGGGCTGGCCTTTCTGGAAGAAGAGAAGTGGGGGCGGGCCATCGAATGCCTGGAGCAAGTCCTGGAGATTGACCCTTATTATGAAGATGCTTTTGCCAGGTTGAGTGAGGCCCGCCGCCAGAGAATCCTGCTCGATCACTACTCGGAGGGCATGAGTAACTTTGACGAGGAACGGTGGGCGGAGGCCATCGAGTGCTTTCAGCAGGTGGTTGGTATTGACCTCAACTATAGAGATGCCTGGTACAGACTGGAGGAGGCCAGGAAACAGGAGAAGCTGGCCGGTCTGTACGCCCAGGGAATGGAATGCTATAACAAGGGCCAACTGGCAGAGGCCGTAAGATGGTTTGAACAGGTTGTCCAGGTGGAGGCCCGTTACAAAGACGCGGCCGTCAGGCTGGCGGAAACCAGTGAAGAGATAGAGCTTTTGGAGTTGTACGACAGGGGGGTGCGCTATTTCGAGAGCGAGAGATGGCTGGAGGCTATCACCCTTTTCGAACGGGTGGCCCACAGGAAACCAGATTACACCGACGTGGCCGCTAAAATAGAAGAGGCCAGAAAACAGAGAGAGCTATCCAATCTATATGGCCGGGGGATGAGGTGCCTGAACGAAGGGCAGTGGACGGAAGCTATAGACTTCCTGGAGCAGATTGTGGCTGTTGATGAAAGCTACGAGGACGCGGCGGAGAAGCTAAAAGAAGCCCGGCAAAAAAAAGAGGCCGAGCGAGGCACCTTGTATGGGAGCGGGCTAAGCCATTTGGAGGAGGGGCAATGGCAGGAGGCGATCAGGGCCTTTGAGGAACTGAAAGCCAGGGGCACGGACGAGGAATACGAGGATATCGATTCCAAACTGGAAGAGGCCAGAAAACAGGATCGGCAAGCCAGACTGGAGACTTTATACGAGCAAGGCCAGAACCATTTCGAAGCCGGAGAGTGGGATGAGGCTATGGCGGTCTTCGAGCAACTCCAGGCCGAAGATGTGGACTACAGAAGCGAGGAATTGGCCGCTAAACTTGAAGAGGCCGAACGACGCAAAGAGGCCCCCGTCTTCCACAGACTGCTGGAGGGACGCACCCCGGCTGTCGTGCTGGCTATCATCGGTATTCTGGCTCTTTGTTGTGCTCTGACCATCATCATCGTGTGGGCCACCAGGGTTTTACCCCTTTTTAATCCGCCGGCGGCCCAGCTTACGCCGCCCTCCACCTTGATCGTAGCCCTGACCGCCACTCAGGGGCCCGACTCTTCCAAAGTGGCAGGCCCCTCGGGACCGCCCGCGGCTCAGACCATTGCCCTTCCGACCCTTCCCACCATGACCCCCACGGCCACGTCTACACCCAGCCCTACGCCGTCCCCCAGTCCGAGCGCCAGCCCGACGAACACGGCCCCCAAACCGCTCGTCTCCCCAGAAATAACGCCGACGGCCACGACTACGCCCAGTCCCAGCCCTAGCCCCACAGCCACGGCCACCCCCACCGCCACCGCCACCGAACTGCCAACCGCCCCTTTGCCCCCGCCATCCCCCACCCCCTCGCCCACCCCCGGCCCTTTACCGCCCTTAACTGGCAAAGTGGCTTTCCCTGTCTTCGATGCGGCGCGCCGCACCTATAATATTTACGTCGCTAACATCGATGGCGCGTACCGACGGCTGCTGGTGCAGGAGGCCAGCCAGCCAGCCTTCTCCTCGGATGGGAGCAGGATTGCTTACCGTTCCTGGAAGGGCAGTGACCGGCGCATCCTGGTTATGGGTATCAACGGCCGCGATCTTATGCGCCTGACTAACTACCACGAGGATGCCCGGCCCGATTGGTCCAGTGAGGGGTTGCTGGTCTTTCATTCCAAGAGAGAAGGCGACCGCGTGGCCCGTATTTACACTGTCGGGACCTGGATAGGGGCTCAGGA
This sequence comes from Anaerolineae bacterium, assembly GCA_034417895.1. Lineage (GTDB taxonomy): Bacteria > Chloroflexota > Anaerolineae > CAZYHC01 > CAZYHC01 > DAOULT01. Next base: position 5,714 of record DAOULT010000181.1, on the reverse strand, counting down.
CCAGGTGTTGAAACGAAACGACATCTCCGTCGTGGGAGACTCGGCGGCCTGGCTGGGGACGGAGCACATTGTTTATAATCTCTGTGCGGCCGAGGGCTGCGCTTTATACATCATGCGCAAAGATGGTTCAGAGCCTATCTTCTTTTTCAAAGATAAAAATAATGATAGGATCGCGCCCTCTGCTGCGCCGGATGGCAGCCAGGTAGCGTTCTCTTCCAGGCGAGACGGAAACTGGGAAATCTACACTTTGACGGTGCAGGGCGGACAACTGACCCGTCTGACCGACGAGCCAGGAGACGATTGGATGCCGACCTGGTCGCCGGACGGACAGTACGTCGCCTTCGTCTCCAATCGAGACGGAGATTATGCTCTGTGGGCCATGAGAGCCGATGGCTCCAGCCAGACCAGGCTCTTCAGCTTGGAAGGCACCCCTGATGGTCGTGTCCAAGATGCGCCCGATTATACCTCGGTGGGCTGGATCGAGGAACGTATCTCCTGGGCCCCCTAAATAACTCCGCTAAGCCCCAAATTCGAGCCACACTTTCTGCAACCGAGTAATCAACACGGACATTTGACGGATTCTGGCATCAGATATATAATCCAAAGTCTGGGAGGAGAGATCGGGATCAAGCTGCGTCCCCATCAAAAGTAGTCTCCCTCATCCGTGTTGATGTGTTTTCTCGCCGCCGAGCACGCAGAGTGCGCTGAGATTTTCGACAACGAACGTTCGTTGTGCTCGGCGTTCTCAGCGGCCTCAGCGGGGTAAAGAGGAAGGAAGGATGGTAAAAAAAGGGGTCTTCCCTGTCGTCTTCTGGGTTACGATTGTTTTTGTTCTGGCGGCAATGACCGTCCCCGTCTCTGGGTCGCCTTTAGACCAGGAAAAGACGCCTACCCCGGAAGCCAGGCCCTCTACTCCCCAGAACGTGAATCCTCTCACCGGTCTGCCCGTCGATGATGCGGCTGTGTTGCAGCGCAGACCGCTTAACGTCCGCATCGGCAACGATCCCCAAATCCGGCCCCAAACCGGTTTGGATCAGGCCGATCTGGTCTATGAAGAGATCATGGAAGGGTACTGGGTAACTCGCTTCACGGCTGTGTTTCTCAGCCAGGACCCGAAGGCCATCGGGCCGGTGCGTAGCGCCCGGCTGGTCAATCTGGAGCTTACCCCCCAATTCGATGCCGCTCTGGCTCACTCTGGGGCCAGCGATTATATCCGCTGGTCGATCTCGCAGACGGATATCGTCGATCTGGACGAATTTTACAGCCGCACGCCCTACTATTACCGCGAAGGCTACGACTGGCGGGGGCGTCTCTTCACCAGCGCTGAACTTTTGCGCACCTACATGCAAGAGCACGGCCTGGAGCGGGCTGTGCCCCTGACCGGCTTCGTCTTCTCCTCGGAGGTTCCGTCGGGGATTCCGGCCAAAAGGATCAGCATCCCCTATGGCGGCAATAGCTCCGCCAGCTACCGTTACGATCCTGCCAGCGGTCGTTATCTGCGTTTCGTCCAGGGCCAACCTCACGTGGACGGCAAGAGCCGAAAACAACTGAGCGCCGCTAACGTCATCGTCCAGCACGTCCCGCACCTGGAGACCGATATCGTTGAGGACAGCCTGGGTTCGACTTCCATCCGCATCATCCTGACCGGCCAGGGTCAGGCCGAGATCTTTCGCGATGGGGTGATGATCAAAGGGCTGTGGCGAAGGGAGAACCGAAAGGAGATGACCCGCTACCTGGACAGGGAAGGCAACCCCATCCCTCTCAAACCGGGCAACTCTTGGATTCAACTGGTGCCTACCGACATGGCTATCAAGGTGGGAGGGCAGGAGGTGGCTCTGGATAACAGCCTGAACGAAACTATCATGCCGGCTGATAATCCGTCAGGAAATCCGGCAGAAGTGGCTCTGGACGACGGCCTGGGCGAAGCTGTAATATCGGATGATAGCCCGCCAGAAAACCCATCGGTAGAGGCCACAGCTTCGACCGGGATCAGGATGCTCGTTGCTTTTGCCTCAAATGTGAATGAAACTATAATATCGGATAGTAATTCATCAGGAAATCCGTCGGGGAAGACCGCAGCTTCGGTCGAGCCTGGTGGACGTATCGCTTTCGCTTCAAGGCCGGAGGGCAATTTGGAGATCTGTATCCTGGAGGTCAGCGGCTCTGAACCTGTTCGCCTCCTGACTGAAGACCTGGCCGAGGATTGGGAGCCGGCCTGGTCGCCTGATGGAAATCGTCTGGCCTTCGTCTCCAACCGCAGCGGGGAACCCCAGATCTACGTTGTGGGGACGGACGGGGTTGGCCTGACCTGTCTGACCGAGGGAGCGGGTCGCAACTGGTCGCCGGCCTGGTCACCCGATGGAACGCGCCTGGCTTTCGTCTCCGATCGCGACGGACAGGCTGAGGTTTACATAATGGAGGCCGACGGCTTGAATCCGACCCGCCTGACCGACGACCTGGCCCACGATCTCGATCCTGCCTGGTCGCCAGACAGCAGCCGTATCGCCTTCGTCTCCGCCCGTGAGGGTGACGCCGATATCTACGTCATGGAGGCCGATGGTTCAAATCAGACCAACCTGAACGCCAATGATCCGACTCATGAAGCTACTCCCGCCTGGTCGCCTGATGGCCGCCTGGCTTTCACCTCCAACAGAGACGGCAACGTGGAAATCTACGTCATGGAGGCCGACGGCTCGAACCCGACCCGTCTGACCCACGATCCGGCTTCTGACACCAATCCTGTCTGGTCGTCCGACGGCCATTACCTGGCCTTCCACTCTGACCGCGATGGACAGGCCGAGATTTACATAATGGAGGCCGACGGCTCGAACCCGACCCGCCTGACCGAAAATGAGGTCGATGATTGGTACCCTGTCTGGACGCCGTAAGTAGAAATGCCAGGCACCTGGCAGGCGACTGGCATTTTTTCTGTGTCTTTTCCACCGCAGGGGGCGCAGAGTGCGCGGAGATTTTTCACAACGAACGTTCTTCGCTGTTCTCGGCGCTCTCAGCGGCCTCAGCGATTCAAAGCTGGTCTGAGGACGACTTTCAGGCTGGTCTGCTCCTTGGACAGTTGGAGGGCCTGGTCGAAGGACTGGAAGGGCAGTTGGTGAGTGACCAGCGGCTCGACCTTGACCGCTCCCTGACGCATCAGGTGGACGGCCTCCTGAAGTTCTATCGACGAAGGGGAGTAGCTGGTGGTGAGAGTGATCTCCCGACTGAAGAGGGTCCAGGGTTTGGCCGAGATAGGGGGCCGATCCACTTTGGTGCCGAAGATGAGGATCGTGGCCCCGTCCCGCACATAGTCAAGGGTCTGCTCGAAGAGGCCCGGCGGGGTAACGGTCAAATACACCAGGTCGCAGCCCCGCCCCTCTGAAATTTCCCGGATCAGGCCCGCCAGGTCGTCCTTTTGGGGGTTGACGGCGTGGGTGGCCCCCAGTTCGGAAGCCAGGGCCAGGCGGTCGTCTCGCAGGTCCACCGCCACGCTGAAAACGCCGCGCAGACGGAGGAGTTGGAGGATCATGAGTCCCATCACTCCCACTCCCATCACCACCACGCTATCGCCCAGGAGGGGATTGCCTCTTTTTACGCCCCGGATGCAGCAGGCCAGCGGCTCGGTGAAAGTGCCCTCCAGGTAGCTCACCTCGTCCGGCAGGCGGATGGTGTTGTGCTGGACGTGGAGGGCCGACAGTCTTACGTACTCGGAGAAGCCGCCAGGCTCGAAATTGGTGGCCTTGAACTGGCGGCACATGGAGTGGTTGCCGTGCTTGCAGTATGGGCAGGTGAAGCAGGGCACGTGGTGAGAAACACCCACCCGCTGGCCGACGGTCCAGCCTTCTACTCCTGCCCCTATCTCCACTATCTCCCCGGATATCTCGTGGCCCAGTTGCACCGGCTTGGGCACGCCGGGGCTGAACACTTTCATCACATCGGAGCTACACAGACCACAGCCCCAGACCTTGATCAACATCTCCCCCGGCCCGATGGCCGGCATGGGTACTTCTGCCACTTCGGTTTGGCCGGTGGCTTTGCAAATGACAGATTTCATTGTAAATTTTTCTCCTTGGTTGATTTATAGTTTATTATACATCGTCTCCAGACACAATGGCCGCATACCAGGCTGGCGATTCCTGCTTCAGGCGCTCAAACTCGGCTTGCGTGTAGGGAAACAGATCCATCCCCACCGGGAAACCGACCGGCAGGTAGTCCGGCACCCGTTCGCGCACAGGTTTATTGGCAGAGGAAAGGATCAGGCACAAATCCACGTCGCTCCCCGGGGCAGGCAGCCCATTCACCCAGGAACCAAACCAGATCACCCGTTGCACTTCCGGGTGTTCCTTTCGCAATTGAGCCACATACGATTCTACAGCCCGCCTGATGGCGCTCCGGTTAGCGGATTTGATCACGACAGAATTCGATGATCTCCTCTGCATGTTGGATGGCATCCTCTGCCTCCTTCTCTGTGTAAAAATCTGTAGGAGCGCCAGATTCGAAGCTATTCGGATAGCGCGTGGGAATGTAATGTTTGTCCAGCATCCTGGCGTAGTTTACCAGCCTATCCGGTGGCTGTGCAGACGGCGGCAGATTTCCTATCAATATAGTCAAGGTGTGCCCCCAGGCATCCATGCCCAGTTTCTGGAACACTGCCTTCAGCGCCTTTTCCGCCGCCTGGTGAGCGGCAAAACAGCTCCACTCAAAGTCTCCAGCTTTGAGGGCATGGCGTGCATGGCGTAGATCGGCCTCTGCCTGCTTGAACCAGTCGAGATAACGATTGCTCACTGCGCTCCCCGCTTTCTATTTACTTCATTTGGCTCTCATCGCTCTGACCCGCTGGATTGTCTGGTGGGCCACGTTCACGATCAAGCGGAAGTCCTGCAAGACGTGTGTGCCGGCTATGGGTTCGATCCCTTCCGGCCCGATGACAACAGTGCCATTCACCAACTCGCCTTCATATTCAAATTTGCAAAGGCCGTATGGATATTCCTGGATGTCGCCGTTGGCAAGCTCCAGAGGAACCTGACCGACAGGCTCAATGTCCAATTCTGCGGCGATGTCTTCAGGTATCCAGGCTCTTGTGGCCCCTGTGTCGGCCAGGAATTGAACTGCGCGCTGCTTGGCCGGGTCTCGGTCGTTGATGACGGTCAGGTCAATGTATACGTCTCCCATGTTTTGAACTCTCCTCGTTACGTGGGTTGTCCAAGTTCTATTCAGAGCACCATGCTTCTCCTCGATAAAGGGAACATCACTGCCGTCTTTGACTTCAACACATTTAATGATGCCATCGTAGCTTCAGCCATAGAGCACCTTTCCCCGCTCCAGAATCTCGCTTTCCAGGGAGGCGTGGACGGGACGAAAGCGATTTAGCTACCACGGCACCACAATGACGGGTTCTCCCGGATTATCCTGTATCATTTGCACCGCCTGGCCACGATACATCCGCCCCTTATCTGCCAGGCGGTTGCTGCCAGGCCACCACCAATCTGAAAATACCTGAACCCGATTGTTCCTGTCGCGGGAGCATAGTTCGCTGACGCTATTGGTTACTGGCTCTTCCTCCGTCCACAGATTGTGAAGCTCTAGCCAGGTATCTGAGGTGGATGCAGTTTTTCCATTGGCGTTCGGGGTTCCTTCAATTACGAGTACAGGACAACGAGAAGAAGCCATCTCCACGCCCACAACTAAAATAAGCGCCCCAATGGCAAAAGCTCCTATAA
>DAOULT010000180.1:0-2435 GCA_034417895.1 Anaerolineae bacterium | reverse complement strand
GGGCATCGATTGGGCCGCTCTCGCTTTCGTGGTGGTCAGCGTGCTTTCGGTGCTGGTGGCCGAAAATAAAGGAGTGGCGGGCCGGGAGCTGCGCGTGGTCGTCCTCGAACCGGCTCTTTTCTATCTCCTGCTCAGGGTCAGTCCCCTGGAGGAGCGAGCCATCAGGCGTCTGATCGAGGCTCTCATCCTGGCGGCGGCGCTTGTCTCTCTCATCGGTCTCTATCAATATTTTTTCACCGCCGATATCATCCAGGCCGAAGGGGTGCACCGCATCCGGGGCGCCTACGCCTCGCCCAACAACCTGAGCCTTTTTCTGGGGCGGGTGGTGCCTATCCTGGCGGCGCTGGCGGCCTTCGGCCCTTCGGGAAAGAGGCAGATTTTCTACAGCCTGGCCGCGCTCCCGATCCTGGCGTGCCTGTACCTGACTTATTCACGGGGGGCCTGGCTTTTGGGTTTGCCTGCTGCTTTTCTGTTCATGGGGCTGGTGCGTGGCGGACGGGCCATCTGGGCGGCAGCAGGAGCGGCGGTGATAGCCATCGGGGGGTTGCTGCTTCCTCTGCTGAGCACGCCGCGCATTGCCTCCACACTCGATACCGGGGAAGGCACCACCTTCCTGCGCCTCAAGCTGTGGCAGGGCAGCCTGAACATGATCAGAGATCATCCCTTGCTGGGCGTGGGCCTGGATAACTTCCTCTATCAGTACCGCACCCGCTACATCCTGCCCGCAGCCTGGGAGGAGCCTGACCTGTCCCACCCCCACAACATTGTGCTGGACTACTGGACGCGCCTGGGCATCCTGGGGGTGGCCGTCCTGGTCTGGCTGGAGGTCGCTTTTTTCAGGACGGGCTTTCGGCTTTACCGCCGCCTGGGCAGCAACGAGAAGGCGCCAGTCGCCTGTGAGCATGGTAACGACTTAAGTCGTCACTACAAATCGGCCCTGGCGCTGGGTCTGATGGCTAGCATGGTCGATTTTCTGGCGCACGGCCTGATCGATAATTCCTATTTTCTGGTCGATCTGGCTTTCGTCTTCTTTTTGACGGTGGGGGTGGTGGTCAGGCTGGCGGAGACGGAAGAAACCAGATTTTTTCCCCATTAAAGGCTTTTTTATGCGATTTCCTCCAGGCGGAACTCGCCCGTCTCGGTGTCGTACAGCACGTAGGTAGAGCGACCGTAGAGTCCCATGACCTCGCCGGGGTTGACCCACAGCGTATCCCCCACCTTCTCAGCCTTGTGTCTATGGGTATGGCCGTTGAAGACGGCCTGGTATTTCCCGCTGGGGGCCAGGCCGGCCGCAATTTCGGGGTAGTGGGCAAAGGCGATCTTCTGGCCTTCGACCTCGATCTCGCCCCAGGGTTTATAGAGGGTGACGTTGCCCGCCTGGGCCGCGACGCGGCTGAGAAGCAAGATATCGCCGTCGTTATTGCCGAGCACGCAGTGAATGGGGCCGGAAAAACCCTCGGCTATCTTTCTGAGGGTGAACGGGGAGCACAGGTCGCCGCACAGAATGAGGGTCTGGGCCTCGCTCAGGCGGGGCAGCACTTTGTCCAGCTTCCAGATGTTGTCGTGGGTATCGGATAACACCGCTATCTTCATTTATTCATCTCCTCTTTGACATCTCAGGTGCCTGGCACTATTATGAAACCGAAGGATCAACAACGAACGTGAGAATTGAACGAACGCTGGCAGTGCTATCAATAATAGTATCTCCCCTGTTGCTCATTGCGTCTATAGGTTTCATCCGAGCGTGTGAAAAACGGTTCAGTTCGTTAAATTCTACTGTTCGTTGTTGATCGTTTTTCATAGCAACTTCCAAAGTGCCAGGCCCCTCGTGGTTCAGACTTTTTTGTAATGTATGGCCTCCCCGAAAGCCGCCGCTTTGGCCGCTTCCATGACCGACTCCGGCAGGGTGGGATGGGCGTGGATGGTCTGGGCCAGGTCTTTAACCTTGACCCCGGCCTGGAGGGCCACCACCGCTTCGGCCACCAGGTCGTTGGCGTGCGGCCCCATGATGTGCACTCCCAGGATGGCCCCGCTGTCCTTGTCGTGCACGATGCGCACCTGGCCCTCCTGGTGGCCGAGAGCCAGGGCCTTGCCGCTGGCGCTGAAAGGAAAACGGGCCACGGCGTAGTTTAGTCCCTGCTGTTTAGCCTCTTTTTCCTTCAGGCCCACGCCCGCCACTTCAGGGATGGTGAAGATGCAATAGGGCACGGCCCGATAGTCGGCGGCGCGGCGCTGTCCCAGGGCGTTCTCCACCGCCACCTCCCCCTCGTAGGAGGCCACGTGAGCCAGCATGTAGGTGCCCAGCACATCGCCGATGGCGTAGATGCCGGGCACGTTGGTTTCCAGGTACTCGTTGACCACGATGCGCCGCCCGTCCATCTTCAGGCCCAACTCCTCCAGCCCCAATTCCTCGGTATAGGGCCAGCGGCCAGTAG
>DAOULT010000179.1:0-40762 GCA_034417895.1 Anaerolineae bacterium | reverse complement strand
AGGTTGTCCATCACTTTTCTCTCCACCAACTCGACCAGCAGGTCTACCAACAAGAGTTTCTGAACCCGCAACCGGTCAGCCACGATATAGGCCAGACGATCATCGGTCACCAGAAAGTCTATAACCTTGCGTCCCTTCATCTTCTCCAAGCACAGCGCAATCGCTTCTTTCTCCCCTGTGCCCAGTTTATAATATTCTAACACATTCCCATCAGGCAGCGATATGTCTTCCAGTTGTATCCGACCAGCAGCGATCAAACTGTCTGCCACATCCGCATCCGGATACCGCTTTCCGGCTATAACGGCCTCTATCTGTACCGCAGCAGGAACAATGATATTACAAAAGGTCAGCAAGTGTTCAATGACAGGCTGAGAACGTACTTCAAATTGACAGCCTGTAATCAGCGCAGGGGTATCAAAGACAACTTGTAGCATTTACTTAGATTCCAAGTCATCAGGAGTGCACGAAAAATCGAACACCCGTGTCAGGGCATCCCTCAACTCACCTTCAGTTGTGCCCACTCTGACGAGCTCCCTACCAAATATATCAAACCTTATGATGTTATTACTCTCGTCACAGTGGGCATATACGGTATACTCCGTCGAGTGAATGTCCTGCTCGCCATATATCTTCCACTTGTACTTCCAATTCCTTATCTCCAAACCCCGAGGGGGACCGTTCACAAAAATCACTCCACGAAACTTCTCTCCTTCTTCAATGGTATAATGCTTACGCAGAAACCCTTTACCCCAAACAATAGCTCCAAATTCATCAAGCACTCTACGCACCATCGGCCTATACAGAGATAAGGATTTGCGAAAATTTCTCTTAAGCTCGTCTTTCCTCCTCCGCTCTAATTCCCGCTCTCGCTCCTCTGCCTCTCTCGCCTCCCTTGCTTCCTCCAATCTAAGCTCTCTCTCCTTCTCAGCTAAATCTCTCAATTCATCAAACGGGTCTGGCATCATCAGCCTCCTGACACAGCAGCTTTGCTAGAGTGTCGAGTCTAATAGACATGGCTCCCGTCTTCAAGGAAAACTATTGGAACGTGCTTCTCACCAGTTTTAGCCTTTGCTTCCTTCAAAATGTTTCCCGACCCATCTGAAACAGCCACCACTTTTTTGTCTACAATGGCTATCCACCTGTTAGGATACAGCCTGAGCAAATCACTATAATTTTCGTAAGCCCATGCTTCGTCTTCCCAGAATCGCTCTGGTATCTCTGCCAGAATCTCGCTCATCGCCTTCCACCTTCCGCGCCCTCCGCGTTTCCGCGATTCTACAACCCGCTATCGCACTCACACTCTATTTTGAATCTGTCGTAAGCCAGCTTCTCCTCTTCCAGATAGATGCGCTGCCGTTCCAGGAGCAGATTCCAGTCCACCTGGTGGCCGTCGAACTCCGGGCCGTCCACGCATACGAATTGGGTGCGCCCCCCCACCTCCACCCGGCAGGCTCCACACATGCCCGTGCCGTCCACCATAATGGAGTTGAGGCTGACGATGGTTTTGACTCTGAAGGGCTGAGTGGTCAGGCTGACGAATTTCATCATAATGGCCGGGCCGATGCCCCACACGCGGGCGACGTCCTTACGCTCCTCCAGAATCTCCTTGAGCGGCTCGGTGACCAGAGCTTTGCGCCCGTAGGAGCCGTCGTCGGTGGTGACGATCAACTCGTCGCTGACGGATCGCATCTCGTCCTCCCAGAAGAGAAGGCCCTGGTTGCGAGCACCGATGATGGAGATGACGTAATTCCCCGCCTCTTTCAGGTCGCGGGCGATGGGATAAATGGGGGCGATCCCCACTCCGCCGCCCACGCAGATGACCCGGCCATAATTCTCGATCTCGGTGGGCAGCCCCAGGGGGCCGGTGAAACTGGCTAAAGCATCGCCCACGTTCAACAGGCCCAGGTGCATGGTGGTTTTGCCCACCTCCTGGAAGATGAGGGTGATGGTACCCTTTTCTCGGTCGTAATCGGCAATGGTCAGCGGGATTCGCTCTCCCTCCTCATCGACGCGGACGATGACGAACTGACCGGCTTTAGCCTTGCGGGCCACATCTGGGGCCGATACTACCATCAGTTTGGTGACAGGGGCCAGGTCTTCTCTAGCCAGGATTTCGTACACGCTTATGCCTCCTTGACTGTTATCGCACTTTCTACACCAAAGGGATTATATACCTGAATGGTTGGGTTGTCAAGAAACAGAAGCTCTATACAGGCGACGCTTGTTAAGGCCGCTTTCTTCGATTTTGGCTCCTCACTCTGGATCACACGAGGGTAGTTCTCTTGGCGGCAAATGCACGATAAAAGTAGTGCCTTTTCCCACCTCGCTGGTCACATCGATATGGCCGCCGTGCTTCTCGATGATGCCGTAGCTGACGAACAATCCCAGGCCAGTGCCCTGGCCCCGCTCTTTGGTGGTAAAGAAAGGCTCAAATATACGCTCCATGTCTCTGGCGGGGATTCCTCTGCCTGTATCGGCCACGGCGATTTCAATGTGCTCCACAGTCCCTTCCTGGTCGGTTACGGCCCTCGTCTCCACGGTCAGCGTGCCCCCCTCAGGCATGGTGTCATGAGCGTTGAGAAAAAGGTTCAAAAAGACCTGCTCCAACTGCCCTTCGTTGGCGAGCAGGCGGGGTGAAAGGCAGCCGTAGTTTTGCACCACCTCGATCCCCGCCCGGACGAATTTATGCTCCATTATAGCCAGAGTACTGTCGATGACAGCGTGGATGTCCAGCCATTCTTTCTCCACCTGTTTCTGTCTGGAGAAATCGAGAATGTGGCACAGCATCTTGCTGATCTTCTCGGCAGAGACGGCGATCCCCTTGAGCATAGAAAGCGAATCCTCATCAAGCTGGTCGTGTTTCCGCAGCAGCAGGCTGGTGAAGCCAATGATGGGGGTGAGGGCGTTGTTCATCTCATGGGCGATGCCCGCCGCCAGGTAGCCCATCATAGCCAGCTTCTCTGAGCGGATCAACTGCTGCTCGGCCAGGGCCAGTTGGGCGCTCTTTTTCTTCTGTTGGGCGAAGATTTTAGCCAGGTCCTGGGCATAAACCAGGCTTTGGGCGTGGACGGCCTCCAGTTGTTGCTGTAATTCCCGAATGACCTGCTGCTGGTTCTGCTCAAGGTCATACCCGTTGTGAATTGCATTTGAGGTCATGTTTTCTCCTTAAGATTTTAGGCCATTTCTGAGCCTCTTACTCGTCTTCAAGGTCCCCAGGCCGTTCGATGCAGGAGCCATATCATACCACTTTTTGGCAAATGACACAACACCTGTCTCTGGCTGGCAGGCAGGACACAATGTATTGGGGCCTCCCCCCACAATTTTGAGGCAACGGGCCAGGAATGCCTCGGTGACCAGCATCTTCCCCCTGCCAAAAATATGGACGCCCTCCCGCAGAGCCTCTTGACACCGGCGCTCTGGTGTGTTAAAATTGAGAGTAGAGTGCAATCGATTGCATAACCGGGAAGGAATTTCGGGGCCTGATGAGCAAGGAAGGGTGTAGCATGGCCGATATCGCCTCGCTGGCGGGGGTTTCTATTTCCACGGTCTCCCGCGCTCTGAACGACAGCCCGCTTATCCCCCAGGAGACCAAGGATCGTATCCGGCGCATCGCGCAGCGACATGGCTATCAATTTCACGTTGGGGCGCGCAACCTGCGCCTGCAACGGACCCAGACGGTGGCGGCTCTGGTGCCCTTCGGCGAAGCCAGCGACCGGCAGGTGTCCGATCCCTTCTATCTTGAGATTCTGGGGGCCATAATCAGCGTCCTGTCGGACTTCGATTACGACCTGCTCGTCTCTCGGGCGCGCGCCGCGGACGAAAGCTGGTATTCACGTTACGTGGTCGGCAAGCGGGTGGACGGCCTGATCATTATCGGTCGTCAATTGCAGGATCGGGGCATCGCCAAACTGGTGGAGATGGGAGCCAGATTCGTCGTGTGGGGACCTCCTCTCCCCGACCAACCCTACATTTCCGTAGGAGGTGATGGGATCGCCGGCGGGCTCCAGGCCGTGCGTCACCTGGGGCACCTGGGCCGCCGTCGTATCGGCTTCATTGGCGGCGACGAGAATGAGACGGAGACCTGGCTGCGCTACCAGGGGTATGAGCGCGGTCTGCGGGAGATGGGTCTGCCTCTGGAGCCCGAACTTGTAACCTACAGCCGCTTCACCAGCGAGTCCGGCCACTCGGCCGCGCATCGACTGCTGAAACAGGCCCCTGACCTGGATGGCCTCTTTGTGTGCAGCGATTTGATGGCCATGGCCGCTATGGAAGCTCTCCGCCAGGAAGGGCGCCAGATCCCGGCTGATGTCTCCGTAGTTAGTTACGACGACATTCCTCTGGCGGCGCACTGTAGCCCCCCGCTGACCACAGTGCGACAGCCAATTTATCGGGGGGGAAGGCTGCTAGCCAGCAAGCTCGTGGCTCTGATCGAGAGCCGGCCGGTGGAGTCGCAGATTTTAGCGGTGGAACTGGTGGTCCGTGAATCGTGTGGCGCGCACCCTCGTTTTTGGCAGGCTAACCATCCGTGATATCATGGGCTCCCTCGGCTACAGGCATAACGTAATGCAGGAGGTGGGAGTATGCACTAAATCTGGGCAGGTATCAACGTTTGCGGTGAAAACCCCTTAGTTTTGTAAAGGAGGATCAGGATTATGAATACTCGAATCTGTTTGGCTCATTGGACCCGGTTCTGCGCCCTCGTCCTGATAGCGGTCATGGTCGTGACTGTCGGGAGTCCAACCCTGACCACCGCTTCCCCGCTCCGGGCGGAAAAAGCTGAAAAGCTTACCATCCTTATCCCCATTGACTGGCGTCCCATTGTGGACTGGATAGCGCCCCAGTGGCAGGAGGAAACCGGGGTCGAGCTGGAAATCGTCTCTCTGGCCTATAACGATGTGCATGACAAAATCGTCAGTTCAGCCCAGGGTGGAGCTGACGTGGACATCGTCTACGTAGACACCATCTGGCCGGGGGAATTCGCCAAGGCTGGCTTTTTGATGCCCGTGGACGAGTACGTCACCGAGGAGATGCGCCAGGGTATCGACCAGCCCCTCTTCGACCAGCTCGTTTGGGATGGTCAACTGTGGGCTGTGCCCTTCAACAACCAGAGTAAGTGGCTCTTCTACAACCGGAACATTCTGGCCGAGGCAGGATATACCTTCCCGCCCATCACCTGGCAGCAGATGGAGGAGATGTCTCGCGACATGATGGAAAAGGGCCTGGTGCAGTACGGCACGGCCTGGGGTTGGGCGCAGGCGGAAGGGCTGATGTGCGACGTCACCCTGCTGCTTCATGGCTTCGGTGGCCGGTGGCGCGATGAAGAGGGAGCCTGGGTCTTCAACGACCAGGCAGGGCAGGGGATGATGCAATTCATGGTGGACTCCATTGGCCCGGATGGTTGGGCCGATCCGGCCTCGATCAGCCTTAACGACCGCACCGATCTGAACCCTTTCCTGGCCGGTAACACCGCTTTCGTCATCAACTGGGCCTTCGCCTGGGGCCTGATCAGCGACCCTGAAGAGTCTCAGGTGGCAGGCCAGGTGGGCATTGCCCTCATCCCCGCCGCCAAAGGGACAGGGCTACGTAGCTCCAGCGTCACGGGCGGCGGGGGCTTCGGAATCCTGAAGAACAGCGACACCCCGGAGCTGGCCGGCCAGTTCTTGCAGCGCATGATGGACCGCGAAGTCCAGACCAAAGCCCTCGAACTCCAGCAAAACATGCCGATCTGGACGGAGATGTACAGCGCCCCGGAGGTCCTGGAGGCTTATCCCTACTTCGAGGCCATGGGGCCGCAGTTCCAGTACGCGCACTTCCGCCCGGTCCTGCCCTGGTACAGCGAGTGGTCGTTGCAGGCCCAGGTCGAGGTTCAGGCAGCCTTGACGGGGGCCAAGTCGCCGCCGCAGGCGCTGGACGACCTGGCGGCATGGTGCAACGCCAAGTCCGAGGAGTACGGTTACTAGGCGGCCAGAGTGCGGCAAAAATTTCGTCCGGCGGGATTAGTGAAGGCCACGCGCCTTCGCTAATCCCTGCCGGCAGGCAGCCTCCAGGGAGGATGAGCGTGGCGTCGAATGTATCGGGCCAACGGAGCAGGCGTGTTCGTCTCGGGGCCGAGGCGCGCTTCGCCTACTGGCTGGTCACTCCCAGCCTGCTGTTGATGGTGGGGCTGATTGCCATTCCCTTCGTTTATGCCCTGTGGCTCAGCCTGCATCGGGTCAATTTCCTCTTCCCCGGCCAGCCCTTCGTGGGGTTGGAAAACTACGTCCAGATGGTCGCCAACCGGGAGTTCTGGCACAGCGTGGGCCGCACCGCCTACTTCGCGGCGGTATCCGTAGTCACCCAGACCGTGCTGGGCCTGGCTGTGGCTCTGCTCCTGGATCGCCCTTTTCGCGGCCGGGTCATCGTGCGCGCCCTCCTGCTCGTCCCCTGGGCCATCCCCACCGTGGTCAACGGCACCCTCTGGCTCTGGATCCTGGATGGGAGCACCGGGGCGCTGAATCACCTCTTGCGCCAGCTCGGTCTGGCGTCCCGCAACGTCATCTGGCTGGGTCGCCCTTTCCTGGCTATGAACATGGTCATCCTGGGCGATAGCTGGCGGATGTTGCCCCTGTACGTGATCATGTTTCTGGCGGGCCTGCAAGCCATTCCCCGTGACCTCTACGACGCGGCTAAGGTGGATGGCGCTACAGCCTGGCAACGGTTTCTGAGCGTGATCCTGCCCCACCTGCGCCCGGTGATCATGGTGGTGCTGATCTTGCGCACGCTGCAAACCTTTCGCGTCTTCGACATTATCTACATCATGACCAAGGGCGGGCCGGCCAACGGGACGATGGTTGTCGCTTTCCTTACCTATTTCACCACCTTCAAGTTCCAGAACTTCGGCTACGGCGCGGCGTTGGCCTTTTTCATCGCCCTCACCACCCTGGCTATCGCCGCCATTTACATCCGTACCTTGCAGGCTCGCGAGGAGGCAGTATGACCGGCTGGCAGTGGCGTCAATCCCTTCTCACCTATTCGGGGGTGCTGCTCCTGCTGCTGTGGACGTTGGCCCCTGCCTATTGGCTGCTGGTTTCGGCCATCAGTCCCACCCAGGAGTTGATCGCGTATCCTCCTCACTGGTTCCCGGCCCGGCCCACGCTGGAGCGGTTGCAGGCCATCCTGGGCAGCGGGATGCTCCGTTCCTCTTCCATGCAGACCATGGCCGCCCCGGCTGCCTTCTTCCGGCGGGCCATCTTCAACAGTCTCATCGTGGCCGGGAGCACGACCTGCCTGTGCCTGGGGTTGGGAGCGCTGACTGGCTATGCCTTCGCTCGCCTGCGCTTCCCTGGCCGGGGATTCCTGATGGTGCTACCTCTGGCCTTGCAAATGCTGCCTCCCATTGCGCTGGTGATCCCTATCTACTCTCTGGTGCGGGCTTTGGGCCTGATCGATACCCTGGCCGGGCTGATCCTGGTCTATCCGTCCTTCCTGCTGGTGTACGTAATCTGGACGATGAGCAGCTACTATCAGAATATCCCGGAGGAACTGGAAGACGCCGCCCGGGTCGATGGTTGCTCTCGCCTGAGCGCCATCTGGCGGGTGGTGCTCCCTCTTTCCACGCCGGCCCTGGTCAGCACCGGCCTCCTGACCTTCCTGCTGGCCTGGGACGAGTTCCTCTATGCCCTGGTGCTGACCAGCACTCAGGCCAAAACCTTGCCGGTGGCGGTGGGCGAGTTCAGCACCCAGTTTGGGATCGATTACGGCATGATGATGGCTGGCGGTTTGTTAGCCAGCATCCCGCCGGTGGTCATCGCTCTTCTCTTTCAGCCGCTATTGGTCGAGGGGCTGACCGCTGGCTCTATCAAGGGGTAAGGAGTTCCTGTCGTCGCTATGGAGATTTTACCTGGTATCCATCAACTGCGTTTCCACATCAGCCCGGAGGTATGGGGGGCCTGCTATCTCCTGCTGGGTCGCCGGCCAGCGCTCGTCGATAGCGGGGAGGCAGGCACTCCCTTGCAGGTTCTCCTGCCCTATCTGGACAAAATAGGTTTGCCCTTGCAAGAGATCGCCCTCATCGTCAGCACCCATCGTCACTCCGACCACGCCGGCGGCCTTGCTCCCCTGCGGGCGATGGAGCCTATCCCTATCGCCGCCCATGCGCTGGAAGTCCCTTTTCTGGAGGACCCCTTTCGGGAAGTGGAGGAGATGCGCGCCCGTTATCCAGACGATCATCCTTACTGCGGGCTGAGCCAGGAACAGATCAGGGGACAGCTTCCCGGCCCGGTGGCGGTTGATATCCACCTTCAGGACGGGGACGAGATAGAGCTGGGAGATTGGAACTGGCGGGTGGTGCACACCCCGGGACATTGCTCCGGCATTATCGCTCTTTTCCAGGAAGATAGCAGCCTCCTCCTGGCCGCTGACTCCTTCCAGGCCAGCGGCACAGCGGGCGGTATTGCTTATTATCACGATCTCCCGGCCTATCTGAGCACCCTGGACCGGCTTGAGGGCCTGGATGCGCGAGCGCTGGCGGTGGCCCACCCCTTTCAGCCCTTTAATCAGCCTCTTTTTCAGGACGAAGAAGTGACCGAATTTGTGGCCTTCTGCCGTCATTTCCCGCAGGAGTATAATCAGGAGTTGTCAGACATCCTGCGTAGCACAGCGCAGCCCTGCCCTCTGGGCTGGATCACTGACGCCCTGCGAGCGCTTCGTCGGTGCGACGGCCCCCGCTTTCTCACCGTGGCCACGGTGCGCACCCACCTGGACCGACTGAGCGCCAGGGGGATTCTACGCCCGGTGACTCTCGACGATCACCCCGCCTGGAGCCTCGCTTAAACTCGATAAGGAACTTTCACCATTTGGCTCGGTTTTGAAGGACTGGAGATCAGATACCAGCCCGGCCCTTGACACCATTTCTGCAACGTGGTATCATAAGCCCCTGGAGGCCATAAGTTCGCTGAGTTAGGTATCAGATATGGAGGAGGATTATTATGCCTGAGATTGCCGTTTGTGTAGAGCCTGTTTTCCCGGAATTGCCTTTCCTGGAGCGGATAAAGAGAGTGGGGGAGCTTGGTTTCCCGGCCATCGAATTCTGGCATATCGACCACCACTTCGATGGTCAGAGGGTGGTGCCCCAGGAGAAAGACGTTGCGGCGCTCAAAAAGACCTGCCAGGAGGCTGGCGTGGCGGTCTCCGACTTCGTGCTTAGCTCCGCGGAAGGATACATAGGCGGAGCGATGGTCAACCCCCAAGACCGTGACTGCTATCTGGACAATCTGCGCAAGCTGATCCCCATCGCCCACGAACTGGGGTGCCAGAAACTCATCACCTGCGCCGGCAACGAGGTGGAGGGCCTTTCCCATCAGGAGCAGCATCAAAGCGCCGTCGAAACCCTGAAAGCCGCCGCTCCCATAGCGGCCAACGCGGGCCTGACCCTGCTGCTGGAACCGCTCAACATTCACGTCGACCACCCCGGCTACTCTTTACCCTCCCCCCACGAAGGGGCTGACATCGTGCGGGAAGTCGATCATCCGCACGTTCGCCTGCTCTACGATATTTACCACATGCAGATCATGGCCGGGAACGTCATCGACTTCATCGAGAAAAACATCGACGTCATCGGCCACTTCCACGCCGCCGGAGTGCCGGGCCGCCACGAGCTTTACATCGGGGAGTTGAATTACCCCAACATCTTCAGGCGCATCGACGAGCTCGGTTACGAAGGCTACTTTGGCCTGGAATATTGGCCCACCAGGGACTCAGCCGAGTCTCTGCGAGAGATCAAAGAGTTGTTGGCCTGATCCCGGCCTGACAGCTTGAAAAGGTGCCTGGCACCATGCATGAGACCCAAAAACCAAGTTTTTCCACGAAAACTTGGTTTTTCCCTCTCTGACTTATTTACTCTTAATCTCTCACCCACACCTTGATCACTATTTTATCCTCTCCCTCTCCCCGGCGCAGCCGTTCGCCGCTGGCTGGCAGATACATCCCGACCTCGATAGTGTGGCGGCCAGGCGGAGCCTCGGGATCGATGGTGAGATCGTATTGATCGCGCACGATCTCGCCTGGCTGCCAGTTCGTGGTGGGATAGAAGCCATCTACCGGCTGGTTATCCTTCTGCCCCCAGAGCTTCCCCTGGCCGTCTACCAGGTGAGTGAAAACGGCGTAGTCCTCGTCCATCTCGGCCACAGCCTGCCAGAAGAGGGTGAGATGCAGATTATCGCCTGGCCGGAAACCGCTTTCCAGATTGTAGCCCAACAGCCGCACCCGCCCGCCCAGCTCTACCCCTGACCGATGCTCGAGGCCCAACGACTCGATGGGCGGCGGCTCCCGGCGTGGAATCTCCACCGGCCCCAGAAGCGCCTCAGTTCCATTTTGCGGTTCCAGCCATCGCTCGTGGTAGGGGTCGTAGAGGTAAAGGGCCACCTGGTAAGAGCCTGGCGGCGTGCCGGGCAGGAGATCGATCGTGCGCCTGTTGCCCATCACCAGACCCCGGCAGCGGTCCTGGCGAGAATCGGCCTGACAGGACAGGCGGCTTTCGTGCTCGCCCCACAGGTGATAAACGCCATTGACCACCTTCAGGTGCAGGATGTAATCCTGCTTCTGGGAGACCTGCCAGTAAAGATCGACTCCCAGGGCGCTGTCTTGGGAGTTGAGATCGTAGCCTAGCAGACTGATGGCCTGGTCGAAGGTCGTTTCTGCCGGGCGGCGATAGGGCAGCAGAGCGCGGGGTAAAGGATCGGGCACGCGGTAAACCCAGGCGTAATCGAGGCCCTCGCTGCGCGTCACGTGCTCCGGCTGCTGGCCGCCGAAAAAGCGCGCTATGGCCGGATCAATGGATTCTTGTTGCAGGTGGGCGATGTACAGCACCACGTAATCGTAACCGTCCCAGAAGAAACGCCGCTGACTTAACGTCCTGGTCTGGCCCACGAAGAAGGAGCTAAACACCGAGTCCGGGTAACTGGTCCCGGCCTGGAGGGTCGTGGCGTTCTCCTGGCGGTTGAGGTAGTGGGCCGCCTCGTCCAGACCTTCGCCCAGACCGACTTCGAGCCAGCGGGCGGCCTGTGAGCCTCCTCCCAGGGCAGGGTTGTAGTAGGAAAGATAATAAGGCCAGTAAGGCAGACAAAAACCAGCCTGCAAAATCAAACATACAGAAGCCCAGAGTATCCCCATTCTGCCCTCTGTGGCTATAAGTTTAAATCTGGCAGTTATCACCCCGAACAGATTCCACAGGCCCAGGGCGGCCAGAATATCGAGGGCCGGCGAAACGGGTAAAACGAAGCGGTCAGCCTTGTTCACCGCCACCGACACGAAGAAGAGATAAACGGCGACGTAAAGGCCCAACATGGCCGTTTCCGCTTTGCGGCGGCCAAAGCCATAAAACAGCCCCTTGAGGCCCAGAGCGGCCACCCCCAGCATGGTCAGGGGCGTCATTCTAAAAAGCATGATGACCGGATAGAACAGCAACCCCGGACTTTCGATCAGGCGCCCCAGGAAGAGTTGCTTGTGGATGAATACCAAAGCGTCTCCCCGCAGGCCGGCCAGGGCGCGCCGGGTGGTGTTCAGCGGGTCGGCCCACATGGTCGGCCACAGCAGGACGAAGACCACGACGGCTATTCCTCCCCAGATTAATAGAGGCCACAGCCAGCCTCTAAGATCGCCGACCTTTCTCTTCTCCACCAGAAAGAGACCGAGAAGCAAAGTCGGCCCCAGCGACAAGGCCGGCAGCTTGCTCAGGACGGCCAGCCCGGCCACGCCCCCCGAAAGGATCAGCCAGGGCCAGGCCCTCTTTCCCTCCCGTTTCGCTCTCAGATAAACCACGAAGCCCAGGAAAGAGAGGAGCATGAAGTGGGCGGCCAGACCATCCGGCAATCCCAGCCGGGAGTGGGCCAGATAATACGGATCGAAGGCCACCAGAGCGGCGCACAGAAAAGCCAGCAAATCTTCCGGGGCAAATATCTTCCGGGAGAGTTGGTAGATCAGGACGACGGCGAGGGCCGAGATAAGGGCAATAGGCGCCCTCTCCACCGCCACAAAATCCATGCCCAGAGGGTGGGTGGGCATCCCTGCCACAAAATCGCTAAAGCTTTTCCCGGCCCCGGACAACAAATGTTTAGCCCATAGGCCCAGGCCCGCCGCCCACATGGTAGTCACGCCGGGGTGATGCTTCTGATAGGTAGCCGTCCAATCGGCGTTCAACAGGGCCAGCACAAATCGTTGGGTGCGGCCCCCCAGCCAGGTGTTCTCGTCCTTGGTCAAGAAGAGGTTCAGACCCGCCATCCGTGGCCCCAGGGCCAGGAAGAACAGCAGAAAGGCGACGTATACCCCAGACCGCTTACCATTCTTCATACGTTTCTGTTTCTACCTTTATCGCCTCTGACAGAATCCTGTCCGTCGCTGAGAGATCATCACTAAACACCTTCAGGCGCTCCCCTGTCTGGGCCAGATACATGCCGAGCGCCAGCCGATACCAGCCGGAGGGGGTCTCGGCAGGGATGGCTATGTCGTACTGGTCTCGCACTATCTCCCCCTGTTTCCAGTTCGTGGTTGGGTAGAAGCCGCTCACCGGCTGGCTGTCCTTCTGCCCCCAGATGCGGCCCTCCTCGTCTACCAGGTGCACGAAAACGGTGTAATCCTCGTCCATCTCGGCCACCGCCTCCCAGAAAAGGGTGAGATGCAGATTACCCCCAGGCCGAAAGCCGCTCCCCCGATTGTAGCCTAGCAGCCGCACTCGATCTCCCAGGTTGACCCCTGACCAGCGCTCGATGTCCAACGAGTCGATGGGCGGCGGCTCCCGACGAGGGTTCTCCACCGGCCCCAGCAGCAATTCATCTCTATCGGCCGGCTCCAGCCAGCGGTCGTTGTGGGGGTCGTGGATGTCAATGGCGATTTGATAGAAGCCCGGCGGGGTACCCGGCCAGACCTCGATTTCCCGCCGATTGCGCACCATCCGCCCTCTCAGCCATTCGCTGCCGGAGAAGATGCCCGGCCCATCCTGTTGGCCCCAGACCTGGTAGACGCCGTTGAGCAGCTTCAAATAGACCCTGTCATCTTCCGCCTCGGCGTGCCGTGACCGCCAGTAGAGGTCGAGCAGCAGGCCGCCATCAGCGGATTCGCCCACCACGCTGTAGCCGTTGAAGATGAGGTTATCGCCTATCCGCACCTCCTCGGCTTGGGCGGGCAACAGGTTGTAGATGAAAATGGAATAACCTATCTTGGCTACCGGCTCGTATTCCTTCAGCCAGTCAAAGGTATGTGTGTCCTTAAGATACCTCCCTTGCAGGAGGGTGGCGCTCACGGCGAAGATGCCCGCCCCTCTTTCATAAGAGGAGCGGTCCGGGTAGCGACACCTTTCGTGGCTCAACAGGCCGCGGCTGGGCAGGCAGCGGTAATTGATCCCGTAGTAATCGGGGTTGGCGGTGCCAAAATAACCGAGCCATATCTCTTCGAGGTCGTTTTCGTCCATGTAAGCCTTCAGTCCCTTCAAGTCCTGGCCCCAGTCCAGGTTGCACTCGACCAGGTACTTGTAACCGTTGTCCGGGCCGCCCACCAGCTCGTTGAAGTAAGCCAGGTAATGGGGGTAGACGCTCACCGATGAGACGAAATACCAGCCGCCCAACAGCAAGATGGGGAGGCCGGCCACCAACCTCCGCCGCCCTTGGAAGGCCCAGGGAGCCAGCTTGCCGATGAAGACGAACAGAAAAGGCAATACGGGCAGCAGGTGGTGATAACCAGTGGGAAACCAGGTTATCATGACGATCAGGAAATAGGTCAGGGCCGGGGCGATCAAAAAGATATCCCTATCCCAGAAACCCTCTCTTTTATACAGGCTCAGGGCCACCGCTCCCAGGAGGAGAAGCAGTTTGGCGACAGGACTCTTAATCAGAAAGACCACGGGGAAGAAATCCCACCAGCTTTCTTCCATGCCTCTATTCATGAAAAAGACGCTGCTGAACTCGGAGAAAGCATAACGCGTTTCAATGAAGCCGTAGAAATACTTGGGGGCGGGCACAGGCACTTTCTCCAGGAAGAAGCGGACGGCGGAGGCCAGGGCGGGGTTATTCTGGGGGACGAGCCTGTCCAGGTAGTTTCTCATCCCCGGCCCCAAGTCGGCTATAGGGCCAATTTCGCCGCGATAAACGACAAAAACGACCGCAAAGCCGATGATGCCGATCAGGAACAGCATCACCAGCAATACGTAACATTCTCCGAGGAAGCCTTTGCGGTAGCTCTGGCTCTGGCCGAAGGGCAGGCGAAGCTCCCGGCCAGCGAGAATCTGGCCCAGGGCCAGGAGCGCCAATATAGGCCCCAACACGATGGCCGAGAGTTTGGTGGCCTGGGCCAACCCGAAAAACAGGCCGCTCAGGAGCAGATTGCCCGTCGTCGGCCGGCGCAGAAGCCGCCAGAAGAAGTAAACTGTTATAAAGATAAAGCACGCCACAGGCACGTTGGTAACGACCAGCCGGGCCTCGGCCAGCAGGTTGGGATCAAAAGTAAAGAGAAACAAGGCCATTAACCCGCCCCCCAAACCATAAAGCTCCTCGGCCCACTTGAAGGTGAAGAGTCCCAGCGCCAGGGCCAGCAGGACAACCGGAATTCTGCTCCAGAAGATGATTTTATCGGCGTCCTGGCGGTTGTGGTACAGGAACTGATCGTTGTAAGTGGTGTAATGTAGAGAGCTATCGGGCACCCGCAGGTCCATGGGGAGCAACGGCAGGGTAGCCAGTTGATCGATCAAGGGAGGATGGCCGGCCGTCAACGCCAGCTCGCCAGTTCGCCAATAGGTATAGCCCCGCGCCAGTTGCATAGGCTCGTCGTAGACCACCGACTTCTGGCTTATGCTGGAGACGGCCTGAACGAAAAACACCGCCAGGAACAATGTGACGATTAAATATCTAACGGGGTTAGCCTTTTTCATCAGCCTGTTTTTTCCCTCTTTAGAAACCAGGTTTTTTAGCAGAAATCTGGTTTCTTCCAACTGTCTATTTATTCCCTGACGATTTCCAGGGGCGCGGACAGATTATCGCCTGGCAACCGCCTGCCATCTTCGGCGCAGGCAGGCAGCCGCTCTCCCGTTTCGGCCCGGTACAGGCCCACCTCAAGCCGATAGTCGCCCGGCGGAGCCTCCGCCGGGATGGCTACGTCGTACTGGTCTCGCACTATCTCCCCTTTTTCCCAGCTTGTGGTGGGGTAGAAGCCGCTCGCCGGCTGGCTGTCCTTCTGCCTCCACACCCGCCCCTCCACGTCCATCAGGTGCACGAAGACGGTGTAATCCTCGTCCAGTTCCGCCACCGCCTCCCAGAACAAAGTGAGGTGAAGGTTATCGCCAGGCCGAAAGCCGCTCTCCAGCTTGTAGCCCAAAAGCTGCACCCGACCACCCAGATCGATCCCTGACCAGCGCTCGATGTCCAACGACTCGATGGGAGGCGGCTGCCGAGGCGGTATCTCCACCGGCCCCAGCAGCACTTCATCTCTATCGGCCGGCTCCAGCCAGCGGTCGTCGTGGGGGTCGTAGAGGCTGAGGGCGATTTGATAGAAGCCCGGCGGGGTGCCGGGCCAGACCTCGATCTCCTGCCGCTCTCGCACCATCCGCCCTCGCAGCCATTCGCTGCCGAAGAAGATGCCCGGCCCCTCCTGTTGGCCCCAGACCTGGTAGACGCCGTTGAGCAGCTTCAAGTAGAGCCTGTAATCTTCCGCCTCAGCGCGCGGCGACCGCCAGTAGAGGTCGAGTAGCAGGCGGCCATCAGCGGAGTCGCCCACCAGGCTGTAACCGTTGAAGATGAGATTATCGCCTATCCGCACCTCCTCGGCCTGAGCTGGCAGTAGATTATAGATGAAAATGGAGTAGCCTATCTTCGCTACTGGCTCGTATTCCTTCAACCAGTCAAAGGTGGTCCTATCTTTGAAATACTGGCCTTGCAGGTTGGTGGCGCTCACGGCGAAGACGCCCGCGCTCTTTTCGTAAGAGGAGCGGTCCACCTGACTACACGGAGCATAGCTCAGCAGGCCGCGGCTGGGCAGGCAGCGGTACTTGAGGCCGTAGTAATCGGGGTTGGCCGTACCGAAATAGCTGAGCCACACTTCTTCGAGGCTGTTCTCGTCCACGTAAGCCTTCAGCCCTTTCAAGTCCTGGCCCCAGTCCAGGTTGAAATCGACCAGGTACTTGTAACCTTTATCCGGCCCGCCAAAAAGCTCGTTGAAATAAGCCAGGTAGTGAGGATGGATCGCCGCCGAGGCAACGAGGAGCCAGAGGCACAGCCCTAAAATGAGCAGACCGATGAGAAGGGAGATGCGAGAGGGGGGACGTGGCTCTTTTTTCAGCCCCGTGTCATCCGTGACCAGAATCCGTGTCGGCAGAGCGGCCACCTGGCTGATGAACACGAACAGGAAAGGCAAGACAGGCAGCAGGTAACGATAGCCCCCCGCCACAGGGCTGAGGATGGTTACCACAAAATATACGACCACAGGCCCGATCAGAAAGATATCATCCTCCCAGCCGTGAAATCCGTGACCAGAATCCGCGTCGGCCTTTCTTCTCCATAGAGCCAGCAGCCCCGCCCCAGATAAGAGGAGCAAAACCGGGATGGGAGTTTTCATCAGGAACACCAGGGGATAGAAATACCACCAACTCGTTTCGGCGTACTTTCCCATGAAGAAGATATTGTGTTTGCGGATATTATAATAGCCCTCTATGAAGCCGTAGAAGTATTTGGAGGCGGGCAGGGGTAAGTCCTCCACCAGAAAACGAAGGGTTGGGTTTTCCTGGAGAGGGAGCCTGTCCAGGTGATTCTTGACCCCTTGTCCCAGGTCGGCCAGGGGGCTGAAGTCAAAGTGATAGACGGCCACCAGGGTTACGAACCCGATCAGGCCGATCAGGGCCAGCACTACCAGAGCTTTCGCCAATCCCCCGGAACGAGGCCAGCCGAGGGGTGAAGACACCTCCCGGCCGGCCAGAATCCAGCCCAAAGTGAGGAGCACCAGCATCGGGATCAGCAGGAGAGAGGAAGCTTTGGTAGCCTGGGCCAGCCCGAAGAAGACCCCGCAACTCACCAGCTTCCAGACCGTCGGCTGGCGCAACAGTTGCCAGAAGAAATACACCGTGACGAACATGAGACAGGTCAAGATTATATCCGTAGTAGCCAGCCTGGAAAGGGCCAGAACGTTGGGATCGAAGGAGTAGAGGAAGAGGGCCAGTAGCCCCGCCCACGGGCCATAAAGCGCTTTGCTCCAGGCAAACAGGCACAGACCTAGCCCCATAGCCACCACCACGATGGTCATCCTGCCCCAGAAAACGATCTTGTCGGCGTCTTCCTTGTTGTGATAGAGGAACTGATCGTTGAAGGCGGTCAGTTTATCGGTATCGGCGGGCACCCGCAGATCCATGAAGAGCAGGGGCAGGCTTACGATCTGGTCGGTCAGCGGAGGGTGGGCGGTGGTGCCTTTGATCTGGCCGGTTTTCCAGAAGGCGTATCCGCGAGTCAGGTAGAGAGGCTCGTCGTAGGTCGGCGACTTGAGCACCAGGCTGGATACGGCCCGCCCGAACATCAGAGCCAGCAGGAGGACGACCGGGGCCGTGAGTTTGAGTTTGTGGCTCATTGCCCTTTCACCTCCAGGGCCAGAAGTATCCTGTCAGCGGGGGGGCGGCCTTCTTCCAAGACGGGCAGCCGTTCCCCTGTTTCGGCCCGATACATGCCTGCCTCCAGGGTGTAATGGCCGGGGGGAGCTTCAGGGGCGATGAGGATATCGTACTGATCGCGCACGATCTCGCCCTCCTGCCAGGCAGTGGTAGGGTAAAAGCCGTCTACCGGCTCGTTATCCTTTTGGCCCCACATCTTTCCTTCGGCGTCCACCAAGTGGGTGAAGACGGTATAATTTTCGTCCATGCGCTCCAAAGCCAGCCAGAAAAGGGTCAGGTGCATCCCCTCGCCGGGCCGGAAACCGCTCTCCAGGTTATAGCCTAGCAGGCGGACTTTGCCTCCCAACTCGGCTTTTAGCGGCTGCTCGATGTCCAGCTCCTCGATGGCGGGCGGCGTGCGGGGCGGCGCCTCCACCGTCCCCAGGATCAACGCTCCTCCGTCCAGAGGGTCCAGCGCCCGGCCAGCGTAGGGGTCGTACAGGTTAAGCTCGACGTTATAGACGCCGGGCGGCGCGCCTGGCAGAAGCTCGATCCAGCGCGGGTCCCAGATCATCTGGCCTGGCTGCCAGCCGTTGGTTGGTCGTCCGCCGTAGCGAGGTCGCCCACTCTGCTCTCCCCAGACGTGGGCGGCGGCGTTAGTCAGCTTCAGGTGGGTATGGTAATCGCCCTGCGGGGAGTGGGCGGCTCGCCAGAACAACGTCACCCGCAGGCGGCCCTCGGCGGCCAGGCGTCTCTCGGCCAGGCGGCTGCCCAACAGCTCGACGCCATCGCCAAAGACCTGCTGCGGCGGCACACTATCCGGCAGATAGATGCGATGCCAGGGCATCCCGGCTATCGCTCCATACCGCTCTTCCACCCAGGCTTTATAATTCGGCAGGCTGTCGAAACGCTCCTTCCAGAACACCAGCGCCGCGGCCCCGCTGGCCTCGGTCAGGGCTATAAGCTGCTCTTCAGCCAGTTGGCCGGTGCCCAGGCGACGCCAATCCACCGAGGTCAGGGCCGGAACGATGTTTCGTCCCGCCAGCAGGACGATCAGCGGATCGTCGCTGACCACGATATCGCCTGGGGCGGTGATTATAGTCAGCAGGGTCATGGCATCTTCTTCCAGTTCGTCGGGAGTGCGGGTTTCGATCACCTGTTGAGCGTCCTGTCCGATCACGCCCGGCAGGCTGAACAGGTAAAAAGCCACCAAACCCAGGCCACAGAGGGCGCAGAGAAAGAAGTTTTTTCCTCTGTGTCCTCCGTGCACTCTGTGGCTGAGCGATTTTACGATCTGCGCCAGCCCCACCCCGCCCCAGATGGCTACGGGCGGCAGCAGGGGGAGCATGTGATGGGTGGTCAGAGGAGCCTGGTTGATTATCATGATCAGGGCCAGGACGAGCCAGACCAGCAGGAGCAAGGCCGGCCAGGATCGTTTCCACCAACACCGCAGGCCGCCATAGAGAGCCAAAAGCGCCAGCCCCTTATCCTGCCAGAGATATTCCACTATGCGCGGCCCCCGGCGGGCCATATCGATAGGGTGATAGCCCCGGCCCTGCCAGTGGAGGGCCACCGCCTGCTCGTACATGGCTTTGGGGTCGTAGGCGCAAAGAGCGAGCAGGAGGGGCACACTGAAGGCCGCTCCTAACAAGCCCAGGTCGAGGGCCACATCTTTCAGGGTGCCCCGTTCTTCTCCTTCGGCGGGACGCAGATAGCGCCCTAAAACCGCCAGGACAGGCAGAGGGAGAGCGAAAAGAGCCACCAGCTTGATCAGCAGACTGGCCGCCAGAGTCAGACCGGACAGGGCCAGCCACCATCTACTCCATCTATCTCCGCGCCCCGAAGGCCAGTACCGCAGAGCAGCCACCACCGAGAGAAGGGCCAGCGAGGTGGCCGGCACCTCAGACATGGCGAGGCGCGAGAGCCGAAAATATTCCGGGCTGAGGAAGAGGAAGACCACTGTAGCCAGGGCTGCCCACTTTCCCGCCATATTTCCATCTACTATCTCCTGGGCTGCCAGGGCCGCCGCCAGCAGGCCCAGCGCTGAATAGAGCACGATCGTGCCCCGCGCCACCTCCACCGAC
The DNA here is from genome assembly GCA_034417895.1 of Anaerolineae bacterium. Taxonomy (GTDB): domain Bacteria; phylum Chloroflexota; class Anaerolineae; order CAZYHC01; family CAZYHC01; genus DAOULT01. The sequence goes on along the minus strand of DAOULT010000179.1, from coordinate 21,088 downwards.
TCCCCACCCAGAGCGTAAGCCCCCACCAGGGAAAGAGTGAAAAGGGGCGGAGAGGGGGAGAATACTTCCGTGTACAGTGGATGTCCGGCCCGCACCATCCAGGGCACGGCCACGTAGCCGGCCTCGTCGTAAGGCCAATCCTGGCCTCCCAGGTTGCTCAACTGCCAGACGGTAAGAGCGACGATGAGGCCCAACAAAATGACCCCATAGAGCCATTCTGCTATGAAACCCAAAAACCAGGTGCCTTTAGAAACCAGGTTTTTTAGCAGAAACCTGGTTTCTTCCAAGCCGAGCTTCGTCACTCATCCTCTCCTGTGTCGGTTTCCACTATTATCTCTCCCAGGGAAATGGCCGCCTCGCCCTCGGCCTCTCCCCTCACTGCCAGCCGCTCCATAGTTTCCAGCAGGTACATGCCTGCTTTCATCCTGTACCTGCCCGCAGGCGTCCCGGCTGGCACCGAGAGCACCAGACGGTCGCCCACCACTTCTCCCACCTGCCAGCGCGAAGTTGGATAAGCGGGCAGGGCATCTTTCTGAGCCAACAATCGCCCCCCTTCATCGACCAGGTGGACGAAAGTGGTGTAATCGTGGCTCATCTTCTTTTCGGCCCGCCAGTGGAGGATCAGGCTGAAATCCTGGCCGGGGCGAACGGTTTCGGTCGAGAGGTTGTATCCCACAAAGGTCATCAACAGCGCACTCTCGTCGCTCAAGGCGGCCTGCAAGGGATGCTGGATCGAACTGGCATCGGCGGGCAGAAAGCCTATATCCTGGAACCTCATGCCCAGACAATGAGAGCTTTTGGCCTCCTTTTCCTCACAACGGCCCGGCACGTGGAAACGAACCGCGTTCAAACCCTTTTTGAGCGCCACCAGCGGGGTGACGAACGTTTGCTCCACATCGACCTCGTATTCTTCCACCTGGGTGTCGTTGACGAAAACCTGGACGTGAGGCTGGCCCCAGGCATGAGCGGTAAAGTGGAGGCGCTTCTGGCCGCCCTTCATCTCGTAGAACCAGATCAGGCCATCGTTAGTCATCCAGCGGGCGGTAACGTCCTTCTCCACCTCGTACCAGTTGTCCGCCTCGTCGAGAAAAGGCCACACGAAGGGGCGAGCGGGCGAATGGGCCGGCAACACGAAGGCCGTGATCAGCTCGTCCTGGTAAACTGGCTGGCCCATCGTTTCCTGGAGAAATTCCAAAAGCCGGGGCGGGCCAGACATATCATCGTATATTTCGTGGTGAATGACCACGTACTTAAGGCCGATATTCCTCAGAGCTTGCAGGCGCTCCAGGTGGGGCGGATAAGCGACGATATCCCTTGCCGGGACGGGAGAGACCTGCCCGTTGAAGAAACGCAGCAGCTCCCAGGCTCCGACCGGCCAGCGGTGGATGTAACCGTTCACAATCTTGTGGCCGTGAACCGTCTGGTAATACATGGCCCGGTTGCTGACCCCGGTGCTGCCTCCGCCTTCCAGGGGCAGGTCGAGGATGGCCCAGTCACCGGTCTCGGCGGCTAACTCTTTGTAGAAAGATGGCACCTGCGGCTCGAAGACGGGGAAAGGGAAAATGGCAACGTATTCGGCCAGGATGATCAGGGTCAGGCCGCAGGCCAGGCCCATTTTCGTGGCGGCGCTTTTCAGCCTGGACAGGATATCTTTTGCCCCCAGGCAGACCAGCGCCGCCACGCAGAAGGCCACGGTCTCGTTCAGGCGGTTGGGCGTCCGGCCCCACTCGTAAAATGGCACCTCCTTCAGCAAAGCATAGGGCAGCACCACGTAGCCGCTCTTTTCCTGGTCTGCATATTCCACCAGATGCCCTCCCACCCTCAGAAGCGGCCCCAGGGAGAGCAGGGCCACGATCAACCCCAGAACAGCCCAAAATTTGGCCCGGCGACGGTCGCTTACGAAACCCCAACAGGCCAGGAAGAGCGGCGCAAGGCCCAGATAACCCACGTGCTCGGACAGGCTGGGCGCCACCTGGTGGGCAAAGTCATAAAGCCACCCCACCCGCTTCACCAGAGGATGATAATAGGAAGGGACAAAAAAAGTCAACAGGTCGGCGGAGAAGCCTACCCACCACGATCCCACCGAAAGGTATTCCAGATGTCCGGCCAGTTTATCCAACGCAAAGGGGCCCAGAAAAGGCGCGGTCAGGACCAGGGCTATGACCAGGGCCAGACCAAAAGCCCGCCCGAAGTCAGGGTTAAGGAGAGACCGGGGCCTGAGAGCCAGGTGGTAGAGCAGAAAAACGAGCGTGAAAGGGATGACGAAATAGGCCACGTGCATCAAACTGACCAGCAGCGACAGGGCCAGAAGACAGCCGCACAGCGCTCCCCTTTTCAGGCCCGGCCTGTTCCGCAGATGCAACAGGGATAGCGCATATAAGGGGAGCAGGTACACCATAATCTGGGCGAAATGGCCGGCCTGGGCGTGGCCGGTCTTGCTAGGGAAGAAGGCGAAAATCAGCCCCCCCATAAAAGCCGCCACCCTGTTGCCCGTCAGCCAGTAGCCCAGGAGGTAAGTGGTCGCCCCGGTCAGGGCAAAGGAAAACAGGAGCAGCAGGTTATAAGCGATCAGCGGGCCGCAGAAGAGCACGAGAGGCAACCCCACCAGTTGCACGTAAGCCTCCGCCAGCAATTGGGGATGGTATCCTCCGTTGGGATAGTAGAAGAAAGAGAGGTTGGCCGGGCTATCGCCCAGTTCCAGCCAGGCTTTGGCGCTCCACCATAGGGACCAGTACCATTGATAATTGTCGCGGGCGTAGGCCCCGGCCAGCCCGGAAAACATTTTCAGGGGCAAGGGATAGGTGATGGCTATGGTGATCAAACTATATAAGAATAGGCATGAGAGGAAAGACTGGAGAGGAGAGAACGGCGAGAACAACGAACGTTCGCTGTTTGAGTCTCCTGTCTCAAATCTAGCATCTTGTCTCGAATCTCGTCTCTCGTCTCCCATCTCTTCCACCTAACCCTCCCGCCGCTGAAAAAGCCAGATGGTCGGGTGGTCGAAAATCTTGAAGGTCAATTCGGCCCCACTGTCGTCTATACGTAATCCCAGGAAGCCGGGACGCCTCTCGAAGACCCTGACCAGCTCAAAGCCCAACTCTCCGGCGAAGAGGCGGCGATAATACTCGTTCTCCACAGGAAACAGCGCAGGCAGACGGCGGTAAGAGTCGTAGTTGCGTTCGCTGAAGACGACGTAATCGGCTGCCTCCAGGCGTTGAGAGATGTACTCCCATTTCTCCTGGTCGGAAAGCAAGGGCAACTCTTCCTCTTCTTCTTCCTCCTGGCCCGCCCGCCGCACGACCTTGAGGCCCGTATTCTCGACGAGAGCGGGCAGGGGCAAGGGCTTCGCCAGGGGGCTTCTCTCGTACAAAAAGTTGAAGTTCAATCGCGGAAAGCGGTAAAGCGGCTCCCCGTTCTCCTCGAATTTGAGGGGAGGGGCGTAGGCGTCCTTATCGTTCTCCAGGATGATGGTTGCTCCTTTGGCGGCGTGACTTCGGATCCATTGGGAAGCCTCAATGCGGGTATCGGCAACAGAATAGACGTTGGCAAAGGCCAAAGCGTATAACAAGGTGGCGACCAGCACCAGCCCGGAATAGGCGTTAGCTACCCAACTCCAGGGCTTTTTGGCTATCGCTCTGATTTCTACCAGGAAGTAGGCGGCCAGGATAGCCAGGACAGGCAAAGCCGGCAGAACGTAGCGGATGAACTTCGTCCTCAAAGTGCAGACCGAAAGGAAATAGAGCACGACGAAAACCAGAAAAACGGCGTTCTGCTTCCATTTCCTCAAGGCGTATATCGCGCCCAGGATAGCCGTCGCCTCCAGCACAGGCCCCATGCTCCAGAAGAGCAGGTTGCTCACGTAATATAGCGGAGTCGTGCCCTCAAACTGGAGCGTCCACTGCGGTTTGAAATATCCCCTGGCCTCCAGCATAATCCACAAAAACCCCTGGCGAAAGAAATAGGTCTCCGGGTCAAGGAGCAGAGAGGGGGTCAACAGGAAAAAAGTAACCACCACGCTGACCAGGCCCAGAGCCAGCTTCCGATCTAATAGCGATCTGGGCGCGGGTCTCAGCCAGTGCGCCGCCGCCAGAGAAAAGCACAGCAGAAAGCCGTTGATGCGGCTGGTCGCAGCCAGGCCGATGAATACGCCGGCCAGGAGGTAGCTTCTGAACCCTCCGCCTTTAGCCACATCCACGATGAAATAGAAAGCCACAATTACGAAAAAGGCCATCACCACGTCCAGGACGTAGAAATGGGCGTATTGGATGTTCAACACGGTGAAGGCCGTGAGCGCTGCTGCCCACACTCCGACCTTTTTGCCATAGGCCCTTTTGGCCGCCAGGTAGCACAGCACCACGATCAGCGAACTGAGCAGGGCGGCCAGCCCCCTGGCTAACAGGTAGTGCTCTCTCTCTCCCAATTCGCCGAAAAGCGAGGCCCCCAGGCTGACCAGCTTGAAGAGATACAGCGGGGCGGTGCCCCACTCCGAAGGCAGGGTAGAGGGATAAGTGACTTTCAGCGACCAGCGGATGGCCCGCCCCTCGTCGGGATTGAAAAAATAGGGCGCATCCCACATCAGGCCGTGAAAGCGGAGGAAAGTACCCAGGGCGACGCTGCCGAATAAAAGCAGGTCGTCCCTTTTCTGCCACACCCATCCAGTGAACTGCCCCATGTCGCTATCTGCCCTGTCCCTTATCTCCCAACTGTAACTGTCTCCAGCAAAATCCTGTCCGTTTCTCCTGCCGATAGCCGTCGTCCTGTGTCTGCCAGATACATGCCCACCACAAGCTGATACTCGCTTGGTGGGGCGCCAGGGGCGATGGGCACATCGTATTGATCGCGCACCATCTCTCCGGCCTCCCACTCGGTAATGGGATAGAAGCCATCCACCGGCTCGTTGTCCTTCTGGCCCCACAGTTTTCCCCCGTCGTCCACCAAGTGGGTGAAGACGGTGTAACTTTCGTCCATCTCGGCTAAAGCCTGCCAGAAGAGGGTCAGGTGAATCTCATCGCCCGGCCTGAAACCGCTCTCTACGTTATAGCCCAGGAGACGAACCTTATGGCCCAGATCGGCCCGCAAGAGATGCTCGATCCCCAGCTCTTCTTCCGTGGGCGGCTCACGCTTTGGCACCTCCACCGGCCCCAGCAGCAGCGGAGCGCCGTCCTCGGTCTCCAGGCTTTGTTGGCGGTCGGGATCGTACAGACTGACCTCGATCTGGTAGACGCCGGGCGGAGTGCCGGGTAAAATCTCAAGCTGGCGCTCATCGCGGAGCGTCATCCCTGCCGTCCAGCGGTCGGTGGGAAGCTCACCGAAAACCGGCATCCCCTCCTGTTGGCCCCAGAGGTGATACACGCCATTAACCAGCTTGAGGTAGATTATATATCTTTCCTCCATCGGGCGCAAGCAGCGCCAGAAAAGGTGAACCTGGATACGGCCCTCAGATATCTGGTCGGTGAAGAGGTCGTAGCCCAAAAAAACGATATTTCGGCCCAGGGGCACGATGCGCACCTCACGGGCGGGCACTACTTCGCAGGGCACCTGGGGCCGATGATAGATCCAGGCGTAATCGATGCCTTTCAGACGCACGGTGTGCTCCGGCTCCAGAGCGCGAAAGTAACGGGTCATGGCCGCAAAAGGGACCTCGCTCTGCGCCTGGCTGACGTAAGAGACAACGTAATCTGCTTCCAGCCAGGGCATGATCCGACCTTCTTCCACCTCGCGCAGAGGCATCGTTTCTCCCTGGTAGAAGGGCGAAAATTCGGGCCAGTACCAGGTGGCGGCCCGGCCCTTTTCCGCCTGGCCGTTGAGGTAAGCGGCGGCCTGGTCCAATCCCTCTCCCCAGCCGACCAGGACCGTCTGAGGAGCCAGCCAGCCCCCGCCAGCCATCGGATTGTAATAAGTCAGGTAATAGGGGTAATGGGGCAGGGCAAAAGCGGCCTGCATAAAGCCACAGAGTACGCAGAGAACACGGAGAGATTTAGCTCTAACCTCTGTGAACTCCGCGCCCTCTGGGGCTTTACATTTTAACCTGGAACACGTCGCCCGAAACAAAGCGTACAGCCCCGCCGCGGCCACGATCTCCAGAGCGGGGTAGATGGGCAGCAGATAGCGGTCGTACCTGATCCCGCCCTGGCCGATGAAGAGGGTGAAAAGCAAAGCATAAATCCCCAACCACATCAAGGCGCGGTTTTTGGGCCAGGCTCGCGGTTTGGAGCGGAAGACCAGGTAATAGCAGGCAGCCGCCAGCCCCGCCAGAGTGAGAGGAGTGGCGCGAAAAAGCAGGGTCAGGGGATAGAAGATTATCTCGTTCAACAGGGCAGGATGGCCCAGAAAAAATGCGCCCTGGGGATGATACCTGGTGGATACCGTGCTGGTTCCTTTCTCGATGACCTCGCTGATGGCGCCCGCCGGGTCAACCCACATGGCCGGCCAGAGCAGGACGAAAACAGCCCCCGCTATCGCCCCCCAGAGCAGAAATTGAGCCGCCCGGCGAAGCGCAGCCCTGCGATCTCGCCAGCAGGCCGCCAGGGATAACAGACCGATGAAGGGAATCAGAAACAGAGAAGTGGATTTGCTCAGGAAGGCCAGGCCAGCCGCCAGGCCGGAGAAAATGAGGTAAAGCGCCGACCGCGAGCGCCCTGCGTGGAGATAGACCAGGTAGCTCAAAACTGCCCAGGCCATGAAGGTTGTCACCAGGGCGTCGTGGTGGAGAAAACGGGAATGGGCCAGATAGAAGGGATCCAGAGCCAGCAACACGGCGCCGAGGAGGGCCACCCGCTCGTCGAACAGCTTTCTGACCAGGAGGTAGACCACCACCACCCCCAGGCTGGTCAACAGGGCGGTGGGGGCCCGCAGCGCGGCCAGGTAATCGACCCGCACGGCCTCGATGGGCGTCTCTTGCAGAAAATCGTGAAAGCCCGCTCCGCTTCCCTCGACGAGATATTTAGCCAGCAGCCCCGCCGTGCCGCCCCACATCGTGGTTACGCCGGGATGTCCTTTCTGCAAGGTGCCCGCCCATTCTCCGGCCACCAGCGCGCCCGCGAACCTGACCGAGCGTTCCGTCCAGCGGCGCTCGTCGGGGGTCAGGAAGGCGTCCAGAGCCAGGAGGCGCGGAATGAAAGCCAGAAGAAACAGAGCCAGGGTAGCGTAAAACGTTCGTTTACTCATTAATCCCTTCACCTGGCCTGGAAATCAATTTCCAGGCTGATAGCCTAAGTGCGCTAAAGCGCACTCTAAAACATCCTAAATAGCAAGCTTTAGCTTGCTTCAGCTTTTAGCCTGGGACCTTGAGTCCCAGGCGGGTCACTCGCCCTCCAACTGCAACTTTTCCAGGGTGATTTCTCCCAGGCGCTCCCCCGTCTCGGCCAGGTACATGCCCACCACAAGCTGATACTCGCCTGGTGGAGCGTCCGGGGCGAGGGGCACATCGTATTGATCGCGCACTATCTCCCCCGCTTCCCAGGCGGTGGTAGGGTAAAAGCCATCTACTGGCTCGTTGTCCTTTTGGCCCTGGAGCCTGCCCGCCTCGTCCACCAGGTGGGTGAAGACGGTGTAACTGTCGTCCATTCTCTCCAAAGCCTGCCAGAAGAGAGTCAGGTGTACGCTCCCGCCAGGCCGATAGTGGCCTTCGATATTATACCCCAGGAGGCGGATCCTGTCACTCATACTCGCCTCCAGAGGGTGTTCCACGTCCAGTTCCTCCGGGGCCGGGGGCGGTCGCCGGGGAATTTCGACTGGCCCCAGAAGCAGCTCCGGGCCGTCGGCGGGATTCAGAGCATGTCGGCGGTAAGGGTCGTAGAGGCTGACCTCGACGTGGTAAGAGCCGGGCGGCGTGGCGGGCAGCAGTTCGATCTCTCGCTTATCTCCCACCGCCTCTCCCGGCTGCCAGGAGTTGGTGGGGTAGCTGCCCCAACTGGGCCGTCCTGCCTGCTCTCCCCAGACGTGGTAGACGCCGTTGATGACCTTCAGGTAGACGGTGTAATCCCCTTCCATCTTTCGCAAAGCCTGCCAATACAGGTTGACCCGCAGTTTATCAAAAGGCTTCTCCGGGTCGGCCACCAGGTCGTAACCGAGCAGGCGCATCTCGTCGCCCAGATCGACCCGCCTCTCGTACTGGCCGAAGGGATAAGCCTCCGGCAGAGGTCTGGGCACCTTGTATATCCAGGCGTATTCGATCCCGCCCCGGCGCACGGTATACTCCGGTTCCAGAGAGCGAAAGAAGCTGACTGGCTGCTCCGTATCAAAGTAAGGCGTCCGCTGCACCTGGTTGACGTAAAGCACGGCGTAATCTGGCTCGTTCCAGAAGACGCTGGCCCTGGTCAGGGGCGCGGTTTGGCCCGCGAAGTAGGGGGCAAAACTCTCCCGCCCGTAATAAGAGGCCGCCGTAAGGTCTGCCGCCTTTTCCTGTTTATTCAGGTAGCGGGCGGCGTCGCTCAGGTACTCTCCCCAGCCGATCAGAACTGTCTTAGCGGCCCAAGGGCCTCCTCCCAAAAGCGGGTTGTAGTAGGAAAAATAGGCCGGGTAATGGGGCAGGCTGAAACCGGCCTGCAAAATCAGACTGGAGCCACAGAGTACACAGAGAACACGGAGAGAATTAGCTTTAATCTCTGTGAACTCCGTGCCCTCTGTGGCTTTACATTTTAACTTTGAACACGCTACCCGAAACAGCTTACAAAGGCCCACCGCCGCCAGGATGTCAAGGGGCAGGAAAAGGGGCAGCAGCACGCGCTCATACTTGGTGGGGGACAGGGAGATAAATAGCAAATAGCACACGCTGTAGAACACCAGCGCGATCATCTCCAACCTGCACCCGGCCTCTAACTGTAGTGACGACTTCAGTCGTCCTCTATCTCTGACCAGCAGGCCGAGGGCCATTAACAATCCTGCCAGGGTCAAAGGCGTGGCCTTGAACAGCAGGTTCAGCGGGTAGAACAGCCAGCCGGGATCCTGAGTGCTGCGCCCCAGGAAAAACTGCGCCCAACCGCCTATGTTCCAGGCCGTACCGGCGTACATGCGTCGGAGCGTGCCCCATGGGTCGCCCCACATGGCCGGGAAAAGCAGGACGAAGACCGCCACGGCCAGGAAGGCCCACATCGCTGCCGCCTTCAGCAGCGGCCAGACTCGTTCGCGCTCCGCTTCGTTCCGGGCACGGAGCAGGGCCAGCAAGATCAGGAAGGCCATAGCCAGCGCCAACGGCGGAGAGGCAAACTTGGTGGCAAAGGCCAACCCCGCCGCCAGGCCGGAGAACACCACGTAGCCCCACGAGCGCCTGTCCCTCAGATAGACCATGAAGCTCAACAGGGCCAGGAGCATGAACTCGCTCACCGGGGCGTCCGTGGTGAGCAGCCTGGAGTGGGCCAGGTAAAAAGGATCGAAGGCCAGCAGCAGGGCGCTGAGGAGGGCGATCCTATCGTCGAACAGCCTGCGGAGGAGAAGGTAGATCAAAACCACGCTCACGGAGTTGACCAGAACGAAGGGCAGCCTCTCGACGGTCACTAAATCCAGGGTGGCATATCTGGTCTCGTAGCTGGCTTCTACAAATCCTCTGAAGTCCATCCCCTCTCCGCCGCTCACCAGGTAGCGCAGCCAGGTAGCCAGCGAGATGAGCCACATATTGACCATGCCGGGGTGGTGCAGAAAATACGTCCCGCCCCAATCCCCGTCCATGAAGGCCATGAGGGAATGCCAGGAGTCTTTCATCCAGCCAAACTCGTCGGTGGTCAGGGTGGCGTTCAGGGCCAGAATCCTGGGGAGCAAAACCACGAGAAAAAGGACGAAACCCACAAGTGTCCCTTTCAGCTTCCCTTTCAACGGCGGTCTGTCCGGGACATCCGCGATCCAAATCCGCGTAATCCGTGATAGAAATCCGTGTCTGCTTCTACTGCACATTTATCTTTCCCAGAGGGATGCTATCACCAATCGGGTGGCCGGCCTCGTCCACGAGCGGCAAACGCGCTCCCGTCGCAGCCAGGTACATCCCCACCTCGACGCTGTACTGGCCGGCAGGCGCTTTGGGAGGGATGAGCAGGACGTGCTGGTCGCGCACCACTTCGCCTTTCTTCCATTCTGCTGTGGGGTAGAAGCCCCTCATAGGCTGGCTATCGTCCTGGGCTAACATCTGGCCCTCCGCATCCAGCAGATGGGTGAAGACGGTGTAATTCTCTCCTAGACCTGACAGGTTTTCAAAACCTGTCAGGTCTGTGTTCGCTTCCCAGAAGAGGGTCAGACCGAGGGCCTGGCCGGCGCTGGCTTCCTCCCGGCCCAGAGCATAGCCCCGCAATTCGATCTTATCGCCCAGGCGAACGTTGAGAGGATGGGGGATATTCTCGGTTCCCGCTCTCAAAAAAGCCACCTCTTGAAAGCGCAGGCTCAGACAACGGGCGTCTTGGCTGTCCTTGATGCTATCGACGGGCCGCTCACAGCCTTCCTCGACGTCGAAGTAGACGTAATTCCAGCCGCTCTTCACCCTGAAGCGGTCGGTGAGATATCTGCGCCAGGGCCCCACCCGGAACTCCCCCACCAGCGCGTTGTTGATAGCCACCCGCAGGCGGCGAGGAAACAGGAACGAGGAAGCGGCAAACCCCAGACGCATCTCGCCGGGCGTCAGGCAGTAAACCGCCAGCAGGCCGTCGTCGCTCAGCCAGCGGGCTGCTTCTCCGGGGCTCTCGTCATCGTGCTCCACCCCGTGCCATTTGCCGTCGAACATGACCAGGGGCACCTCCTCCCAGGCTTCCGCCGAAAGGATGGGCGCCGAGAAAGCGATGATCTGCTCATCCTGAAAGATCGGCTCCCCCAGGGCCGGGACGAGAAGAGCGAGATAGGCGCCCATCTCTTCTTCGTTGTAGAAGCGCCTCTGGAACACCACGTAACCGATGTCGTGCAGGCCCAGGTTCGCCGGTCGGGCCACGTCAGGCGGCCTGACCACGATGTCGTCGGCCAGGGTGGGGGCCACGAGTTGCTCGAAAAAGCGGCGCACGTCCCGCGTCCAGCGCGGAATACGCGTCACGTGGCCGCCCACCAGCCGGTGACGGTGCGTCATCTGGTAGTACAGGATGGCGTTGACCTTGGGGCCGACGCCAGCCAGGGGCATGTCGAGCAGGGCGAAATCCCGTTTATCGGCTGCTATCTGGCGATAGAAAGGGGAGACGTATTCGCCGCCCAGCGGGAAGGGAAATATCACCGCGTACTCGAACAGGATCAAAGCCGTCAGGCCCGCCATCAACCCTGCTCTGAGGCCGGGACGATTAGCCGCAGAGGACACAGAGGGCACGGAGGAAAAAACCTCTTTCTCCGCGCTCTCTGTGGCTTGCATAGAGTTACTGAATCTCGTGGTAAGGGAAGAGACCCCATAGCAGGCCAGGACAGCCAGGGCGAACATCGTGCTTTCGTTCCAGCGGGCGGGCGTCCGGCTCCAGCCGATGAAGGGTATTCCCTGAAGGAGAGCGTAAGGCAGAGGGATGGGATGGCCGCCGACCTGCACCACCCGGTCCCCGATTTTGAGGACAGGCCCCAGGGACAGGATGGCGCTGCCGAGGGCCAGGATCCACCACACCGTGCTTCTGGCCCTGTTCTTCCTCACTCCCCAGATAGCCAGGAGCAGAGGCACAACGCCCAGATAGACCATGTTCTCGGTCAGCCCCTCAGCCATCAGGCCGTAGGAGTAAGCCCGAAAAGGCTCGATCTTGCCCAGCAGGGGATGATAGGGCGAAGGCGTCAGGAAAAGCTCCGGCGTGGCGGAGAAATCCAGGGTGCCTTCTTTCTGGCCTGGGAAGTCGCTGGCCGGATCCAGGAAGGTGTTAAGCACGAAGTTGGAGAAAGGGCCGATGGTTATCAGCCCCACCACCAACAAGGCCGCCCCCACTCCTTTCAAAAGCCTGGCGTTCAACAGGCGTCGCCGCCCGGTCCACAGGCGGTACACCACGAAGATCAGGGTGAAAGGGATGACGAAGTAAGCGATGTGGGTCAGGGTGACGAAAATCGAAAGAGACATGAACAGGCCGCACAGCAGGCCGTTCCTGACGCCTGGCTTATCGAACAGCCTGATCAGGTACAGAGCGTACAGCGGCCACCAGTACATGGTGGTCAGAGGCATGTGCCCCACCAGGGCTTGATTGGTCTTGTTGGGGAAAAAGCCAAAGATAAGCCCGCCCACAAAAGCGGCCCACACGTTCCCGGTCAGATAATAGCATAACAGGCAGGCGAACGCTGCGGACAGGATGAAAGCCAGCAGCAGTTGCACGTTGTAGGCCGCCACCGGGCCGAAAAGACTGACCAGGGGGATGGCGCATACCTGGCTGTAGAAAGGCTCGATCAGGAGCAGGGGGTGGTAGAGGCCAAAGGGATGGCAGATGATTTCAAGCTGAGCGGGGGTCAGGCCCAGATCGAGCAGGGAGGTCTTGCCCCACCATACGAACCAGGTATATTGCAGGGAATCGCCAATGGTCTCGTCGCCGGCCACCGCCGCAGCCAGGTTGAACGCCAGGGGATAGGTCCAGATAACGGCGACCAGCGTGTAGGCCACAATGGACAGCAGGAACGCCCGTCTAAATCTGCTCATTTTCTGTTCATCTCAAGAATCGCCTTCGGGCCTGTCGTGGCCTTGCAGGTTATAACTGCCATGGACGGCGAGAAAGGGCTGAGCACAAGAATCGCCTTCGGGCCTGTCGTGGCCTTGCAGGGTGGCTGTCGCCTCGCGGGCAGCGGCGGCGATGAACACGGAACCGGCCGCGCAGATGAGGTCGTCTTTGTTGGCCAGAGCAAGGGCCTGTTCCAGAGCTTCGGCCATGCTGGTGGCAGTCAGGGCCTCACGACCGTGAGCTATGACCTTTTCTTGCAGCCAGGCCGGGTCGGCGGCCCGCGGGTGTTCGGACCTGGTGACGATGACGTGCCGGGCGAGAGGCAGCAAGGCCCCCAGTATACCGTCGATATCCTTGTCGCGCGAGGCCCCTAAGATGAGGATAAGACGTTTGCCGGAAAAATGATCCTCCAGAGCGGCGGCCAGCTTGTGGGCCGAATCGGCGTTGTGGGCGCTATCGGCCACGATGAGGGGCTGGCGGGCCAGAATTTCCAGCCGGCCAGGCCAGCGCACCTGGCGCAACCCCTGGGCGATAGCTTCGGCCTCAATCTCGATGTCGTATCGCCGCAGTTCGTTGATGGCCGCTATAGCGGTGACGGCGTTGACCACCTGATGCTCTCCCAGGAGAGGGAGCCAGAGATGGTTATAGGTGAGAGGGGCCGCCAGAGGCGCCTGGCCCCTGGAGACCTGGAAAGCCTGGCCGTCCAGGTTGGCTTCGTTTCTGGTCCAGGTCCAATCCTGCCCCACGACGATCAAGGGGGCTTCTTTCTGTCCACAGACTTCCCGGATGACGGCCAGGGCTTCGGCTTCCTGGGGGGCGCTGACCACTGGCAGACCCGGCTTGACGATGCCTGCTTTCTCGCGGGCGATCTGGGGCAGGGTGTGGCCCAGGATGCGGGTATGATCGTAGCTAAGGGAGGTGATAACCGCTATCAGGGGACGGACTACGTTGGTGGCGTCCAGCCGTCCCCCCAGGCCGACTTCCAGGACGGCGAAATCCACTCCCTGCCGGGCGAAGTGGACGAAGCCCAGAGCGGTGATGATCTCGAAAGTGGTCAGACCTTCCACCTGGCCGACCAGCGGTTGCAGTTGGGCGGTGAGGGCGGCTACCGTCTCTTTGGCGATCAGGCCATCGTCCACCCGGATGCGCTCGCGAAAAGTGTGCAGGTGGGGCGAAGTGTAAAGGCCGGTCCTGTAACCGGCAGCCCGCAAGATGGAAGCGAGCATGGCTGAGGTAGAACCCTTGCCCTTGGTGCCTGCCACGTGAATGACCTGGAACCGATGATGAGGATTGTCCAGCAGGGCCAGCAGACGCTCCACCCGCCGCAGGTCGAAGTTCTCAGGGGCGTAGCGGTAGGCGCTTTTCTGCTCGTAGTCGGTGAAGCTGTATATGTAGTGCAGAGCATCTTTGTAGGTAAACATCGATGGACTCCCGCGGAAAACTGGCGGCGACTTCCACCAGACCCCGTTTTCATTTCTTCTCTTACGTCAGGCCCCCACGCTTTGGAACATTTTATATCAATTGTCCAGGAAGCGCAAACCGGTCAAGCCGACACGGATTTTGGTCACGGATATCTCGGATTTTCACGGCTGGGAGCGCGAAAAGGCGGAATCACGGAGGTCGCGGAAAAAGTACTTGCCCTTTTTCGCCAGATAGGGTATCATTATAGGCGGTGTTTTCGAGTGTCTTTCATATCGTCAGCCTGGCGCGAAAACTAAAGATTAAAGACAAAGGAGAGAAAAATGATCACAGAGATTCCAAAGTCAGAGTTTCAAGAGAGAATCAAGCGCATCCAGAAAGAGTTGGCCGCCCGTGGCCTGGACGCTCTCCTCACCTTCAGCAGCGAGGGAGAACCGGCTTTCGTCCGCTATCTGTCCGATTATTGGCCGGCCTTCGAGACCGCCAGCGTGCTGGTGCCGGTGGAGGGCGACCCCATCCTGATCATCGGGCCGGAGAGCCTGACCTACGCTCAGAGCCGTAGCAAAATCGAAAACATCCGGCAAATCCTGGAATACCGCGAATCCTCCGAGCCGGAATACCCAGGCGTGTCTCTGGACACCTTCCCCGGCGTCTTCGACGAGGTTTCGGGCGGCAGAGGGGTAAAAAGATTGGGGGTGGCTGGTTATGCGGTGGCCGTCGCCCCTGTTTACGAGGCCTTGAAGAAGGCCATGGCTGACGGAGAACTGACGCGGGCCGACGACATCCTGGTCGAGATGCGCAAGGTGAAAAGCGAAAACGAGCTGGAACTGATGCGCCAGGCCTTCCGCATCAGCGAACAGGCCACCGAAGCCGTGTTGAATAACATCAAACCGGGCCTGACCGAGCTTCAGGTGGTGGGCATCGCCCAGGAAGTCATGTACCGCAACGGAGCCGAATATGAAGGGCATCCCATATATGTTCTTTCGGGCCGACACAGCGCCAACGCCATCGGACGGCCCACCCACAAAAAGCTGGTGGAAGGGGAGATCGTTCAGCTTAACATCGGGGCGCGGGTGGGAGGCTACTCCTCCAGCGTCGGGCGGCCTATCTGCCTGGGACACATGCCCGATGACATACGCACTTTTCTCCAGATGGGCCTGGATGCGGCCCACAAGACTATGGAGATCGTGCGGGCCGGGGTAGTAGCCAGGGACGTGGCCCTTCAGATCGAGGAGTTCATCACCGAAGGCGGCTATGGGGATTGCCTCCTGTACGGCCCCTGCCACGGCATCGGCCTGATGGAGTGCGAGCACCCCTGGATCGAGACCAACTCAGAGTACGAACTGCTGGAGAACTACACCTTCCAGGTAGATTCTTTTCTGTACACCCCAGACTACGGCGCCCGCTGGGAGGACGGCATTCGGGTGACCAAAGAGGGCGTAGAACAATTTTCTACCTACCGCCGGGAACTGATCATCATATAGTCGCATAAAAGGAGGAAATGATGCAAAAACGAACACTTTCTTTCACGAGACATTCTTTGATGAATCCTCAACGGGTCGTTGGTCTGGTTCTGGCCCTGCTTCTGGTGCTGCTCGTGGGGCTGCCCGTCTATGCCCAGGAGCCGCTGGTGGGATTCGACGAGTACGTCGAGCAGGCCATGGCCGACTGGAACGTGCCTGGCCTAGCGATAGCCATCGTCAAGGACGACGAGATCGTGCTGGCAAAGGGATATGGCCTCCGGGAAATCGGTAAGGAGGAGACGGTCGATGAGCACACGGTTTTCGCCATCGGTTCGAGCACGAAGGCCTTTGCCGCGGCCTCGGTGGCCCTGTTAGTTGACGAGGGCCAGATGGGGTGGGATGACCCGGTGACGGACTACCTGCCTGATTTTCAGATGTACGACCCCTGGGTCACGCGGGAGATAACGGTGCGTGACTCGCTGTGTCATCGGAGCGGTTTGCCGCATCATGGTGGCGACGTTCTCTTTTACGCCTTTGGCTATGACCGCGATGAGCTTCTACGCCGTATTCGTTACCTCAAGCCGGCCTCGAGTTTTCGCTCCGAGTTCGCCTACCAGAACCTCATGGTTCTGGTCGCCGGGCAGGCTGCGGCCGCGGCCTCCGGCCAGAGCTGGGACGAGCTTGTGATGGAGCGGATTTTCGCTCCGCTGGAGATGACCGAGAGTAGCACCAGCATCACGGCCCTCCCCGACTTCGAGAACGTAGCCACCCCACATGCCGAGGTTGGCGGCCAGGTTCAGGCCATTCCGTGGCACAACGTGGATAACGAGGCTCCTGCTGGCTCGATCAACTCCAGCGCTCTGGACATGGCGCAGTGGTTAAAGCTTCAATTGGGAGGGGGCCTGTACGAGGGCCAGCAACTCCTCAACTCCGCCAGCGTGCAAGAGATGCATACGCCTCAGACCATTATTCCTTTGGAGCCGCCATGGAATTTACTGGCTCCGGGCGCTTCTTTTTTGAGCTATGGACTGGGCTGGTTTTTGCATGATTATGCGGGCCGTAGAGTGGTGTGGCACGACGGAATGGTAAGTGGCATGAGCGCTATGGTAGCCATGATCCCGCAAGAGAACCTGGGCCTGGTCATCCTCACGAATATGCACCAATCTGTATTGCCCCACGCTCTCACGTACAGGGTCTTCGACGCCTTCCTGGGTCTGCCTGAGCGAGACCAGAGTGCGGAATTCCTGGGGTGGTTCAATGCTTACATGGAGCAGGCCGAGGCTGCTTTGAAACAAATGATGGAGGCGCGGGTTGAGGGCACGAAGCCGTCGCTCCTTCTGGAGGAGTATGCCGGAACCTACGTAGACGACCTGTATGGTGAAATAAAGGTCACGGTGGAGGATGGGAAGCTGGTTGAGGAGCTTGGAGTGGCGGCCTTAAAAGCAGACCTGGAGCACTGGCATTACGACACTTTCCTGATAGCCTGGCGCGGTTTTTCGGTCATTCCCAAGATACCCGCCACCTTCACTCTCGATGCCATGGGCCAGGTGGACGAGATGAAAGTGCAGTTGGAAGAGTTTGTCACAGCGAGTTTCAAGCGCGTGCCTGAGGCGGCAGGCGCGCCCGCTGAATCTCCATAGCCCGGCTGCGCTACCTGAACCTCCACAATCTCTGTCGCTCTCGTCCATAATTCCTCCACATTTGGTTAGTATCATACAGGCAAATACCAAATGTGAAGGAGGTTCAAATGAACGAGAGTTACAAGCATCATAAGAGTAAAGGGATTGTGGTTGGCCTGGGTGCGCTGGCGCTCATGGGCCTGTGTTTGATGCTCTGCTTCGGAGGGGCGGCTTTTACGATGATGCATCGCGGTTCGGTCTATGGGGCTATGCCCTACGTGCAGCCCCCGGCCGGCGAGGAGGGCGGCGTCGCGCCCCCGGTCTACCACGGCCCCGGCTTCTCTGGCAGAGGGTTTCACGGCGGCTTTGGACCGTTCGGGCTGCTCTTCTTCGGAGTGGGCATGATCTTCAAACTGCTGTTCTGCGGGCTGGTCCTGTTCCTGTTCATCGGCCTGGTCAAGTGGTTTTGCCACGGCGGACCCTGGTTCTGGAGGCCACCTTACTGGGGCAAACCACCGCAGGGCGAGGAAGGCGAAAACAACTCCCCATTCGTCCGTGGGCCGTGGGCCTGGCATCACCACGGCAGGCACTGGGGGCCATTCTCCTGGTGTGGGCCGACGCCTGAGCCTGAGTCGGGCGGCCAGGAGGCGGAGGGCGAACCAGGCACGGCGACCGAGGCGACCGAGGAATAGACCAGGAACGACGCTCCTGGCGGGGCCTGGCCCCGCCGGGAGCGGCGGAGGATGTACATGGCCCAAACCATTCTGGTAGTGGACGACGACGCCCGCATCGTCAAACTGGTGCGCGACTATCTGGAGCGCGCTGGCTTTGACGTGCTCACCGCCCGCGATGGGGAGACGGCCCTACAGTTGGCCCGCCGCGAACAGCCGGACCTCATCGTCCTGGATTTGATGCTGCCAGGCATGGACGGGTTGGACGTCTGTCGGCGGCTGCGCTGGGAGAGCGGCGTGCCCATCATCATGCTCACCGCCCGCGTGGAAGAGGTGGACCGCGTCGTGGGGCTGGAGCTGGGGGCCGACGATTACGTCACCAAGCCTTTCAGTCCCCGCGAGGTGGTGGCCCGCGTCCGCGCCACGCTGCGCCGCGTCAGCGGAGAACTGGGCCCCGCCACCGTCATCCGCGCCGGCGACGTGGAACTGGACACCGCCGCCCTGACGGCCACCGTGGCGGGCCAGCCGGTGGACCTGACTCCCACCGAGTTCCAACTGCTGGCTACGTTGGCCCGCCAGCCGGGGCGCATTTTCACCCGCGAGCAACTGCTGGAAGCTATTCACGGCGTGGCCTTCGACGGCTACGACCGCAGCGTGGACTCCCACATCAAAAATCTGCGGCGCGCCATCGAGCCTGACCCCCGCCAACCCCACTACATCCAGACCGTCTATGGGGTGGGCTATCGCTTTGCGGAACATTGAGGTGGATGATGAAGAAAAAGAAGCCCTGGGAACATCATCACTGCCCCCCGTGGCGCAAAGAACATTGGGAGCACTGGAAGGAGCACTGGAAGGAGCACTGGAAAGAAAATTGGAGGGAGCAGAGGGAAGACGGTCCCTGTCCCCCGTGGCACAAGGGACATTGGCCGGACAGGGAACATGCCCCCCCCCTGCCCCTGTGGCTGAAAGAGAAAATACCCGAAGGCGAGGACTATCGGGGCAGAAAGTTTCTGCTGTTTTTAGGCTTTGCCCTGGTCTTTGGGTTTCTTTGGCTGCTGGGCTGCGGCGTCCTGGCGGCTCTGGTCACAGGGGCCGCGTTTATTCTTCGCCATCGCCCCGACCACGAGCCGCTTCCCTTTAACTTCATCGTCCCCCTGGTAGGCGTCGCCATCCTGTTTGGCTTTGTGTTTCTCCTGGTAAGTGCTCTGACCACCCGGCGCTGGATCTCGCCCCTGAGCGATACCATGAAGGCCGCCGATGCCCTGGCCGCCGGCGACCTTTCGGCCAGGGTGTCGGTGCGCGGCAGTAGAGAGTTTCGCCGCCTGGCCCGCTCCTTTAACCACATGGCCCAGGCTCTGGAGACCGCCGACCGGCAACGACGCGAAATGATGGCCGACATCGCCCACGAACTGCGCACCCCGCTGACCGTCATCCAGGGCAACCTGGAGGGCCTGCGCGATGGCGTCTACCAGGCCACGTCGGAGCACCTGGCCCTGGTGCTGGATGAGACTTACAAGCTCAGCCACCTGGTGGACGACCTGCGTCTCCTGACCCTGGCCGAAGCGGGCCAGCTTCCCCTCGACCTTCAGACCTTGAACGTGCCCCAACTCCTGACCGACGTGCACGACGTCTTTGTCTGCCAGGCTGACGAGGCCGGGATTGCTCTGGAGGTGGACACAGTTGAACCCCTGCCCCCACTCTGCGCCGACCCGCAGCGGTTGGGCCAGGTGTTGGGCAACCTGGTGACCAACGCCCTGCGCCACACCCCTGCCGGCGGCAAGGTGACTTTGGGGGCCGCCATAGTCTCCCACGAGGACGGAATCGACGATGACAGAATGCGGCTGTGGGTGGCGGACACAGGGGAGGGCATCCCCGCCGAGGACCTGCCGCGCATCTTCGACCGCTTCTGGCGCGGCGATCCGGCCCGCACCCGCGACGCGGGGTCAGGGAGCGGCCTGGGCCTGGCTATCGCCAAAAGCCTGGTGGAGACCCACGGTGGCCGCATCTGGGCTGAGAGCCAGGCGGGCCAGGGTACGACCCTCTTCTGCCTCCTCCCCCTGCTGGATAGCACCACCGCAGACTGACCAAAACACATCATTTTCCAAAGGAGGAAACACAAAGGAGGGAACAAAATGAAAAAAATCTATGCCGTGATGATTGGTCTGGCGCTGTGGTTGCCCCTTTTGCTGGTCACGTTGGTGTGGCTGAGGCCGCCGGTGCAGGCCGCCCCGCCAGCCCGCCCCCTCTACTCCCCTGGCAACTGTATAGTGACCAACACCACTGATTCCGAGGAGGGTTCGTTGCGGTATTGCCTGAATCAACTTGTCCCTGGTGATACCATTACTTTCGACCCCTCGGTCTTCTCTACGACCAATCCGGCCACCATCATGGTTCTCAGCTCCCCCTTACCTATTATTTTCACCAATGCCATCACCATCGACGGCAGCAGCGCGGGGGTGATCCTGGATGGGAGCGGGGCGGTGACAGTAACCAACGGCCTGGTTATTGACGGGGCCAGCAACGTGGTGATCAAGGGGCTGCAAATCCTGAATTTTCCGGGTAACGGCATCGAGCTGCACAGCGGAGCCAATAATAACACGATTGGCGGGACGAACAGCACACCGGGCGGTCCTTGCAGCGGCGATTGCAACCTCATCAGCGGCAACAGCTATGCCGGGGTGTCCATGGAGGGCAGCGGCACGACGCACAACACCGTCAGCGGCAACTACATCGGCACGAATATCTCCGGCAGCACGGCTATCAGCAACATAGCGGTCGGCGTCTCGATTAACGGCGGCGCGTCTTACAACCTCATCGGCGGCGACACAGCCGGCGAGGGCAACCTCATCAGCGGCAACGGCAACGATGGGGTGTACATAGGTGACAGTGGTACGATGCACAACACCGTCAGCGGCAACTACATCGGCACGAACAGCTCCGGCTCAGCGGCCATTAGCAACATAGGGGCCGGCGTCTGGATTGGTGGGGGGGCGCAGTACAACGTCATCGGCGGCAACACAGCCGGGGAGCGCAACCTCATCAGCGGCAACAGCGTCGATGGCGCGTCCATAGAGGGCAATGGGGTGCGTATCGAAGGCGCCGACACGATGAGCAACACCGTCAAGGGCAACTACATCGGCACCGACATCTCCGGCACCGCAGCCCTCAGCAACACGACGCACGGCGTCTCCATTGGTTACGGCGCGCAGTATAACGTCATCGGTGGCGACACGGCTGGCGAGCGCAACCTCATCAGCGGCAACGGCAACGATGGGGTGTACATAGGTGACAGTGGTACGATGCACAACACCGTCAGCGGCAACTACATCGGCACGAACAGC
>DAOULT010000178.1:0-36603 GCA_034417895.1 Anaerolineae bacterium | reverse complement strand
GTGGCCGCCCGTTTCGGCCTGCAACTGGTGGACGGCGTCGAGCCAGTGCACCTGGCCCGCTACGACGAGTTCATGTCCCTGGCCGGGGGCTATCCTCTGGACAGTTTCAGCGTCACCATCCCGCCCTTTCCCCAGGGCCAGGAAATCGCCGAGGCCCACCGCCATACCAGGCCGCACCTGGCTCTGCTCGGACTGCTGAACGCCCGTTACCTGGCCGCCGAATTTCCGATGGAGAGCGAACACCTGAAACTGAAAAAGCAGATAGGCCGCACCTACGTCTACGAGAACGAGCTGGCCCTGCCGCGCGCCTTCGTCGTGTTCCAGACGCGCCCCGCTCCGGCCATCACCCTGGACGAACTGACTGCCAGCTTCGATCCAGAAGCTCTGGCCCTGGTGGAAGGAGGCCGTGACCTGGACGGGGCTGGCCCTTTCCAGGAGGCGACCATTACCCGACTCACGCCTGACGAAATGGTGGTCAACGTCGAGCTGGAGGCGCCGGGTTTTCTGGTGCTCAGCGAGATGTGGTATCCCGGCTGGCGAGCTTACGATAATGGTCGGCCCGTACCGCTATACAGGACAGATTACGTCCTGCGCGGCCTTTACCTCGACCCCGGCCCGCACACCGTGCAGGTAGTTTACGAACCCTGGACGTTCAAGGTCGGGTTTTGGATTTCGCTGGGGTGTGCGGCAGGTTTGACTCTCTATCTGCTGATTAAAGCGTTCCGCCGTTTGTGAAAATGGGCATCTGTGGTAAAATAAGGGCTATCCTGATTTATGAGAGTGATAATGTCGAAGCTCATCGGGGAGAAATCATCGTTTATTTTATTGATTTTCTTCCTGGCCCTGTATATTCTGACGGCCAACGGGCGCGTCGCCAGCGGTGACGGCGAGGTCATGTACCAGGTCACCCGCAGTCTGGTGGACAAGTTTACCATCGAAGTGCCTGCTCTGGCGGCGGCCCCTTTCGAGGTGGCCGATCACCCTTATACTCAGGAAAAGGTCATTGGTCACGGCGCTATAGGCCGGGGAGGGAAATATTACTCCCTGACCGGCATCGGAGAATCACTGCTGGCTGTCCCGTTCTACCTGATGGGCCGAGCGGTCCACAGTGTGCTGCCCTCTTTGAACGTGCACTACCTGACCCGTTTTGCCGTCTCGCTGCTGAACCCTTCGCTCACGGCTCTAATCTGCGTCCTGGTCTTCGTCTTCGCCCGTGGCTTAGGCTTCTCTGGGACCCTTTCTCTGGGTCTGGCCTTCATCTACGGGCTGGGGACCATGGCCTGGCCCTATGCCAAGACCACTTTCAGCGAACCTGGGGCTACCCTGTTTATCCTGGCAGCCGTCTACGCCGCCTTTCGTTTCCGCCAGACCGACCAGGAGAAAGAGCAAAGGAATTGGCTTTTATTGGTCAACGGTATGCTGGGTCTGGCCGTTCTGACCAGGATGACCTCGCTGATCGTCGTCCCGGCCATATACCTGTACCTGGTCGCGGCCTGGCGGGAGAAAGAGAGAAATGGGTATGCCCTGCTCAAAAAGCTGCTGCTGCCGGCCATTCTATTGGTGGGGGCTATCGTCCTCTTTTTAGCCTATAACTGGCTGCGCTTCGGCTCGATTTTCGACACTGGCTATCGGGGCTCCAAATGGGAGACCCCCTTGCTGGTCGGGCTGTACGGTTTGCTCCTCAGCCCAGGCAAAGGGCTTTTTCTTTACACGCCGCTCAGCCTGCTGGCTATTGTAGCTTTCCCCCGCTTCTACGAAAGCCATAAACTGGAGGCGCTTCTTTTCCTCCTGGTGGTCATCATCTACCTATTTTTTCACGCTCCTTTCACCTTCTGGGAGGGAGGGCTATGTTGGGGGCCTCGTTTTCTCCTGCCTGCCCTGCCCTTCCTTGTCCTGCCTTTGGCTTCCCTTTGGACTCGGCAGGAGAGATGGGTAGAGCCAGCCGTGGCTTTGCTCCTGGCTGTGGGCATCCTTATCCAGCTCTCGGTGGTGGTGCTCGATCCGACCCGCTATTACCAGGCCGTGTACCTGGACGCGCCGGACCGCTTCTATCACAGAACCATCTTTGAACCGGCTTTCTCCCCGCTGGTGGGGCAATGGCGAAGCATCGTGGAGGTGGGAGGACTGATCAGGAACCCGGCAGCCATCGCCGCCCTGAAAGGGGCGCTTGGGGCCGGAAGGCCGCCAGCGGAGGTTTCTGAAGACGAGATCAACCGCCAGGCTATGGATGAGGTGTCCGTGTTGGCTCTAAATGTGCCCGATTTCTGGTTTGTGTACTTCTACATCCTGGGCTTCAACCGACCGGCAATCGCCTGGGCCTTGCTCGTCAACGTGCTCCTGGTATGTATCACGGGCTATCTGCTCCTCAAATCCAGGGAATACTCGGAGATCAGATGACGAAACGCTGGCGCGTCGCTCCCAACGAGATAGGGTGGGTGCTGGGCTGGTCAGCGCTCCTTCTGGCCCTGACCAGCGTGCCTTATCTCCTGGGCGTGTATTTATCCTCGCCGGAAATGCATTTCGGCGGCTTCGTCTACAACGTCGAGGATTGCAATTCCTACATCGCCAAGATGCAGCAGGGGGCGCGGGGGGCATGGCTTTTCCACATCGTCTACACCTCTGAAGATCATGCCGGCGGCCTGTTCTTTCTTTTCCACATCGCCCTGGGCAGGCTGGCAGTTTTGGCGGGCCTGTCTCTGGTGGTGGTCTATCACCTGGCGCGGCTGATTTGCGGACTTATTCTGCTTTTTGCCACCTACTTTTTCATCGCTTATTTCGTTGCTTGTCGCGCTTTGCGGCGCATCGCTTTTCTCCTGATCTGCTTTTCCGGGGGGCTGGGCTGGCTGCTGATCTCTGTGGGGCAACCGGACTGGCTGGGCAGTCTGCCGCTCGATTTGCTCTTGCCGGAAGCCTTCACTTTTCTGATCGTGTACGCTTTTCCACACATCGCCCTGGCGCGGGCGCTGATGCTGGGAGCATTTACGTTAGCTCTGGCTGCTTTCAAAAACGGGAGCGTCAGGCTGGCCCTTCTGGCCGGGGGAGTCATTTTCCTGGTCGGCGTTATCGTCCCTTTTTACGTGGCTATCACCTGGGTCGTGCTGGGCGGTTACGTGCTGGCCCTGGCCCTGAAGAGAAAGAGTCTGCCCCTGGCCGAAATGGGGCTGGCGGCCATAGCCTCTTTTATCCCGGCCCCGGTGGTGCTTTATAGCGTGTATACTTTTTCCACCAACCCCGTTTTCCGGGCCTGGTCGCGGCAAAACCTCGTTCTTTCGCCTCATCCGCTGCACTATTTAGCCGCTTACGCCGTGGTGGGGCCTCTGGCTCTGGCCGGGGCTTTGTATTTGCTCAAGCGGAGCGACGAAAAATGGCTTTTTCTGCTGGCCTGGGTGGCCGTTGTGCCTCCGCTGCTTTATGCGCCCTTCAGCCTGCAAAGGCGTTTGCTGGAGGGCTTCCAGATACCGCTGTGCATTCTGGCGGCTTTTGGCCTGAGCCGTTACGTTTTGCCTGCCGTGCGTCGTTTCCGTCCCTTACGTTACCTGGAACGATTCAAACGCTACACCCGTCCCAGGATGAGACGGTTCGCCACCACGGTCATTATCCTGGCTACTGTGCCTACCAACGTGCTGCTCATTGCCGGAAACTCGGTGGAGGTGGCCCGTCGCCCCTGGCCCATCTTCCACGAGCGGACGGTGGTGGAGGCTCTCGACTGGCTGGGGACCCACACTGACCCTTACGAGACGGTCCTCTCTTCCAAGAAGACGGGCAATTACGTCCCCGCCAGAGCCGGCAATCGTGTCTTCCTGGGACACGGCCCGGAAACCATCGATCACGAAACCAAGCAAGCCCTGGTCGAAAAATTCTTCCAGACCGAAACGACGGACGAATTCCGCCTGAAGATGTTGAGAGATTACGGCCTGGCTTATGTTTTCTACGGCCCGCAGGAGGGACGCCTGGGGGCCCCTGCCTTTGGCAATCGATCATTTTTGTCCAAAGTCTACGGCAACCAGGAAGTGGAAATCTACAAAGTTCTTCACCAAGATAAAGGGTATTGACCATGACCTATAGAGTATTGGCTGTCATTCCCGCCTATAACGAAGAGGGCAAAATCGGAAAGGTGGTGTCCAAAATTCCATCCGGGGTCGTCGCTGAGGTGGTGGTGGTCGATGACTGTTCCACCGACGGAACCAGCGCCGAGGCCCAGGCGGCGGGAGCGACCGTGCTCCGACATGCCCGGAATACAGGGGTGGGAGGGGCGATCCGCACGGGCATCGACTACGCCCGTGAAAACGACTTCGACATCGTTACTATCCTGTCGGGGGACGATCAGCATGACCCCCAGGAACTGCCCCTTGTGCTCAAGCCTGTTATCGAAGATGGCTATGACTTTGTGCAAGGCTCCCGGCGATTGGACGGGACGAGGATTGTGGATGTCTCCCTGTTTCGGCGAGTGTTCACCTGGGTGTACGCCATTATGATCCGGCTGCTGACTGGCTTCCCCTTCACCGATGGCACCAATGGGTTTCGGGCCTTCAAGACCACCATCTTTGACGACGGACGGATAAACGTCTGGCAGGAGTGGCTGAACACTTACGAGTTGGAGCCTTACCTGCTCTACAAGGCGGTCGAGAGCGGCCTGAAAATAACCGAAGCGCCCATTACCATCTACTACCACAAAGAGGGCTATACCAAGATGAGACCGATACGCGATTGGTGGCGGATCACCAGGCCGCTGATCTACCTCAAGTTGGGGATCAAAAAATAGGCATCGGAGCGACTATGAACGGGCCGACACGGATTTTTTTCACGGATGTCACGGATTGTGCCTGTTCACATGCCCCTATGAAACCGGTTTACAGAGACAGAGAGAGAGCAATCCGTGTCTGCTAAATTTATGGAGGTGTTGGCAATGTACTTCAAAGATAAAAAAGTGTTGGTCACCGGTGGAGCCGGGTTCGTAGGCTCTAACCTGGTGAGGCGATTGGTCGAAGTGGAACAGGCCCAGGTGATCGTCCTGGACGATTTTTTCACTGGCCGTAGAAACTATCTGGCCGGCCTGGGCTGTGAGATTCACGAGGGCAGCGTGTGCGACCCCAAACTGGCGCAAAAACTGGTGCGTGAGGTTGATATCGTCTTTCACCTGGCGGCTCGCAACATCATCGTCTCCTCGCGCAACCCCCGCGAGGATTTCGAGACCAACATCGGGGGCACGCTCAACCTGCTCATGGCCGCCAGAGAAAGCAGAGTAGAAAAAATGGTGTACACCTCCTCTGTATCTGTGTACGGCAATCCCCGCTACCTGCCCATCAACGAGGATGACCACATCCACCTGCTCACCCCTTACGCCGTGAGCAAATTCGGCGGAGAGGGCTATTGTGTGGCCTTTTACGAGATGTACGGGCTGCCGGTTTCCATTGTGCGCTATTCCAACGTGTACGGTTACAACCAGGACCCCCGTAACCCTTACTGCGGGGTGGTAGCCAAGTTTTTCCAGAGCGTGGTCAACGACGAGCCTCCGCCCATTCACGGCGATGGAGAGCAAACCAGAGATTTCACTTTTGTCGAGGACGCGGTGGAAGCCACTTTGCTGGCCGCCAGTTCGCCCAAAGCCGAGGGGGAGGTTTTCAACGTGGGCACCGGCGTAGAAACCAGCATCAATACCCTGGCCCATTCGATCATCGAGCTTTTTGGCAGGGACCTGCAAGCGGTCTACATCGACAGGCGGGACATCGACAACATCCGTCGGCGGGTGGTGAACATCGAGAAGGCCAGGACCAGGTTGCGCTGGACGCCCAGGTTCCCTCTGAAAAAGGGCCTGATGGAAACCAAAAAATGGTTCGACAGCTCCGATCAACGATTCACGGACATGGTGGGGTGAGGGTTCAGGGGGATGAGGCAGGGTAAAGGCCGGACGTCGTTTTTGCTTTTCGTATTTCTCTCCGCTCTCTATCTCCTGGGCGGCAGCGGACGCCTCTGCGCTGGCGATGACGAAATGATCTATCGAGTCACCCGCAACCTGGTGGAAAGAGGGGATTTTGCCCTTGAGAGCGAGACCATTACCTGGCAGGGCTTTGCCCTGGAGGGATTCGTCCCCACCAGGGAGCGCTCTTTAAGAAGCACCTGGGTCATCGTGCCTGGCCGGGACGGACGATATTATTCCATGACCGGCCTGGGGCAATCGCTGGTCTGCATCCCTCTTTACATTTTGGGTCGCTGGCTGCCCTCTCAGTTGGAGGGTCAGTATCTCAGCAAACTGTTTATGTCCGCTTTGAATCCCCTGGCTGTGGCTGCCACCTGCGCCCTGCTCCTGAGCTTTGGGCGTGCTCTGGGCTTCCCGACGCTCACCGCGCTGTGGCTCGGCCTGGCCTACGGCTTCAGCAGCATGGCCTGGGTTTACACCAAGAACTTCTACAACCAGGCCCCGACCACCTTCCTCATTCTGGCTGCTGTTTACGCCGCCCGTCGCTTCCGGGGCGAAGGACGGGGCGAGGGAGTGCGCTGCTGGCTGTGGCTGGCGGGAGGATGCCTGGGGCTGGCTATCCTGTTCAGGCAGACCAGCGTGTTGGTCGCCTTGCCGTTGGGTCTCTACCTGCTGCCTTTCGGTCGGAGGGGGCGCGGTTTCGGGCGGGCGCTGGCGGATTACCTCAGCCTAGCCGCGCCCATCGTCTGCGCCCTGCTGGTGGTGGCCGTTTACAACGCGGCCCGCTTCGGCTCACCCCTGGAAACGGGCTACGGGGAGGTGGCCTGGGATACTCCCCTGGCGCTCGGGGTGTACGGCCTGCTGTTCAGCGCTGGCAAGGGCCTTTTCTTATACAACCCGATCCTTCTTCTGGGCCTCGGGGGCCTGCTGGTCTTTTATCGAAAACACCGCGCCGAGACGATCCTTTTCCTGGCCTTGTTTGTGGTCTATCTGTTCTTCCACGCTCCCTTCCACTATTGGAGCGGGGGCTGGAACTGGGGGCCGCGCTTTCTGTTGCCCGTCGCGCCTTTCCTGATTCTGCCCGGCGGGGCGCTGCTGGCGGAGGACAGGATCAGAGGAAGATGGGCGTTGATGATCGTTCTGATGGCCCTGGGGCTGCTCATCCAGCTCCCGGCCATCCTGGTCGATCATTCCCGCTATCTGGTCTGTCTGTCGGAGGTGTATACCGAGGAATTCTACGATAAAAGCATCTACGAGCCTGCTTTTTCCCCTATTGCGCATCAATGGCCGGCGGCCCTGGAGGCTGTCCGCCTTTTCTCTGCGGAGGATAATCGGCGCTACCTCCAGACCCTTATGGCAGAACGTCAGGCCAGACGGGCCAGGGTAGCTTTGACGGAGAACCAGATAAGCGATGAATTGATCTGGGAAGAGGAGCTTTTTCGCCTGAACGTTCCTGACTTCTGGTGGATTCATTTATATTTGTTGGGCGCTCCAGCATCCACTATCCTGGTCGTCGTCGTGTTTCTGGTCCTGGTGGGTGGGGTTTCGGGCCTGTTTCTGTGGCGCACGATGTTGGCTGACGAGGCTCCTGGTGGCGGTCGAGCTTAAATCTTATTTCAGGAGGCAGTTTTTAATGTTCAAGACTATCATGCTCGCGGTATTTTGCATCTTGCTTTTGGTGACGGGACAAACGCTGTTGAAGGTCGGGTTGAATCAGATCGGAGGCATCAACTTTTTGGGCGGGGCGCTGTGGGACAATTTTTTGAAGATGTTCCGCACGCCGTACATCATCCTGGGCTTTATCCTCTATGGCGTCAGTGCCCTGCTGTGGCTGGACGTGCTGTCCAAACTCGATTTCAGTTTCGCTTTTCCTCTGGTCAGCATGACTTACATATTTGCCCTGCTCATTGGGGCTTTCGTGTTCGGCGAAAAGATCACCTGGATGAGAATCGCGGGGGTGGTCTGCATCTGTGGAGGACTGTTTTTCATCGTAAAAAGCCGCTGAATGTGGGGGGCGATCAGGTGTCTGAAAAACGCTGGATACCGCTGGTTGTCATCTGTGGCTTGCCGCTGGTTTTGTTTTGGAAGCTGATTTTGGGGGGCCGGGTTCTCTACTGGGGTACGCCCTTGCTCCAGTTTTATCCCTGGCGGCGGGTGGCCGTGGAGATGGCGCGGGCCGGGGCGGTGCCTCTATGGAATCATTATCTGGGTAATGGCGCTCCATTGGTTGCCAACCTGCAATCGGCTGTTTTTTATCCTCTTAACCTGATATACCTGCTCGTCCCCGTCGAACGAGCGATGGGCTACTCGGTGGTCATGCACGTGGCTCTGGCCGGGCTGTTCACGTATCTGTACGCCCGGAGCATCGGTTTGAGCCGTTTCGCCAGCCTGGTGGCGGCTGTGAGCTACATGTTCAGCGGTTTTCTCATCTCCCGGCTGGGCTTCCTGAGCATGGCTAATGGCGCTCCCTGGCTGCCTCTATGTTTCTTTTTAGCCGAGCGTCTGGTCCGCAGGCGTTCCCTGGCCGGGATCCTTTTTCTGGGCGCCGCTCTGGGGCTGGCTTTACTGGCCGGTCACGCCCAGCTCTGGTTTTATGGCCTGTGGGCGCTGGGCTTTTACGTGCTTTACCGAAGCTGGCAGCCAGATAAACCGCTCCACTTCCGATTCCGCGTCTGGCTTTTTTTCGCCCTGGCCGTGCTGGTCGGCCTGGCGGCGGCGGCCATCCAGGTATTGCCCACCGTGGAGTTGGCCCGCCTCTCCCAGCGCAGCAGCGGCGCTGAATACGATTTTGCCATGACTTACTCCTTCTGGCCCTGGCGTCTGATCACCCTTTTGGCTCCCGATTTCTTCGGCCATCCTGCCCACGGCGACTACTGGGGCTACGGCAATTACTGGGAAGATTGCGGCTACGTCGGGGTTTTGCCCCTGATCTTCGCTGTGGGGGCCGTAGTTTTCTGGGCCAGGCGTCGCCGCCAGCCGGGCGATCCGCCTTTAGTCCCCGGCCTCTTATCTCTCGTCCCTTTTTTCGCTCTTCTTTGTCTGGTCTCTCTGCTTTTGGCGATGGGTAAGAACCTGCCCTTGTACCCTCTCCTTTTTCGCTGTGTGCCTGGCTTTGGTCTGTTCCAGGCCCCGGCTCGTTTCCTGTACCTCTATACCCTGGGGGCGGCGGTCCTGGCTGGCCTGGGGGCCGAGCTTTTTCTGGTTAGACCTCCGGTTGGGCCGTCCAGGGCGCGCCGTTACGCCATCGTCGTCGGTCTGGCTGTGCTCCTGGCGGCGGCCATGGCTCGCCTCTTCCTGCCCGCGATAGAGCTGACCTTTATCGCTGCCCTGGGCCGCTTCGCCCTGCTGCTCATTATCTCGGTGGGGTTGCTATCCCTGCGGGGCTGGCTGGCAGGGGAAGCCCAGACCGAACGGTGGAAAACGCTGGTCGTGGCTTTCATCGCCCTCGATCTGATGCTTTTTGGCTACGGCCTCAATCCCACCACCGCCCCGGAGCTATATCGGGCCCCTACTGCCAGCGGCGCTTTTCTGAGAGATGACCCGGAGCCGTTCCGCATCTTTGCTTTTGAGGCCCCCGATCCCAGGGAGTCCTTTGCCTACAGGGTGAAGTTCGACCGCTACTTTAGCTTCAAGGATTTTGGCTCCGAAGACGTTGAACACCTGCTAAGGCTGCGGGAAACGCTCATTCCTAACCTGACCGTGATGGAAAACCTCTATAGCGCCAGCAACGACGACCCCCTTCAGGTGGGCTGCTATCTCGATTTGATGGAAGCCATCAGGGAAGCGCCGCCGCCCCTGGCCCTGCGTTTGCTCGGCCTGATGAACGTCCGCTATATCCTGAACGATAGATCGGTGGCCGACCTGAGTCCGGTCTTTGCGGACGGGGACAGGGTGCAAATCTACCGCCACGACCAGGCTTTGCCCCGCGCCTATGTCGTATGGCGGGCCAGGATCGTACCCGACCGCCGGGAGCTCCTGGCTGCGCTGATGAGTCCTGCTTTCGACCCTGGCCGCGAGGTTCTCCTGGAAAAGGCGCCTGGCGCTCTTGGAAGTTTGTATGAAAGCAGACCCTTCGGGTTTTCAAAACCCCAAGGGTCTGCGGTCGCACCCGCCGACATCCGCTCTTTGCATTACGGCCCAAATCGGGTTAAAATAGAGGTCAGCCTGGAGCGAGAGGGCTATCTGGTTCTGAGCGATACCTTCTACCCCGGCTGGCAGGCTTACGTCGATGGCCGGGAGGTGGAAATCCTCAAGGCTAACTACGCTTTCAAAGCCGTGTTCTTAGAGGCAGGAAGCCACGTTGTGCTTTTCGAGTACAGTCCCTTTTCCTTCAAGGTGGGCCTGCTCGTCAGTCTGGCGGCCTGGAGCATCATCGCCGCCGGAAGGATTACTATGGAGAAACGACTGAAGTCGTCAGAGAAGGGTTGAACAGGGGATCAGGAGATGAAAACGGCGGTTATCATCCCCACTTATAACGAAAGCGATAACATCGCCTCTCTGGTGGAGGAAATCATCGGGCTGGAGATAGGAGCACAGGTTATCATCGTCGATGACAATTCGCCCGATGGTACGGGCCACATCGCCGACGAGTTGGCCGAACGTTACCAGGGGGTGCACGTCATCCATCGCCCCGCCAAAATGGGCCTGGGCACGGCGCACATCGCCGGTTTCAAACACGCCTTCACCCTGGGAGCGGACCGTATCCTGACCATGGATGCCGATTTCTCCCACCATCCCCGTTACATTCCCCACCTGGTGGATGGCGCCAACACCTATCATCTGGTCATCGGTTCACGCTACGTCGATGGCGGAGGAGAGGAGGGCTGCGACTTCACGCGGCGCTTATTCAGTCGCCTGGCTAATACTTTTGCCCGTCTGGTGCTGGGCTTGCAGGCCCGCGATTGCACGGCCGGTTTTCGCTGCTATCGACGCCAGACCTTGGAGGCCATGGCCCTCGATCAGATTTTCTCCGACGGCTATTCCTTTTTGATAGAGATGCTCTATAAATGTCAACGTCTGGGCCAGCGGGTGGGCGAGGTGCCCATCATTTTCCAGAACAGGCAGCGGGGCGCGTCCAAGATATCTCGCCAGGAGATCGTCAAAGCGGCCTACACCGTGTTGAATCTGGGCTGGAGGCGGGTACAGGCTTTTTTCTCAGCCGGGTGATCCCCATCCCAACCGGTACCAATTTCTCATTGACAACACCGTCTGAAGCTGTGTATAATGGATTATGTAAGAAGTAATCTGTATTTCCTGTAATCCATTGTTCTAAGCGGAGGATGGGCGCAGATGTTGAAAAAATTCACAGACGTTGTTGTTTTGCTTTTTGTAGGGGATATGCTTCTGACCCAGGCGGCTCTTTGCCTGGCCGACGTGGGCCGTCGTTACGTTCCTCTGGGGCGCCCTATCGATCCCATTGATACCTTCCTCAACCCTTACATTCACGTCATGGTGGCCCTCATCTGGCCCCTGTTTTTTACGGCCCTATCCGTGTATAGTATTAAACGGGCGACCAACCCCGTCGGAGAAGCCAAAACGTTGCTTATGGCTGTTCCCACCACCATTTTCGTCTTTTCCGGGGCGCTGTACCTCTCCTTCCGAGACGTGCCCCGTCTATTGGTCTTTTACTTTTTCCTGCTGGACCTGTTTTTGTTAGCCGCCTTCCGTCTAGGGGTAGGTCTCAGCCTGCGCGGGCTGAAGAAGCGGGGATATGGCCTGAACCGCGTCCTCATCGTGGGGAACGGCGAAAGCGGGGCGGCCATAGCCCAGGCGGTCGAAGCCGAGTTGGGGCTGGGGTTCAGCCTGGTGGGGTTCACCGACGACGAGCGAGAGCCGGGAGAGGAAGGGCCTCTGGGCCTGCCTATCCTGGGCCGCATTGCCGATACGGCCCGCATCATCCAGCAGGAAGGGATCGAGGAGGTCATCATCGCCCTGCCCTCCGCCGAGTACGCCAGGGTCGAGCAGGTGGTGTACGATTTGCAGACCTGGCCGGTCAGGATCAGGATCGTGCCCGATTTCTTCAAACTGATCATGGTCCGCTCCAGGGTCGAAAGCGTGTCGGGCATCCCGCTCATTGGGGTGCGCGAACCGGTCATCGAGGGCGTGGACTGGGTGGTGAAGAGGACTTTCGACCTGACCATCAGCGCTCTGGCCCTCCTCTTCTTGTGGCCCTGGATGCTGCTCGTGGCCCTGCTCATCAAGCTCGACTCGGAAGGGCCAATCATCTTCAAGCAACAGCGGGTGGGAGAAAACGGCAGGCTTTTCTGGATGTACAAGTTCAGGACGATGGTTCAGGGCGCAGATAAGGCCCAGGACCGCGTGACGGCGGTGAATGGAGACGGACAGCCCGTTTATAAGGTCCAGGACGACCCCCGGGTGACGCCGGTGGGCCGCCTCCTGCGACGCACCAGCCTGGATGAGCTGCCGCAATTGTTCAACGTGTTGAAGGGAGAGATGAGCCTGGTGGGCCCCCGCCCGGAGCAACGCTTTATCGTGAAGCAATACGAATCCTGGCAGCGGCAAAGGTTGGCCGTGCCGCCAGGCATCACCGGCTGGTGGCAGGTGAATGGTCGTAGTGACCAGCCCATGCACCTGAACACTCAGTACGATCTCTTTTACATTCGTAACTATTCCCTTTTCCTGGACCTCAAGATTTTATGGAAGACCGTAGGCGCAGTGATCAAAGGGAAAGGGGCATATTAATAAACCACAAAGGCCACCAGGGACACAAAGAACACTAAGATTTTATTCTTTTGGTGCTTTTTGTGTGCTTTGTGGTTAAAATAGGAGCAGGATGGAACGCGATATTGGGGAAACTTAAAATTCTTCTCGCCTTCGGCACCAGGCCGGAAGCCATCAAAATGGCGCCCGTAGCCAGGGAATTGAACCGACAGGCCAACCGTTTTGAGCCGCTTATCTGCGTTACTGCCCAGCACCGCGAAATGCTCGATCAGGTGTTGACCCTTTTCGAGATCGAACCCCACTACGACCTGGACGTCATGCGCCAGCGTCAGACTCTCTCTCAGATCACAGCCGAAGTCCTGGTCAGGCTGGAAGAGGTCATAAAGGCCCAGAAACCCGATTGGCTTCTGGTTCAGGGCGACACCACCACCGTGATGGCCGCCAGCCTGGCCGCTTACTACCAGCGGGTGCCGGTCGGCCACGTGGAAGCTGGCCTGAGAACCTGGAACAAGTACCACCCTTACCCGGAAGAGATCAACCGGGCCATCGCCGATATCGTCTCCGATCTGCATTTCGCTCCCACCGAGAAGGCCAGAGACAACCTCCTGCGGAGCGGGATCAACGCCAGGAGCATCTTCGTCACGGGCAATACGGTCATCGACGCCCTGCTGGCTACGGTGGAAAAAGAGTACGATCCAGCCAGCGGCCCCCTGCGAGCCATTCCCTTCGATAAAAAGGTGGTGCTGGTCACTGCCCACCGGCGAGAGAACTTTGGCCGCCCGCTGGAGAATATCTGTCAGGCTCTGTTAGACATTGCCCGCCGCTACCCTTCCCAGGTGCACGTTGTATACCCCGTCCACCTCAACCCTAACGTCCAGGAAACGGTCTATTCTCAGTTAGACCAGGTGGATAACATCTCCCTGCTCCCGCCTCTGGACTATTTGCCCTTCGTCCACCTGATGAGCAAATCCTATCTGGTGTTGACCGATTCGGGCGGCTTGCAGGAGGAAGCGCCCAGTTTGGGGGTGCCCGTCCTGGTGCTGAGAGAGGTGACGGAGCGACCCGAAGCGGTAGAAGCAGGTACGGCCAGGGTGGTGGGCACGGACAGGGAAATCATCGTCAGGGAAACCGTCCGCCTGCTGGAAGACAGAGACCAGTACGAGCGCATGGCGCGGGCTGTCAACCCCTACGGCGATGGCCGGGCGGCGATCAGGATCGTGGACATCCTGGGCCGATATTGAACTTTCTCGAACCCCTTTTGGCGAACGTGGTGAAGCCAGGATATGAGACGCTCTCAAATCTTGCTCAGAAATGTCGTCTATTATTTTATAGCCAGGATGTGGCTTTTCGTTCTGACCCTGGCGACCACGCCATACGTCGTTTCCCGCCTGGGGATCGACGCCTACGGCGTTTTCGCCATCGTCAGCGTGATAGCGACTTACTTCTCTTTCCTCGACCTCGGCCTGGGAGGGGCGGTCATCAAATACGTGGCCGAGTACCACGCCAAAAAAGACTATCTCCGTCTGGAAAAGGTGATAGGCACCTCCATTACCCTTTACGTCCTGATCGGATTAGCCGGAGCGGCCTTGATCGGGAGCCTGACGGGCCTGCTGGTGACGGTTATCTTGAAAATTCCCCCTTCGTTGCAGGAAGCCTCTTACTTCGCGTTCTACGCCGGCGCGGTAGGCTTCTTCATCAATATGATTCTCAACGTCTTCTCCTCCATCCCCAACGCCCTGCAAAGGTTCGATGTCCTGAACAAGATAAACGTGGTGACCAGCACAGCCAACTTTATGGCTATCGTTATTCTATTGTATGCTGGCTTCGGATTGAGGGAGGTCGTGCTGGTCAGCGTCGTGGTGAACCTGATCAGCGCCTTGATCTTCATGGCGGCGACCCGGCTACTGCTGCCGGGGATTTCGTTTACGCCTCGCTTCGATCTTGAAACGGCTCGCTTTCTGTTTAAGTTCGGAGGGTTCAACTTTCTCAATCAAATATCCATCCAGGTGACCTTTGAGCTTGATAAGTTTCTGATTGGAGCCTTTTGGCCGATCTGGTGGATCTCATACTACACCGTGCCTGTGGATCTCTCGAAGAAATTGGTGCACGTCGCTCTGACCATCGCCCGGCCCTTTTTCCCGGCTGCCAGCGAGCTGTCGAGCCTGGAGTTGCAGGAACAGTTTCAGGAAATGTACGTCCGGGTTATGAAGTTGGCGCTGGTGTTGATGATGCCCCTGGCCGTTATGCTCCTCGTTTTCGCCGATAGGATCCTGCTCTTTTGGATGGGGGCAGACTTTGCAGAAAAGAGCGCCCTGTCCCTCAGAATCCTGATCGTGGCCTACTTGGTTGGGGCTTTGAGCAATATCCCTGCCCTCTCCGCCGACGGGGCGGGAAAGCCAGAATTAACGGCCTTGCTGAACCTGGTCAGCGCTGCTTTCAGCCTGCCGCTCGCCCTGGCGCTTATCCCGCGTTACGGCATAAACGGGGCGGCTGTAGCCGTGACTGTGCCTGTGCTCGCTTTCGTACCGCCCTTCATCCACTACGTAAATCACAAGATATTGCGCTTGACGACCAGAGAGCTGCTGAGGCGAAGCCTGTCCAGGCCGCTGCTCAGTGGCCTCGTTCTGCTTCTGATCTTCCTGCCTCTCAACGGCTTTGTGAGCAGTCCTGTCCGCCTGTTCACCATCCTGGCGGGCGGCGGCCTTTTATATTTTCTGCTCACCTGCTGGTTCGGGGTCTGGGATGACCGGGACAAACAGTTGATGCTCGCCTGGGCAGGCCGCTTCCTCAGAAAAGGGAAACAAGATGAGATCAGGACCTCAACGCCTGATGTGACGTGACGCCTTTCTCTCTTTTTGGTTTTGCGCTCTGAGGGTACAGAGGTGAAAGACGAGAGAATAGATTTTCTGGGCATTCCCATCGACGTGGTAACCATGGACGAAGCGGTGGACCGTCTGGACAGCTTTGTGGCTACGGAAGGGACCCAGGTGGCCCTGGCCGTGTACGCTCATTGCGTCAACACGGCCCTCCAGGACCAGGACTACATGGCGGCCCTGCACGCCGCCGATCTGATTTACGTCGATGGCATGTCCATCGTGTGGGCCTCGCGCCTGCTAGGCACTCCCTTGCCCCAAAAGCTGACCACCACCGACCTGATCCATCCTCTGGCGGCCCGCTCGGCGGAGCGAGGTTACAGCTTCTACCTGCTGGGGGCGCTCCCTGGCGTGGCCCAGGAAGCGGCCCACCGGCTCCAGGAGCTTTACCCTGGCCTGGGCATAGCCGGCGCCCATCACGGCTACTTCACCCCCGCAGAGGAGCGGCAGGTTATCGAGGGCATCAATCGCGCCCGTCCCGGCATCCTTTTCGTGGGCATGGGGATGCCCAAACAGGAGAAGTGGATCGCGGCCCATCGCCATGAACTGGCGGGGGTTTCGCTGTGCATGTCCTGCGGGGCGCTGTTCGATTTTCTGTCCGGGCGGGTGCGGCGCGGCCCCCGCTGGATGACCACTCACGGTCTGGAATGGCTCTATCGCCTGGGGGTAGAGCCTGGCCGTATGTGGCGGCGCTACGTGTTGGGCAATCCCTTGTTTCTGCTGCGAGTGTTGGGTCAGAGGTTTACGAAGAGGTGACAGGCGGTGGCTTTTGATGTATAATGGATACGGATAGCCATGAAAACCACAACAGCCCGTCCTACAACCCTGTATCTGATGCGGGAGATGGTTCTAATCCTGGTCTTCAGCTATGTCGTTCTGGCAGGCGGCACCATTAATGGAATGATCCGCTTTCGACTGCGCCTCATCTCCCACGTTCTGATAGCCCTCGTACTCCTGGCCTGGCTGGTCTATCGGACCTGTCGCCGGGAGCGACTGCCCCGTACTCCTCTGGACATTCCAATTGTCGTCTTCCTGGCTGCCCATCTGCTGACCACTGCTCTCTCCACCGATCCGCGCCGCAGCCTGGGCTACGTCTGGCTGCTGCTCTTTTACGCTCTGTATTTCTACCTGTGGCTCGATCTGTTGCGTCACGGCTGGCCCGCCGAACTGGTGATCAAGTGTCTGCTGATCGTCGGCGGTATCCTCATCGGCCTGGCTGTGGTGGAGATCGTTATCTGGTACGTGGGGTGGATGCGCCTGTCTTACTTCCTGCCTCCCAGCACGCTGCGTCTTCATTCCATCTTAGGGGACGCCAACATGACCTCCAGTTTCCTGAACGTGCTTACTCCTGTGGCCCTGCTCCGGGGGGTGCAGGCTCGGAGGTGGAGGATCAGGCTCCTGCTCGGCGTCTGGCTGGTGGCCGCTTTGGTCGTCCAGTTCTTTACCTCTTCGCGGGGGGGATGGCTGGGCACGGCCACTGTGCTGGGCGTCTCACTTTTGCTGCTGGCGAGCGTCGAGCGGGAAGGCATCCGAGACCTCTGGCGCAGGGTAAGCTCCAAACGCTGGCTGCCAGTCCCCATCGGCTTGGCGACCGTGCTTGCGGTTGCGGGAGTTGCTTTGTTGGCCCTCAGACAGCTTCACCATCCCACTCATGGCGGTATCATCGAAGCCCGGCGCGCTTTCTGGGTTAGCGCCTGGCGAGCTTTTTTATCTTCCCCGCTGTGGGGTACAGGGCCTATGACCTACGGCAGCCAGTTGATGAAATATGAGTCGCCCTTACCCTGGCGTCCCTATCCCCACGCCCATAGCTACCCGTTCACCACCGCCGCCGAATCGGGGCTTATCAGCCTGGTCGTGTCTGGCTGGCTGGCATTAGCGGTGGCTGTGGCCTTGTGGCAGACCTGGCGGCGGGCGGATCGAAATCACCGTCTGCTCATGGCCGGGGGGGTAGCCAGTGTGGCCGGTTTTGCGGTGCACAGCCTGGTGGACAACCACATCACTGTACCGGCCATCGCCCTCAACCTGATCGTCGTCCTGGCCCTGGCCCTGGTGGATCGCTCCAGGACAGAAAGCGCCGGGCGCCTCCCGTTGGCCTGGCTGTGGATGCCTGCCCTGCTGTTGATTGGCCTGGCCTGCTGGTCAGATGGGGCGTATTGGCCCTTTATCGAGGGAGTGAAGAGGGCCAACGCCGAAGATTGGGCCGGGGCTGTTCCGCTCCTCGACCGGGCTGTTCAGCGAGACCCTGGCCTGGCTTTCTATCGCTTGCAGAGCGGTTACGTGTATGGGGTGCTGGCCTCTCAGGAGCAGGAGGGAGAGCACCTGAAGCGGGCCATCGAGCGCTACGAGGAGGGCCTGGCCCTGGAGCCTTATTATCCCCTCAACCACGCCAACCTGGCCGGCCTGTACTGGCAGGCCGGGCGGCAGGAGCAGGCTATGGGGGCCATGCAGCGGGCCGCCGAGCTGGCCCCGCAGGAGAGCCTTTACCGCCTCAATCTGGGCCATTACTACGAGCTGGCGGGGCAGAAAGAAGAGGCCCTGGCTCAGTACGAGGAGGCCCTGGCCCTTCGCCCTGAGCTGGCCGAAGCCGAATACTGGCGAGAGAACGCCTGGCGGGAGTCTTTCCTGGCGCGCTGGCGAGAAGAGCAGCCGCCTGAGCCTGCGCCCGATCCGCCCCTTTCCTACGACGATCACGTCCGCCGGGGCGGGCGCGATCTGGAAAACGAGCGTCCCTCGGAGGCGGTGGCCGCTTTCCAGGAGGCGCTGGCTCTGGACGCCAGCCGCTACGAAGCCTGCTACGGCCTGGGGAAAGCTTACATGGCCCTGGACGAGCTTGACCAGGCCGCCCATTACCTGACGCTGGCCCTGAAGGTGTATCACCTCCAGGCGGAGACCAGGATGGAGCCTCTGCTGGCTCTGGGCGAGGTGGCTCATCGCCAGGGCCGTCTGGGGGAGGCCATTGCCTGGTACGAGTTGGCCCTGAGCATGGTGCACAAACGCACAATCTACGGGCCAGGCACCTGGGGCTGGTCCCCTTACGGCTGGTTCATCTTTTACCGGGAGAGCATCGTGCCCGATATGCTGCCCCAGTTGGAGCGGGCCGATATCACCGCTGACCTGGCGCGCAGATTTCGGGAACTGGACGAATGGTATAAGGAGGCTGACGCCCAATGAGTCCGAGTCGGATGGGGATTATATTGCATCGAGACAGAGCCGAAAAGCTCTATCTGGCCCTCATTCTGGGTGTGGGCCTGGGCCTCCGCCTGGCTATGGCCTGGACAGACACCAGGCTCTTGATCCAGAAGACGCTGCCCGACGACGCTTTCTACTATTTTTCCATCGCCCGCAACGTGGCCGCCGGCCGGGGCGTGACCGTCAACGGCCTGAATCCCACCAACGGGTTTCATCCCTTGTGGGCTTTGACGCTGGTGGCGCCCTTTGCTCTCCTGGGGAGCCGCCAGATTCCCGTGGGCCTGACCATCGCCTCCCTGTTCGACGTCGGGGCGGCCTGGGTGGGCTATCGCCTCGTGCGCCGGGTTTCGGGTTCGTCTACGGCTGCTCTGGTGACGGCCCTGTTCTACGCCCTCAATCCTCTGGTGGCGATGGAGGCGGTCAACGGCCTGGAAACGGCGCTGAGCACTTTCACCTTTGCCCTGTGCGCCTGCTATTACCTGACAACCATCAGGGAGATTCCGCCCGCAGGCAGGTCTATAGAGGAGGGACGGGAAGGCGTTCCGGCTTCTGAGTTATGCGCCCTGCCGTCCACCATGTTCAGGAAATACGCCATTCTGGGCGCTCTGGCCGGACTCATGGTTTTGGCCCGCACCGACGCCATTTTTCTCTTTGCCCTGATGGGCCTGGAGATGTTCTGGCGCGCTCACCGGCAGGGGGGGACAGCCATCGTCATGCTGGCCGTTCCTGTTACGGCCTTTGCGGTGGTGGTTTCGCCCTGGCTGGCCTGGAACCAGGCTACCTTTGGCACCATCGTGCAGTCCAGCGGGGTGGCCCTGCCCTACGTGATAGAACGCTCCATAGCCGACGCCTTCCGCCAGGAACAGTTTTTTGCGGCCCTGAGCCGACACGTCTGGCCCTCTACTTATCTGGCCTTCCTGCTGTTATGGTATTATTCCGGCCTGGGCTGGACGGTCTTGATCGTGCTGGCGCTCAGTCTCAGGATTTTGCGCCCCAGGCTGGAGCAACCAGCCGGCCGGGAGCTGCTGGCGGCCCTGAAACCCTTCGCCTTGCCCATAGCCGCCGCTCTGCTCTCCATTCTCTTCCACTCTTTCTATCGCTGGTATCCGCGTAGCTGGTATTACGTTCCGCTGGCCTGGGCTGTCTGTCTGTGGGTTGGCCCGGCCTTTGCTTATACAGGCCGCATCATTCAACGGCTGATGCCTGGTAGCCAGGCCAGAGCCTTCGGCCTGGCGCTGCTGGGGATGGCGATCGTCACTTTTGGCTTGCAGGGGATCAAAGCCTGGCTGCCTGGCTTCTATCCCTGGCAGGCGCACATGTACGAAGGAGCTTTGTGGCTGGCCGAAAACACCGCCCCGCAAGAGGTGGCCGGAGCCTTCAACGCCGGACTTCAGGCTTATTACAGCGGTCGGGCGGTCGTCAACCTGGACGGAGTGACCGACTGGGAGGCGTTTTGGGCGGTGCAGGACAGACGGCTGCTATCCTACGCCCGTGAGCGAGGGGTGCGCTACATCGTCGATTACCGTAACTACGTCGAGGATTCATATTTTCCCTACTGGGGAGAAGGCCATCCCCAGGGCTTGCATCTGGTGGAGACCCTTTCGCCTCCCTACCCGCCCTATGGAGCGGTGGTGGTCTACGAAGTGACCGGAGACCCTAAGGGTCGTTACGAAGTGGACACGGGAGACTGAGCGATGTCCGACCCTGAAGCCCCCTCTTACCTCCTGAGCACGGACAGGCTGCTGATCATTGTTCTCTTCGTCCTCATTTTTGCTATGGCCGTGCGAGCGCCGGCCGACACCGATACCTGGTGGCACCTGCGCAGCGGGCAATACATCCTGGAAAACGGCATCACCTTCCACGATCCTTTCTCTCACACCGTGTTCGGCAAGGGCTGGATAAACCACGGCTGGCTGGCCCAGATCGGCCTCTATCTGTTGTACGCCCATTTCGGTTACGCCGGGCTGGGTCTGGTTCTGGCTCTGGCCGTGACTTTGACGATGGGGTTCGTCTTTCTCCAGAGCGAGGTCAATCTGTATCTGCGGGCTTTCGTCACCGTCCTGGCGGCCATCACCTCGGCGGTGATCTGGATTGCCCGGCCCCAGACCGTCTCCTTCGTCCTGGCCGGCGCCTTCTGCCTGATCCTGTATTATTATAAATACAGGGGCCGCAATTATCTGTTTCTGATTCCGGTGCTGTTCATCCTGTGGGTCAACGTGCACGGCGGTTTTATCATCGGCTTTTTAATACTGGGGGGGTACGTCGCGGGCGAGGTTCTCAATAATATCCTGAGAGGAGAAGATGAGCACGTCCTGGGCTATCGCCAAATTCTGATCCTGATAGGCGTCGCCGTCCTCTCCGTGCCAGCCTGCCTGCTCAACCCCAATACTTACAAGATGCTGACCTACCCTTTCTTCACGGTGGGCATCGGCGCTCTGCGAGACTACATCCAGGAATGGGCCGCCCCAGATTTCCACCTGCTCTACCTGCATCCTTTTATCTGGATGCTGCTTCTGACCCTGTTCGCCCTGGGGCTGTCCGGCAGGCGGGCCGATTTCACCGACCTGGTGCTGGTGAGCGGCTTCTGTTACATGTCGTTGTGGGCCGGGCGAAACGTCGCTCTGTTCGCTCTGGTGGCGGCTCCCGTTCTGGCCCGATGTGGGGCGGTGGTCATCGACGATTTGATGGAATCCCTGTACGAGCGGGGCGTCATCAAGGGCGCTCTGGCGGAGATGCTCAACAAAAAGTTTACCCCCAGTCCTGTGCTCGCGGTCGTCAACTGGGTGTTGCTGGTGGTTATCGCCCTGGGCTGCGGGCTGAAAATCTATTATCCCCTCACCGCGCAGGCTAACCTGAAGGCCCAGGAGGAGTTTCTGCCCATCGGGGCCGTGGATTTTATCGAAGAGCACCAGGACTCACTGCCGCCTGAGATGTTCAACAGCTACAACTGGGGCGGCTATCTCATCTGGCGGCTCTATCCCCGCTACCGGGTCTTTATCGACGGGCGCACCGATGTCTACGACGACGCTCTTGTCAGGGAATACCTGAAGGTGCCCTGGGTTCGGCCCGGCTGGCGAGAGGTGCTGGAGCAGTACAACGTAAATTTCATCTTGATCGAGAGCGGCAGTGTCCTGACCACTTTTCTGGCCGAGGACGACGAGTGGCGGTCGGTCTATGCCGACCATATGGCAACAGTTTTTGTCAGGCGGTCAGCAGCGAGCAACAATGAATAATGGCTGAAAAAGGCAAAGTCTCTTTCGGGGTGTTCGTTATCGTCGCTTTATTGCTCCTGGTGGGCATTGGCGATGCATACGTGGTGCGCGAGACACTGGTAAAGCAGCGAGGCACGCTTTTTGATTTCTACCCTATCTACACAGGGGCCAGGGCAGTGCTCCTCCACCGCAACCCTTACACCGACGAGGTAACGCACACCATCCAACGGGGTATCTATGGGCGTCTGGCTACTTCCGATGAGAACCAGCATGGCTATGCCTACCCCGCCTACGCCGCCTTCATCCTGCCCATCTGCCTGCTGCCTTTTCCCGTTGCCACCGCCTTGTGGCTGACTGCTCAACAATTCCTGCTCCTGGCCTCTCTCCTTTTGATCAAGGAGGCGTTGGGGTGGAAGCTGGGAAGCGTGATGACCATCTTGCTTGGTCTGGCTACTATGCTGTTCAAATACAGTATGATCGTTTTTGTTCTGGGTCAAACCTCCATTCTGATCCTGTTTTTCATGTCTGTGGCCTTTTGGGCCGCTCAAAGGAGGCAGGATATTATGAGCGGGTTTTGCCTGGCTCTGATGACCATTAAACCGCCCCTGGTCTTCCTGCTCATACCCATCTGGTTGTTTGTGACCCCTCCTTCGAGACGACGGGGAGTGTTCCTGGGACTGAGTGGGACGTTGCTGGGGCTTCTGCTGTTATCCTGGCTTTTTGTGGGGAATTGGCTCGGTGATTTTCTGCTCCGCCTCCAGAACTATCGCCGCTACACGGGCACCCAGCCTCCCTTAAGCGCTTTTCTCGGACACTGGCTGGCGCTCCCCCACAGAGAGGTGATCAACTTAATCCTCACCGCGCTCCTGATCGCCTGGCTGATAGCTGTTATCTGGAAACTGAGGCAAAATGAAAATGAAGGGGAGGGCAATCTGGGCCTTTCGCTCTCGCTGGGCATCATGGTGACTCTGCTGGTAGCGCCGCAGACGGGAAGCTATAACCTGGTGCTGGCTCTGTTTACGGTCTGCTTCTGTTTATGGTTCTTGCAACCGCTGGCCCGAGAGAGCCTCCCGGCCAGAGTCGGCCAGGTCACGGCTTGGCTATCGATCACCCTGATTCCCTGGCTTCTCTGGCTCCTCTTGCTGGCTAAACCTGCGCTTGGATATATCGATCTGGTGATCATGCCGGGCATCATTCTGGCGGTCCTGATTTATGTCGTTAAAATTCAAATGGACGTATGGCGGACGGAAAAGAAGCAGGACGAGGGACAGGCGATGAGGGAGTAGGTCAGGCATGGAAAAAAGCATCAAATCCAGACTGTTGCAGACCGCGAGAGTAGAAAATCTTTGCCCGATAGCCATTCTGAGCCTGGGGCTGTTCATCCGGCTGGGGCTGGCCTGGTTCAATCTGGAGACGCTTCTCCAGAAGCTTCTGCCCGACGATGCTTTTTATTACTTCGTCGTCGCCCGCCACATAGCCCAGGGCCGTGGCCCGACCATCGACGGACACACCCTGACCAATGGCTTTCATCCTTTGTGGGCTTTAACCCTGGCGCCTGTCTACGCGGCCCTGCCGGGCGGGAACGATCTGCCGGTGCACCTCAGCCTGACCCTGGGGGCGATTTTCGACTCCCTGGCGGCCTGGCTGGGTTACGTAACCGTGCGGACGGCAACCCGTAGCGAAAAGGCGGCCCTGGTCACCCTGGGCCTCTACGTCTTTAACCCTAAGGTGATCGTCGAGGCGATCAACGGTCTGGAAACAGCTCTC
Source organism: Anaerolineae bacterium (assembly GCA_034417895.1). Classification (GTDB taxonomy): domain Bacteria; phylum Chloroflexota; class Anaerolineae; order CAZYHC01; family CAZYHC01; genus DAOULT01. Next base: position 12,964 of record DAOULT010000178.1, on the reverse strand, counting down.
AACATCTTTCTCCTGGCTCTCTGTTTCTGGTGGTATTTTTCCCGGTCGAAAAAGATGACCGTCAGGGATGGCGCCATCCTGGGCTTTCTGGCCGGGCTTATGGTTCTGGCCCGCACCGATACCATTTTCCTCTTCGTCTTCATGTTGCTGGCCGTGCTTCTCAGAAGGAGATTGGAGGGGTTGGGGCCTGTCCTGGTCTCCGGGGTGGTTTTCTCGCTGGCGCTGGCCCCCTGGCTGGTCTGGAATCAGCTTACCTTCGGGACCACTATCCAGTCCAGTGGGATAGCCGTCCCCTACCTGATCCAGCGCTACTTCCCGGTCCTTGTCCACGATCGAGAGGTTTTTCTGGTGCTATGGCGGATTGTGTTCTCGCCGGTTATTCTTCTGAGCTTTCAACTGGCCTGGCGCTACTGTGGGGTGGCCTGGATTATAGCGATTGCCTCGCCCATCATCTTACGCTGGGTTCGCGCCCGGCACGGGGAGGTGAAAGCGGCTGTCACCCTGCCCGCAGCCTTCTGGTTGCCCACCGCGGCCGCTCTGGCCCTGCTGGCTTTTCACACCTTCTATCGCTGGTTCCCGCGTAACTGGTATTACATCCCCCTGGCCTGGGCTGCCAGCCTGGTGGCCGGCCCTGTCCTGGTCAGAACCGGCCAGGCCCTCCGCCGGGCTTCTCTCTTCTATGGCCTGCTGCTGGGTGGAGCGGCTTTGCTCTTCGTTCTCCAGGGCGCCAAGGAGTGGCGGGAGGGGGCTTATCCCTGGCAGTTGTACATGTATCGAGGCGCTGAGTGGCTGAACGAGAACACCAGGCCGGAAGAGGTCGTCGGGGCTTTCAACGCCGGCATCTACGCTTATTACAGCGGGCGCACAGTGGTCAACCTGGATGGGGTGGTCAACTGGAAGGCGTTCGCGGCCATCCGTGAGCAGCGGCTCTTTTCCTACATCGATGAAAGGAACGTTGCCTATATCATCGAGTCCGACCACTACGTCGATCAGATATACGGTCCCTACTTCGGAGAGGGCTACCCACAACGATTGACTCCGCTGGAGACGTTGTCCTCATACTTCCCCGACTTTGGGACTTTGATGGTATATCGTGTGGAGAGATGAGGTGAAGCGATGAGAAAGAACGATAACGACTCAGGAATTAGACGAACTCATCTGGGGCTGGTACTGATTGTCCTGCTGGGAACAGCCACCCGTCTGTTTCGCCTGGGCTATCAAAGCCTGTGGTACGACGAGGCTTTCGCCTGGACCGTCTCTTCGGCGCCTCTGGATTTGAGCCTGTATGCCATCCTGGTCGATGGCAGCCATCCCCCTCTATACTACCTGTTAGAACGCCTTTTCCCATACCTGGGTAGTAGCGAGACGATTGTTCGTCTGTCTTCGGCTATTTTCGGCATCCTTTGCATACCCCTGGCCTACAAAGTAGCCAGCCTTTGCCTTGGTCGAAGGGTGGGCTTTTTTGGCGCTCTTTTGCTGGCCCTCAGCCCTTTCCACGTCTGGTTTTCCCAGGAGGCCCGCATGTACACTATGGCTAACTTCTTCATTCTGGGCGGCGCTTACTTCTTCTTGCGTCTCCTGAAGGAAAGCGGTTCCTGGGGGTTGTGGATCGGGCTGACCCTGTGCACAATTCTGGGCTACTGGGCCAACTTCTCCGTCTTTTTGTTTACCCTGGTGCAATTCGCTTTCCTGATCATCACCCTGCGCGCTCATTACCCTCTCCTGCGCAGGTGGACTGTTGCCCAGGGAATAGCCGGGCTGACTATCCTGCCCTGGTTTGTGGCCCTCTACAGCCGGGAACTTAACTCCTTTGGGTTCCGCTGGATACCCCGGCCCGAACTGTCTGACATCTACAAAACGTTGTGGAACTTCAGCATGGGCTACACCGGGCTTCTGACCCCGTTGACCATCCTGGCTCTGCTTCTGTTCGTTGTGGCTCTGGCCCTTAGCTTCCGGGACAAAGCCGCGCTTTTCTTTCACCTCTGGCTGTGGCTGCCCATCCTGTTCTCCTGGGCCATATCCATGCGTCTGTCCATCTACATTGACCGTTTCCTGATGGTCAGCCTGCCGCCTTTCCTGATCCTTATCGCCTACGGAGCGATTGGCGTCAAAAAGGCGGCCGGGCGCTGGGCTTTAGCCTGCGGGGTGCTGGCCGCCACAGTCGTCAGTCTGGGACAGGTCTATTTCGATCCTGTCTACTACCTTAAGGAAGATTGGCGGGGCATGGTGCAGTACATACAGGAGAACGAGCAGCCCGGCGATGTCATCGTGCTGCCCTTTTTCGAGAGCCTGCTTCCCTTCAATTATTACTATACAGGCGAGGTGGAGCGAGAACCTATCTCCACCAACCGGGTGACCACCCCCCTGGAGACCATCGCCCAGGGACACAGCCGCCTGTGGCTGGTTCACCCTCATCAACACGACTCCAGGCATCTGCTGGCCAGGTCCGGCTCCATCGATACGACGTTGAGGGACCAGAACCCGGAGATCGACGCCTGGCTGAAGAGCCACGAAGGGCAGATTGTGGATCGGAAATCTTTCTCCGGTTTGACCATCGAGCTTTATGATCTCTCGTCTTGAGGTGTGTTCTATGACTGGCAAATCGCCAGACCGCAAATCGCCGCTGACCGTCGTGGCCCTGATCGTGGCCCTGGTGGTCGTCCTGCTGCTGGATGCTTACGCCACCTACACGGTCTTCACCTCGAAGTATCCGGGGGCCAACGATTTCTATTCGCGCTGGGCGGGCGGTCGCGCCTTCCTGGTGGAGGGCAAAAATCCCTATTCTGAAGAGGTGACGCGCCAGATTCAACTGGGCATATACGGACGCCTGGCCCGCCCGGACGAGGACCAGGTGGCCTTCGCCTACCCCCTGTACACCGTCTACCTGGTGGCCCCCTTCAGTCTCATCCCCTCCTACCCGATGGCGCAGGCTTTGTGGCAGGCTGTCCTGGAGTTCACCCTGCTTTTTGCCATCTTTTGCGCTATCGGCCTTTATCGCTGGCGAGTGAGGCCCTGGCTGCTGGCCGTCACCTGTCTGTGGGGCATCCTGTTCTACCCCGGCGCGCGGAGCATCATCCTGGGGCAGTTCTCCATTGTGGTCTTGGCCTTCATAGTAGCCGCTTTGTGGGCCATCAAGGAGGATAAGGACGTGCTGGCTGGCCTCTGTCTGGCCTTTTCCACGGTCAAGCCTCAGATGGTGTTCCTGGTGATACCGTTGCTTATGTTGTGGGGATTGTACCGTCGGCGCTGGCGGCTGGCGCTCAGCTTCCTGGGCTGGATGGCCTTTTTGCTGGCCTCCTCTCTGCTGCTGCTGCCTGGTTGGATCGGGGACTTCCTGGCCTGGATGAGCAGATACCCCTCCTACACCGAGATCGGCTCGCCGCTCTGGACGCTGACCAATTATTTCTTCCCTTTCCTGGGCGCTCCCGTGCACCTGGGCCTCAGCGGGCTTCTGGTGGGCTACATGCTCTACACCTGGCGGGGGATAGCCGACGAAACAGCGAACGGACCAACGAACGGGAGAGCTTTCGACTGGATGGTAGCCATGACCCTCATCATCACCAACCTGATCGCCCTGCGCACGGCCACGACCAATTACGTCGTCCTGCTTTTGCCGCTGTTCATCGTCTTCAGGGCTACGACGGAAAGCTACAGGCGGGGGGCGATCCTGGTGGCCCTGATCGAGCTGGCCCTGCTGGTGGGCCATTGGGCGCTCTTCTTCGCCACGATAGTCGGTGACTACGAGCACCCGATCATGTATCTGCCTCTGCCCCTTGGGCTGTGGATCGTCTTTGTGGCGGCCAGGAGGTGGTTGGTCAGGGATTGGAGAATCGGGAGTAGGGAATAGGGAGTGGGAGACGGACAGGCTATGGAAACAGGATCGAGGCTGAGGACGCTGGTGTGGATATTGAGTGTGGCGGGGGGTGTGTTATGGGCCTTTGCCGTCTATTTCAGTTATTACGTCGTCCACAAGCCCTTCGGCGTGGCTAACGTGGCGGCCATCGCCAGCGTTCTGCTGGACGTTATGATCTGGCTGGGGATGCTGGCTATAGCTCTGGCTCTGGGCCGGCGCTCTCTGGCCTGGCCGAACCACGATTCTCCCCTGGAGGAGTTTGTCTTTAGTCTGGGGGCAGGGTTGGGCCTTTTATCGCTGATCGTCTTTGCTCTGGGGCTGGCCGGGCTGTTTCACCGCTGGCTTTTCTGGCTTCTCTTCGTTGTCGCCATTGTAGCCCTGATCGTATTCCGCCGCCACCTCCGGCTCTCTCCTGGTAGTGACGACTTAAGTCGTTACTACGGGGATTGGCAGATGGCCTGGCCGGAGGGACGCCTGGGGCGGTTTCTGGCTTTGTACCTGGCGGTCAGTCTGATCCTGGCTTTTCTCTCCACCCTGACCCCGCCCACTGCCTGGGACAGCCAGGTCTACCACCTGACCGGCCCCAGGCTCTACGTCCAGAATCACCGCATCAGTAGTAACGACTTAAGTCGTTACTACGATGATATCCCTTATCTGGGCTTTCCCGCCCTGGTGGAGACCCTTTTTGCGGCCTCCTTGCTGCTCAAGGGGCCGGTCGTAGCCCGGCTGATCCACTTCGCCTATGGGCCTCTGACCCTGCTGGCTCTGTACGCCTTCGCCCGCCGCTATTTTAACCTCAAGGTGGGCTGGCTGGCGATGGCTATTTTCTACGCCGTGCCGTCCATCGTGCTCATCTCTACCTGGGCCTACGTGGATGCGGCGCTGATCTTCTACGAGTTCGCCGCCTTCTACGCCCTGTGTCGCTGGCTGGAACTGGAGGATGGAGACGATGGAGGCGGTCAGGATCATCGTTGGCTGTTTCTTTGCGCCCTGCTCTGTGGTCTGGCGATGGGCGTCAAGTACACCAGCTTCGCTCTGCCCCTTTCTCTGGGTCTGATCGTTCTCTGGAGGGTGAGGGGCAGGGGACTCAAGCTCGTGGCCCTCTTTGGGGTTACGGCTTTGTTGATAGCTTCCCCCTGGTATCTGAGGAACCTGGCCTTTACCGGCAATCCCTTCTATCCCTTCTTTTTCGGCGGGGCGCACTGGGACGAATTCCGGGCCTGGTTCTACAGCCGGGCCGGGACGGGGCTGGCCTACACTGCCCCCTGGCGGCTGCTCATTGCTACCTGGGAGATGACCATCCTGGGGGCCGAAGGGCGGGAGGTCTATGGGGCCACCATCGGCCCCGTGCTGTTGATGCTCACTCCTATGCTGGCCCTGGTCTGGAAGAAGCTGCCCGGCCAGGATCGCCCTCTGCTGAAGCGCATCCTCCTGGTATGTGTGGTGCAGTATCTTTTCTGGCTGCTGGCCGTGGCCCAGTCGGCCCTGTTGATCCAGGCCCGGCTGCTCTTCCCCATCTTCGCCCTGCTGGCTCTGGTGGCCGCCTACGCCCTCGATAAGCTGGCGCAGCTTTCCAGGCCGACTTTCTCTCTGCAATGGGTCATCGTCGCCATGCTGGTATTGGCTCTGGGCCTGAACCTGGTTTCCACTGTGCTGGCCTTCATTGGCGATGATCCTGTGCCCTACCTGGCAGGCTGGGAATCTAAAGATGGCTACCTCCAGCGTCACTTAGGCTCCTATCACGAGATGATGACCTACCTCAACGAGGAGTTGCCGCCTTCGGCGCGTATCCTTTTCCTGTGGGAGCCGCGTAGCTACTACTGCCAGCGCCCCTGCCACCCCGATGCCATCCTGGATGGCTTTTTGCACCTGGTCTATCGTTTCCAGGATGCGCCGGGCATCGTCCGCTACCTGCGAGAACAGGGCTTCACCCACGTTCTGCTCCATCAGCGGGGGCTGGATTTCATCCTGGAGGCCCAATTTGATCCCGTCACCGAGGCCGAGGTTGACATCCTGGAGACTCTCCAGGAGCGGAACCTGAGGTTGATCCACCACCAGGGGGACGATTATCTTTTGTATAGGATAGCGGAATGACTAAAGAAATGGGCCGAAAAGAAAGAAACTGGTTGCTGGCCGTCCTGCTGCTCGGCGTCGCCTTGCGCTTAATCCGCCTGGGCGCTCGCGATCTGTGGTACGACGAAGCTTTTGCCGTCCTCTACGCCGAAAAGAGCCTGGGAGCGATGATCTACGGCACGATAGCCCAGGTGGAAGGGGCCGCCGCCGACGTTCACCCCTTGCTCTATTACTTCTCCCTGCACTTTTGGATGGGCTTGGTGGGGCAAAGCCTTTTCGCCGTGCGGCTCTTTTCGGCGCTTTTGGGCCTGGGGGCCATCGTCCTGGTCTTCTATCTGGCCGCGGCGCTCTTCGACCGGCGGACAGGGTTGATCGCTGCCCTGCTGACCGCCATCTCTCCTTTCCACGTCCATTATTCTCAGGAAGCCCGCATGTATAGCCTCCTCTGTTTCCTGAGCCTGCTGGCCGTTTACGCCTTTGTTCGCGCCCGGCAGGATGGCGGCCTGAAGAGGTGGGCGCTCTTCACCGTGGCGGCCACCCTGTCCCTCTACACCCACAACCTGGCTTTTCTGCCCCTCCTGACCCTCGACCTGTTCGTGCTCCTGAAAAGAGAATGGCGGCTGATGAAGCCCCTGTGCCTGTCGCACCTGGGCATGGCCGTTTTATTCGCGCCCTGGCTCAGCCTGGTGCCCGGCCAGTTCGGCAAGGTGCAACAGGCTTACTGGATACCTCGACCCGGCCTGGCCGAGCTGGTCCGCACCCTGATGGTCTTTCACTTCAACCTGCCCGTTCCTGAGCGGCTTATGCCCGTGGTGCTGTTTTTCAGCCTCTTGATCCTGGCTCTGGCCGAGTACAGGATGGTGCGTGTGCGGGGCCGCAGCGCAGAGAAAGAGGACGGCTTATCTCTGGTTCTGCTCCTGGCTTTGCTGCCGGTGGCCTTGATGTTCGCTATCTCCCAGTTCAAGTCGGTCTACATCGAGCGGGGAGTGTTAGCGGCGGCGGTGGCCTATTACATTTGGATTGCCGCTCTGCTGGCCGAGGTCAGGATGCCCCGAATAGCAGCCGCCGTTTTATCCGCGCCGCTGCTGATCGTGCTGGTCATGTCCCTGGTCTATCATTACACTTACGCCGGATTTCCCCGCGCCCCCTTTAAGGAGGCGGTCGCTTATTTGGGGGAGCATTATCAGGCGGGAGACGCCATCGTTCATGACAACAAGCTGACCTTCTTTCCCTGTTATTACTACGACCGCGACCTGCCCCAGGCTTTCGTGCCCGACCTGGCCGGGGCCGGCAGCGACACCCTGGCTCTGCCCACCCAGGAGGCTCTGGGCCTCTTCGCCACGCCCCTGGAGAAAGCAGCCAGCGGCCACGAACGGGTGTGGTTCGTCATCTTCCAGAAAGCTCTCGAAGAAGAGTGGTTCAGAGACCTGGGACATTCCGAACACCCCGACGTGGCCTGGATGGAAGCCCATTACCTCCGCCTTGAGGCCGTGACTTTCAACGACCTGGATGTTTACTTATACGAAAATCCCTGATATAATATGCGGGCGACGCGTTTTAGCCGCAGAGAACGCGGAGTTCATAGAGGGCAAAGTCTCTTTCTCTGCGCCCTCTGTGGCCCGAAGATATCTTGAAATTTCCAGGTCGAGGATAGAGCAACGGTGTCGTGGGCAACCGGCAAGAAAATACTTACAGGCTTCATCCTGCTTCTGATTGTGACCAACTTCGCCCTGGTGGAAGTGGTGAACATCAGCGCCAGCAACTCCTCCACCTCCGGCGACCAGGGCTTTTACCTGCTGATGGGCATCTGGATCAAGGAGCGCATCCTGCTGGACGACGGCTCCCGTCATCCCCTTTATGCGGCCCTGACCTCCCTCTTCGCCAGGAGAGATTTGCGCTTTTTCACCCAGGCCAAGCTGTTCACCATGACGATAGGGCTTGTCACCCTGCTGACGACGTTCGTCCTGGCCCGCCGCCTGCACAACGCCGAGATCGCGCTCCTGGCTACGTTTCTGCTCAGCTTCGACTTCGAGGTCAGGGACAAGGCGTCTATGGTCTCCAGCGAGCCATTGACCACCTTGTTGTTTTTGGCGGCCTGGTATTTCGCTGTCCGGGGCTTTGAGCCAAAACGTCACCGTCTGTGGATGGTGGCCGGGTTCACCGCCGGCCTGGCCTATCTCTCCAAAGGCACGGGCCAGTTTATCCTGGTGGCCTTTCTCCTTTCGGCCCTGCTGCTCTACGGGAAAGCCATCTTGAAACGGAAAGAGATTCTGCTCTTTCCCCTGTTCTACCTGATACCGGCTTCCTGCCTCTACGCCTACAATTTTAAGGTGTATGGCAATCCCATTTTCAATTACAGCACCAACCATGTGATGTGGCTGGACGACTGGGAGGCGTATTATGCGGCGGACTTCCGACAGCTTCCCACCATGTCCGGCTATTTGCGCAGCCATTCGATAGGCGAGATGATAAGCCGCCAGTGGATGGGCATGACCAGGATCGCTTACGAGTTCTTCTGTCATCTGCTCTCCCTGCGCCTGCACCTGGGCTGCAACGCCTGGAAAATAGGGCTGGCGCTGGTGGTGATGGGCCTGACCGCCGTCGCCCTGGTGTATTTCAGAAAAGACGTCGTCGCTTATGCCCGTGATAACAGGGAGCGGCTGGTATTCACCGCCGTGCTGAGCGGCCTTCTTTATGGGGTGGTATCCTGGTACTTCTACACTACGGGCAAGCCGTTCCGCTTCCTGGTGCCTCTTTTTCCCCTCGTGCATCTGTTCATCGCCGAGTGGGTCTATAAATTCGGGGCTAGGCTTTGGGGCGGCAAGCGGCTGCGCTCTCTCGCTTACCCGCTTTTCTACGGCGGCCTGGCGTTGGCCCTGGTAGCCGAGGGCCTGGGCTGTCGTTTCGAGAATCCCTTTCAGGCCGACAGGGCGGCCAACGTGGACGAGCTGGCAGTCATGTCCTGGCTGGCCGATACGGTCGAAGACGGGGCGGTGATCGTCTACGAGCCTAGCCACGCTCTGCCCTTCTGGTTATCCGCCAGGGGCCTTGCCAGCGTGCCTTTCATCGATTGGGGCAACCGCAGAACCGAGACCACCTATTATCGCCCTCCGCCCGCCCAGGGAGCGCCTCGCTATATCTTTGCGCCGGTGCCCTACGTCCCGACCTGGAGCGAGTTCGTGGCCTACCTGCGGGAAAACAACGCTCGCTACCTGATCCTCACCCGCGAGCTTCTGGACAGACGGTCAGCCCTCCTGGGAAAATATTTCCAGAACGACCGCAAAGGGGCCATGTCCATTCTGGCTTTGCCCTCCGATTGGGAGTTGGCTCTACCTTATAAGGACCTGCCCTGCGTCTATTGCCTCTTCAGGCTGAACGAACCCGGCTCAGGTGAGGCCGCCAGTCACGCCCTTCTGGGCGACGAGCTTCGCTCCCAGGGCGATCTGGAGGGCGCCATTGCTGAGTACAAAAAGGCTATCGAGCGCGGCGGGGATTGGGCCGGGCTGTACGCGGCTTTGGGCCGGGCTTATCAAAGCGCAGGCCAGCCGGCTGAGGCCCTGACCGCTTATCGCCAGGCCATCACCCTCAAACCCGACGATGCCTGGTATCGCTACCTCCTGGGCGAAACCTGTCGCGCCCAGGGAGAGAGGGACGAGGCCATCGCCCAGTACGAGAAGGCCATCGACCTGACCGGGGACGACTGGCCGGTTCTGCACGCTGCTCTGGGAGATATCTACGAGAGCCTGGGCCAGCCGCAAGAAGCCCTGGCCCATTATCAACGGGCCGTCCAACTCGACCCTCAGGATCCATTGTACTACAAACTTCTGGGCGACCTCTACCGCTCCCAGGACAGAAACGACCAGGCCATCGCCGCCTACGAGCGGGCCATCGAGCTGGGAGGGGACGATTGGCCGGAGCTGCACATCGCCCTGGGCCACGCCTACGAGGACACAGGACAATCGGATGAGGCCGTGGCTCATTACGAGAAGGCTCACCTGTGGCCCGACCACGAGCAACGCGTTTCCCTGGGCGGTCGCGTCCTCTTCCTGGGCTACGATCTGGAGAACGCCGACGGCAATCTGGGGATCAACCTCTACTGGCGCTGTCTGGAAAGAATGGACGGAAAATACCTGGTTTATCTCAAACTGATAAACGATAGATTCCGGGTCTGGGGCCAGGCCGATGGCCCCCCTGACGTGGGGGGGATGTCCACCCGCTTCTGGAAGGCAGATATGATGTTCAAGGGGGAGTGGCAGATGAAGGTTTTGCCCGGCACGCCGCCCGGCCTCTACCACGTCGAGGTCATCCTGTACGATCCGGGCCTTCAACGGTCCCTGGAGCCCGAGGGCGGGGAGCGGCTGTTGTTGGGGCCAGTAGAGCTTACGCGCCGCGAAGCGCCGACCGTCGAGTCGCTGGATATCGAACATCCTCTGGAGGCCGACCTGGGGGGGCAGGTGCGCCTCCTGGGCTATAATATTGAAAGCGGCTTTCGGCCAGGCGACGGCCTCCACCTGACCCTTTTCTGGCAGGCGGCGCGCCAGATGGATAGCGATTACACCGTCTTCGTGCACCTGAACGACGAGGCAGGGCGCATCCGAAGCCAGAGCGACAGCCAGCCGGTGGACGGCCTTTACCCTACTGGCCGCTGGCAGGAAGGGGAGATCGTGCGCGATCAATACGACGTTCTCATCCCGGCGGAGGCTGCGCCGGGCGAATATCGGCTTGAGGTGGGGATGTACCTGGCCGAAAGCGGGGCGCGTCTGCCGGTTTCGATCCAGGGGGAAGATGTAGGCGACAGCATTGTGCTGGAAACGGTGGTCGTAAAATGAGCATCGTCCGTTACTTTCTCGCCCTTCGCCCCGCCGTCCACGTTCTGATGGCGCTGGTGGCGGCCAACGCCCTGCTGTTTGTGGGTGGGGGCTGGCCGTTGAAACTGTTGGGCGGGGCGATCCTGTTCTGCCTGTTGCCGGGCCTGGCGCTGGCGGCTCTGGTCTTTCCCAGGGAGGGTTTCCTGGAGACGGTTTTGCTCGGCAGCGGGGCCAGTTGCGTCCTCTCCAACCTGGTCGTTTTGCTGGCGCATTTCGTGCCGGGGGAGGTGAACCTGCTCCTGCTCGTCCTGCCCCTTGATTTGATGGTTTTGCTCCTGGCGGGGCTTAGCCTGTGGCTCAAACCAGCCGCAACGACTGAAGTCGTTACTACGATCAAGTCCAGGAGGGTGGCTTTGGTAGTAACGACTTCAGTCGTTATGGTAGCCCTGGTCGGCTTCTTTCGCTTCTTCCACCTGGGGTATTCCGAGTTCCAGGGCGACGAGGTAGGGGTGATATCGGTGGCCGGGCAGGCCCTCGTGGGGCAGGACGACGCCCTGTTCCTGCATAGAAAAGGGCCGCTGGAGGTGACGACCACTCTGGCCTTCGTGACCTTTACTAATGGCTTCGACGAGTTTGCTTTGCGCTTCCCCTTTGCTTTAGCCAGCGCCCTGTCGGTGCTGGTCGTCTATCTTATCGGTCGGGAGATGTTTGACCGGGCCACCGGCTTCCTGGCCGCCCTGCTTTTGGCCCTGGAGGGGGTTTACCTGGCTTTCTCGCGCCTGGTGCAGTATCATGGGCTGGTGGTCTTGATGCAAACCCTGGCCGTCTACTGTTTCTATCGCCTGCTGCGCGAGAACGACGAACAGAAAGCCTGGCGCTTTCAACTGCTGGGCGTGGCTTTTTTCGCCGGCGGCTGTCTGGCGCACTACGACGTGGCCCTCGTTTTGCCTGTCCTGGCCCTTCTCTATCTGGGGCGACGCTTTCTCAAAACAGACGTTTGGGTTTTACTCGCTTCGCTCTTTCTAGCGGTGATCATATTAGCTCCCTTTTACGTGCCTTTCGCCCTCCGTCCCGAACTGGGCGAGGCCAGGGCCTACATCTTCGGGGAGAGGATAGGGGCCGGGCTTCACAACCACTTCGGCCAGTTTGTGTCCTATGCCATGTTCTATAACTCCACCTACTACGTGGCTTTCATGGTGCTGCTGCTGGCTCTGGCTGCGGCGGGGATGCTCCCTCTCTGGGCGGCGGGGTTTTTCATTGTAGGATTGCTTATCTCGGTGTTTCTCCCGGCTGGTCTATCCGTCGGGGATTTCAATTGGAGCTTCGTTCTTTTTCTGCCGGCCCTGGTCGCTGTGCTCTTTGGGCGATGGATGAAGACGAAAGTGGAAGGTCGGGCCGTCCTGTTGTGGTTTTTGTGCTATTTCGTGGTTTACAGCTTCGTCGTCAGGGAGCCGGGCCTGCATTATTACGCCCTCTCCCCGGCCTGGGCTTTGTTGGGGGCGGTAGTTCTGAAGGGAGTCTATGATCGTCTGCCGAAGCTCAGGCCGGTGGCGGGAGCGGCCTTCGCTCTATGCCTGCTGCTGTTTGCCGGTTATGATTATATATTCTTCATCCAGAGCGACCCGGAATATGCCATGACCTTCCCCGACAACAAAGTCCCTCTCTACTGGACGCCGCAGACTGCTCCCCCACGCAGCGGTCGGTTTGGCGTGCCGCGCCAGGCCGGGTGGAAAACCATCGGCTGCCTGTACCGCAAGGGCCTCCTGCGGGGAGAATACGACACCAACGAACGCTCGAAGACGGCCGACTGGTACACGCGAGAGATTCTGGCGGGGGATAGGATGCCGCGCTATTTCCTCTTCAACGAGAAAGTGAAGCCGGAAGGGGCGGAGTGGAAACACTCCAAAGAAGCTATCGAAGCTTTCTACAGTCTGGCCGGGCGGGTGACGGTTCACGGGCGGTCCAGCCTGCTCATCTACCAGGACAAAGACCTTTTCAAAGGGGATGCTCCCCTCGATTACGCCGCCGAAGAATACGAAGCCGACTACGACGCCTTTGCCTCTTTGGACGAGTACCGTATGTACTGGGGCGTGGACGATGGCAATTTTCGGCAGGCCGCCGCCTTCCTGGAAGAGAACGCCTGGCCGGGCGATGCCCTCCTCCTGGACGGAGCGGGGATCCTGAGCTATTATTACCGGGGCTGGCTGCCCTATTATCCTCTGCCTGAGAG
>DAOULT010000177.1:0-18635 GCA_034417895.1 Anaerolineae bacterium | reverse complement strand
GGTTGATAAATTCGGCGGTCTGATAGACGGCATTCTCCAGGGAGGAGCGGGGCCAATGGGAGACGCCAAAACTGGTATCGTTGGCCTCCACGTGCTCCACGGCGCTGACCAGGGCGTTTTCTCCCCGTCCGGCGTAGCACTGGATGTTGACGTGTTGGACCGGGTCAAGATACCTCATGGTCTCCCGGATGTGGGTGCGGGCCGCTTCGATAGCCAGAGCATCGATGGGTATGGCGCGACCGTTATAAGAGGGCGTGCCCCGCCCGGCGATCTGAATCTTGATGGGACGAATGAGATGCCCGCCCCCAAAATCGACCTCTGCCTCGCCGGCCACAAGCTGCACCTTGTCAAAGTTGTGGTGTAGCAACACCTCAAACTCCTGTTCGCACCAGCGATTATACTCCAGCGACACTCGTTCAGCGATGCCATCGCACAGGCTATCGGGGTGCCCGACGCCCTTGCGCTCTACGATCTCCACCGGCATGTCCTCGATGTACTGTCCGGTGGCTTCCGTAACAACTATGTTCCTTTCCACTTTTCAAACTCCTTCTTAAATACTATGCTTTTATCTTTGTATTTAATTCAAGTTACAGAGGTCCAAGCCTCTAGAAACCAGGTTTTTGCTAAAAACCTGGTTTCTTCCAATCCTGAATTTATTTTGCTCTCCCCCGGCCAGGAGGGAGAAAACGATCTTTATAACGACGGTAACGCCAGCCGCCCAGCCAGGTCAGGATATCGTGCAAAAGCATGGTCTGCGAGTCCACGTCAGGCACGATGGTGCGCCCTGCCGGCGGCGGAGGCAGCGCAGCCGGGTCGGGAGCGCCAACCGTCACAGGAGCCACCAGCACGCTCTCCTCTTCTTCCAACGAGCAAAGAACCTCCCCATCGCGCTCCACGATCAGCGAGTGCCCCACCATGGGACAGGCCAGGGTATAGTCCAGACCCGCCATGATCGCCCGTCCCATGTCGAGCGGGCCGAGACCCAGCAGAAAAAGAAACGGATAGGGCAGCGGCGAATTGAAGGAGCCGCAACGCACGGCGTGGACAGCCGGCACCCCACAATTGCGGGCGTGGAGCCGGGTGCCCTCGAAGAACCAGTCGTAAACTCTGGCGGCCACCTTCTGCCAGCGGGGCATGGCGCGCAGGTCGAGCACCGTCCGCTCACCGTGACGGATCTGCCCCAGGGCAAAGTTGGGCGGGGAGGAGCACAGACAAAGCAGGTCTACCCGGCCCTGGCGGTAGGTGCGCGCCAGGTCGGCAAATAAGGTGTCCAGGCAAACGATGATGCCCACGCGCCCCAGGTCGGTATCTGCTATGCAGACCTCGGTCCCGCGCCGGAAATAAAGGTTTTCCCACATAGCCACGTGGTTTTTGCGATAGACCCACTGCCGGCCATTGGGGGCCACCAGCATAGCCACGATGTAACAATCGCCCTCAATATAAGCCGGAAAGCTGCCCATCAAATGCACGTTCAGACGGCGGGCCGTGTCAGTCAGCCAGGCGCCCGTTGGTCCCTCCAAGGGCTGGCTAAACGAGAAATTTTTATCCGTGTACTCGTAGCCGACGTTGAACACCTCAGGCAAGACTATCAGTTCTGCTCCCTGAGCGGCGGCCTCCTCGACCAGAGTTTGGGCCTGGGCCAGATTGCGCTCCACGGCCCACGGCTCGGACACCATCTGCACCGCGGCCACGGTAATCTGTCTCACTGATCCATCCCCTTTATTCTACTATAGACGTTCGGATAATATTTCGCGCTCGTAGTAACGATTTCAATCGTTGTCCTGGTGGTCGAACGACTAAAGTCGTCACTACAAACCTGAACGTTTTTCTGAATATGTATGGATTATGTATCGAGATAACCCTGGGCCTTCAGCAACTCGGCGTTCAGGATCGCTCCTCCGGCTGCGCCCCGCACGGTATTATGGCCCAAAACCAGGAACTTATAATCCAGCAGGGAGCAAGGTCGGAGGCGCCCGACGGTGACAGCCATGCCGCCCCCATTGTCCCGGTCGCGGCGGGGCTGAGGTCTATCGTGCTCGCGGCGCACCACGATGGGCGGGTGCGGAGCGTGAGGCAGGTTCAACTCCTGGGGCAGACTCTCAAAAGTCTCTAGAGCCTTCACAACCTCTTCCGGCTCAGCCCGTCGGCCCAACTCCACCGAAACACACTCCAGATGGCTATCCATCACGTGCACCCGGTTGCACTGGGCGCTGACGGTCAGTTCGGCCTCCCGCACCCGGTCGCCGTCCAGCTCTCCCAGCAGCTTGAGGGGTTCGCGCTCCACTTTTTCTTCTTCGCCCCCGATGTAGGGCAGCACGTTGTCCAGGATATCCAGCCCGACCACGCCAGGGTAACCGGCCCCCGAAATGGCCTGCATGGTGCTCACCCAAACTTTTCTAAGCCCAAAAGCTTTCTGCAAAGGTTTAAGAGCCAGCACCAGGGCCGTGGCGGAGCAATTAGGATTGGTGACGATGAAGCCTGACCAACCCCGCGCCTGGCGTTGCCTCTCGATCAGGGCCAGGTGATCGGGGTTGACCTCCGGGATGAGGAGCGGGACGTCAGCGTCCTGGCGATGGCTGGAGGCGTTGCTGCACACCGCATAACCGGCAGCCGCAAAATTCTCTTCGATAGGGCCAGCCACCTCACCGCCGGGCAGAGCAGAGAAAACCAACTGGCAATCCAGGCCAGGCTCGCATTTCTCCACCGTCATCTCTTTTACCTCGTCCGGCATCTCAGTGTCGAGCACCCAGTGACAGGCCCTTTCGTAAGGAAATCCAACCGAGCGGTCCGAGGCGGCCAGGGTCGTGACCTCAAACCAGGGATGCCCCATCAGCAGTTGAATAAAACGTTGTCCCACCATACCGGTGGCTCCCAGAATGCCTACCCTTGTCTTTTCCACTTATTATCCTCCTCTCTCTCTACCCTATTCCCTAACCCCTCTCTAGCCAGGGCGATGATGTCTCCCAACACCCCGGCGGCCGTGGCCTCCACTCCGGCCCCCCGCCCAATCAGCACCAGAGGATGGGGGGAGTAGCGTTCGCTCTCGATGGCTACGATGTTATCCGTGCCCTTGAGCGTCCCGATAGAGCTTCTACGATCCACCGCTCGTAGGCTCACCCACGAGCGGCCATCTCTGACGCTGGCGACGTAACGCAGAGTTTTGCCCTCCGCTCTGGCCTGGGCCGTCTGGCGGGCGTAATCCTGATCCAGCCTGGGCAGGGCGTCCATGAATTCGTCTACGGAAAGGGCAGCCATGTCCGACGGATAGAGAGCTTCCACCTCGACGTCTTTTAATCCCATCTTCCAGCCCAACATCCGCGCCAGGATGAGGGCCTTGCGGGCCACGTCCAGCCCGCCCAGGTCGTCGCGGGGGTCAGGCTCGGTGTAACCTCGCTCTTTAGCTTCGGCCACCGCGCTGGAGAAGGGCGTTTCTTCCTCCAACTGAGTGCAGATGTACCCTACCGTGCCGCTGAAACATCCCTCGATGCTTTTCACCGCGTCTCCCGTATCCAGCAGGTAGCGCAGGGTGGCAATGACCGGCAGGCCGGCTCCTACCGTGGCTTCGTGACGTAAGCGCCCGCTGCCGGCCAAAGTCTGCCAGGCGGCCCACGAGGCGGTCAGAGGCCGCTTGTTAGCCAGCGCCAGACCGTACCCCCACCCCAGAGCTTCGGTCAACACTTCTTCCATGCCCGAGGCGGCGGTGACATCGACGACGATGGCTCGTTCAGTCTCAAGTCCGCGTATAATGTCCAGGTCGCCGGTCTTGGCCTGTCCCCAGGGCGTATCTTTTAGCCCCTGCCCCTGCCCTTTGGCCTGAAGGACGGCCCTCAGTTCCTCGTCGCTCAGGCCCTCCACTTTGAGGATCGCCCCCCCGCTATCGACCAGGGCCACGTGCTTCAGAGTCAGGCCCGCTCTCTGGGCCAGAATATCCCGCGTGTCCAGGATTTGCCGCACCAGGGCGCGGCCCACCCCACCCACTCCAAATTGAAGGAGAGTAATTTCTGGCATTTATACCTCCAGTCCCAGTTCCCTGTGGATAAAGCGCACGGTGTCGTCCACCTCGTTCTCGTGCACCACGAAAGAGACGTTGTACTCGGAGGCAGACTGGGCGATGGAAATGACCCTGGTACAGCACTTCCCCAGGGCGGCGAAGGTTCTGAGCACGATGCCTGTCCCCTCGCCGCCCGGCGCGCCCACCACCGAAATGGTGGCTACCGGGCGCTGCACTTCCAGGCCAGCGATGGCCCCCTGCGCCAGTTCTTCACGGAACTCACGTCCCAGGACCTTCAGGGTGTGGTCGGCATCCGCCTGGCGCACCACCAGGTTAAGGCTGCGCTCGGAGAAGGATTGAGAGAACATCAGAACGTCCACGCCGGCCCCGGCCAGGCGAGAGAGAACACGGGCGGCCACCTCGGGCGTCCAGGTTTCGCCCTCGCCGGCTACGGCGATCAGGCTCAGGCCCCTGGTGGAAATGATAGCCTGCGCGCCGTTGACCGCCTGCTGCGTCTCCTTGACGATCAGGGTGCCGGGGTGAGAGGGATTGAAAGTGTTCAGGATGCGCAACGGGATAGCGCGTTCCAGCACGGGCTTGACGGTTTTGGGATGTAAAACGTCGGCCCCGAAATAAGCCAATTGGGCGGCCTCCACGTAAGAAAGCGTCTTCAGGGTCCGCGCCTGGGGCACGATGTTAGGATCGGCGGTCAGAATGCCGTCCACGTCGCTCCAAATCCAGACCTCGTCGGCATCCAGGCAGGCGCCGACAATGGCCGCCGTGTAATCGCTGCCCCCGCGACCGAGGGTGGTAGTCACTCCCTCGATGGTGGCCCCCAGGTAGCCTGTCACCACCGGGATAACCCCTTTCTCCAACAAAGGCAAAAGCTCCTCCCGTATCCTTGTCCGCGTTTCTGCCATCAAAGGTCTGGCCGCTCCGAAATGGTCATCGGTGATCACGATGCGGGTGGCATCGACGGCCTCCGCTCCGGGTCCGCGAGCGCTCAGCACAGCAGCCAGGATACGAGCCGCCAGCCTCTCGCCGATGGAGGTAACGGCGTCCAGCCCGCGGGCCGTCACCTCGCCCAACACGGCGAAGCTGCGGCAGAATTTCTCCAACTCACGCAGGCGCTCCTCGACGAAACGGCAAAGTGCCAGTTGCTCCTCCTCGTCGGCGATGAGGGTCTGGACGACGCCCACGTGCCGGGCCAGGAGCGCCACTTCTACGCAGCGAGAAGCCTCCTCATCGCCGTCGGCCGCAGCGCGGGCCGCCTGGATGAGATCATCAGTGACCCCGCTCATAGCCGAGACCACCACCACGATCTGCCGGTCTTCGCTTCTGGCCTCCTGCACAAGGTGGGCCACGTTGGCAAAGCATTGGGCGTCACCCACCGACGTCCCGCCGAATTTCATAACCCGCATCTCCATGCCCCTCCCGCTCTAGAAACCAGGTTTTTTAGAAAAACCTCTGGCTTCTTCCATTCAGAAAAGGCCCTTGACGTAACCGCCGTCCACCTGGATGGTGGTGCCGGTGATGAAGCTGGCCTGTTCCGAAGCCAGGAAGACCACCAGGCTGGCTATCTCTCGCGGCTGGCCCACGCGGCCCATGGGAACGTTCTGGCCGTAGAGATTCAACACCTCTTCCTGGCTCAAGCCCTGGCGAGCGGCGCGCTCTTTAGCCAGGTTTTCCACCCGTGCGGTCAGGGTGTAGCCAGGACACACGTTGTTGACGGTGATCCCCTCGGCGGCTAACTGGTTAGCCAGGGTCTTAGCCAGACCGATGACCCCGGCCCGCACCGCATTGGAAAGGATCAGGTCGTCGATGGGCTGTTTGACCGATACCGAGGCCATGTTTACGATGCGTCCCCACTTTTTCTTGCGCATGTGGGGTATGGCCGCCCGGCAGAGGCGCACCACGCTCATCAAATTTAGCTCCAGAGCTTTGCGCCAATCTTCATCGGCGAAATCTGGGAACAGGCCAGGGGGCGGCCCTCCGGCGTTGGTGACCAGGATGTCCAACCCTCCGAAGCGAGCCAGATGCTCGTCCACCAGGCGTTGGATGTCGGCCGGCGCGGTCACGTCGGCCACGAGGGGCAGAACCTCGCAGCCGGTGGCGGCCTCGATCTCGGCTGCCGTGGCCCGCAGGGTTTCCTCGCCGCGAGCGCAGATGGTCACGCTGGCCCCTTCAGCGGCCAGGCCCCAGGCTATGGCTTTACCCAGCCCCTTGCTGGAAGCAGCCACCAGCGCTGTCTTATCCTGTAAGCCAAGGTCCATAATTACCTCCCTTTTTTACTTACCCGCCCGGCCTCCGGCTATGGCCGGCACGATGGATATCTGGTCGCCGTCCTCAGCCCTGGTAGCCAGGCCATCCAGAAAGCGAATGCTCTCCCCGTTGACGAAGACGCTGGCCCCCCGGCGCAGGTTTCCCTTTTCGTCGCGCAGCCGTCCGTCAAGGCCGGGAAACTGCTCGTCCAGTTGCCGCAACAGACCGTCGATATCGTCGGTCGCCAGTTCCGCCTGAGCCACCCCGCCTGTCAAGCGGCGCAGGGAAGCAGGGATCCTCACTTTGACTGCCAACCTCTAACCTCCAACTTCTCCTCTCGGAGAATTTTCCTCCTGTCCATGAGTTCGGGACTCGGATCGTCAGGGTCCAGCTCGACGATCCAGACCCGCACCTGGCCGGCTGTTCCCTCTCGCACCGAGACCACCAGGTAAAAATAGTCTTCCCAGGCGTATTTCAGGTCGGTCTCGGAAAAGTGGGCGTCGTCGTCGGGATGGGAGTGGTAAAAGCCGACGATCTCCAGATCGTTGCCTTCCAGCTCATCCGACACCGCGATAAAATGAGCGGCATCCAGAAGGTAACGGTCGTGCTCTTCTGCCAGGTTATCGGCCTGGTAACTGGCCGTAACCTGCCCGCCGTCCTCGAAGCTGCCGACCAGAATGCCCACGCATTCTTTGGGATAGGTCTTCTGGGCGCATTGCCTGATGGCTTCCAGCACGGATTCAGAGATCAGCATGGGAGCTAAATCCTGTCCAGAGCCTGCTCCAGATCGGCGATAAGGTCTTCGGCGTCCTCTATGCCCAGGGCGTAACGCACCAGGCCGTCCCCGATTCCTATGGCCTGCCGTCCCTGCGGGCCTAGCTCGTAATAGGACATCAGGGCCGGCTGCCCGATCAGGCTCTCCACCCCTCCCAGGCTAGGGCTGATGTAGGGGATGCACAGGGCGTCGATGAAAGCCCCGGTCTGATCCAGATCGGCGTCTAACTCAAAACTGACCACCCCGCCGAAACCGCGCATCTGCTCTCTGGCGATCTGGTGATCGGGATGACTCTCCAAACCAGGATAATACACGCGGCGCACCCTGGGATGACCCTCCAGGAAGCGAGCCACCTTAAGGCCGTTTTCGTTATGTCTTGCCACCCGCAGGCTCAGGGTCTTGAGACCGCGCAAAAGAAGATAAGCGTTTTGGGGATCGACCACTCCTCCTAATACGCCCTGGGCGGCCCTGAGAGCGGCGATCAGGTCTGCCGCGCCGACCACTGCCCCGGCCAGCAGATCGTTGTGTCCTCCCAGATACTTGGTGGCGCTATGCACTACCAGATCGACCCCAAACTTGAGGGGTTGCTGATTGCAGGGAGTGGCAAAGGTGCTATCGATGACGACCTTGAGGCTGTGTCTCCTGGCGATATCCACCACTTTGGGAATGTCCAGGATGCGCAGATAGGGATTGGTGGGCGATTCGGAAAGGATCAGACAAGTATTTTCTCGAACAGCCTCTTCCATAGCTTCGTAGTCGCCCATAGGCACCACGGTAGCTTCGATGCCCAGCCGCTTGAGGAAGGTCAGACAAAACTCCCTGGTGCGGCGATAACAATCGCTGGTCAGGACCAGATGGCTGCCGCTCGACAGCATAGCCAATAAGGTAGAGGTGATGGCGCACATCCCGGTGGGAAACAGCAGGGTGGCCTCTCCACTCTCCAGTTCGGCCAGCTTGCGCTCCACCGCCCACAGGGTGGGATTTCCATAACGTCCGTACTCTACTCTCCCGACGCCGTTGCCCCCGATCTTGGTCTTCATATACTCGATCAGGTCGGCTGTATTCTCGAACATGAAGGTCGAGGTTTGCACAATAGGCGTGGTCAGCGAATGGAAAGGTTTGTTCCTTTTCTCCTCGTTCTCCCCGGCGTGCACCGCCTGGGTGGAAAAACCATAAGTTATATCTTTCATTCCCCCCCTCCTGGAACAAGTTAGTTGGATCGAGCTGTAAATCCGGGGTCAGAAAAAACAAAAACCCCTTCCGAAACATGAAGAGGGTAGCACATTAACGACTCTCCTCTCATCTTCCAGAGCAACTCTGCCGGAATTGGCACCATAGTCAGGTGATCAGGCATTAGCTATCTGGTTACCTGAATACCTGACAACCCGACTTGGTTGCCGAGGTTTCGCAGGGCCGGTCCCTCCACCTCTCTGGATAAGAGCGTCCTATAACCGCTTCTATTCAGTTAGAGCAGATAGTACCACAGGAACGGAAATTTGTCAAATCGGTCCGATCAGGGCCGATCAGGGGATAGGGCGCTCTGCTCTCAAATCTTTACAATTTGTCCATCACTTCTTAACAACTTCTTCACAACCTCTTGCTACAATGGGGGTGAAACTTCAACAGAACAAAAAAAGGAAAACAGGAGGTATCTGAAATGTTGAAGAAAATGTCGAAGAAGTGGAAAATCGTGACCGCCGTTCTGGCCGTGACCTTGCTGACTGCCGTTTTTGGAACAGGGCTGGCCCTGGCCGATGGCCCTGAGCCTTACGGCCCAGGCCCGCATTTTGGTTGGGAGCGTGGCCCCGGCCTGGACGGGGGGAGGCGCGGCCCCGGTATGGGTTGGGGGAGGCGCGGCCCTGGCCTGGGTTGGGGGAGTACTGGAGTCAACCTGTTCGACGTGGCCGCCGAGGCCCTGGACATGACTCCCGGCCAGTTGTGGGACGAGCTGAGCGCGGGCAAGAGCCTGGCCGACATACTGGCCGACAAGGGCCTGGAAACCAAAGACCTGGCTGAGGCTTTCCTGGACGCCCAACGGGAAGCGCTGGCCGAGGCCGTAGAGAAGGGAGACCTGACCCAGAAACAGGCCGACGCCATCCTGGTGCTCATGGAAGAGCCTCTCCAAGAGCACCTGGAGCGCATGATGGAAGGCCCCGGCCTGGGTGGGGGAGAGCGTGGCCCCGGCATAGGCGGGGGGAGGCGCGGCCCTGGCCTGGGTTGGGGGAGTGCTGAAATCAACCTGTTCGACGTGGCCGCCGAGGCCCTGGACATGACTCCCGGCCAGTTGTGGGACGAGCTGCGAGCGGACAAGAGCCTGGCCGACATACTGGCGGACAAGGGCCTGGAAACCAAAGACCTGGCTGAGGCTTTCCTGGACGCCCAACAGAAGGCGCTGGCCGAAGCTGTCGAAAAAGGAGACCTGACCCAGGAGCAGGCCGACGACATCCTGGCCCGCATGGGAGAGAATATCGAAGAGCGCCTGGAGCGCATGATGGAAGGCTATGGCCCCGGCATGGGTTGGGGAGAGCACGGCCCCGGCATGGGTTGGGGAGAGCGTGGCCCCGGTCTGGGTTGGGGGGAGCACGGCCCTGGCATGGGTTGGGGAGAGCGCGGCCATCAGCGTGGCTATCAACGGTAATACCCGGCATTGATTAAAACAAGGGACGGGGAAGTTCTCCCGTCCCTTTGCCTTTTTCGCCTGCGCAAGCGCTCCAGTTTTGCGCCGTTGACATCCATGGTATTATGGGGTAAACTGAATCAGAGGTGAAGAACGGGCAGAAAATGGGCACAAAAATTTTGGTTGTCGATGATGAGAAAAAGATCGTCAGGCTGGTGCGGGCTTACCTGGAACAGGCTGGCTACAGCGTGGTTACTGCCGCCGAGGGACAGGAGGCTTTGACTGTCTTCCGGCACGAGCGGCCCAACCTGGTGGTGCTGGACCTGGGGCTGCCCGGCCTCGATGGGCTGGACGTGTGCCGCACCATGTGCCGCGAGTCGGACGTGCCGATCATCATGCTCACCGCCCGCGTCGAGGAGACCGACAAGCTCATTGGGCTGGAGTTGGGGGCCGACGACTACGTTACCAAACCCTTCTCCCCCCGCGAATTGGTAGCCAGGGTAAGAGCTGTGTTGCGCCGCACCGAAGGGGAACGGGGCGCCAAGCGGACGATTGCCGCCGGAGAGGTGCTCATCGACCTTGAGGCCCGCGCCGTGACCGTGCAGGGAAAAGCGGTGGAACTGACCCCCACCGAGTTCGATCTGCTGACCGTGCTGGCCGAGAGCCAGGGCCGGGCCTTCACCCGCATGCAGTTGCTCGACCAGGTGCAGGGCTACGCCTACGAGGGCTACGAACGGACAATCGACGTGCACGTCAAGAACCTGCGACAGAAAATAGAACCCGATCCCAAAAAGCCCCGCTACATCCTGACCGTTTACGGCGTAGGTTACAAATTCCAGGAGGAAAATAATGCGTAGCCTGTGGCTGAAGCTGGCCGGAGCTTTTGCGGTGGTGGTGGTGGTGGGGCTGACGACGGTCACGTTGCTTTCCAATCTGGCTACCGCAGGCCGCTTCAGGCTGTACGTCAGCGAGGGGGGACGAGCTCGCGCCCAACGTCTGGCTCTCTTCCTGGCCGATTACTACGTCCAGAACGAGGGCTGGCAGGGCGTGGAAATCCTGTTTCAGAATCCCTGGGCCGGAGGAGGGCCGGGGCGGAGGATGCCCGGCGGCATGATAGAGCACGGCCCGATGATGATGGAAGAGCACATGTGGGCTGACCGCCTGATCCTGGCCGACGGGCAGGGCGTAGTGGTGGCCGATTCTCATGGAAAGTTGGCCGGCCAGCGGCTTTCTGAAGCGGATATGGCCGCAGGAGTAGTCATAATGATCGAAGGCCGAAAGGTGGGCACCCTGCTTGTGACCTCTCCGCAGACAGGGGAGCAGCGCGCTCTGGAGGACGACTTTTTGCGCTCGGTCAACCGTTCCATCCTGCTGGCCGGGCTGGTGGCCGGGGCGCTGGCGTTGGCCCTCGGCCTGGGCATCTTCGGGCAGATAACCGCTCCTTTGCGGGCCTTAACGGAGGCCGCCCAACGCATCGCCGCCGGCGATCTGAACCAACAGGTGGAAATCTACTCTCAAGACGAACTGGGACAACTGGGCCGGGCCTTCAACACCATGACCGCAGCCCTGGCCCGCCAGGAAGAACTGCGCCGCAACATGGTGGCCGACGTGGCCCACGAACTCAGGACGCCGCTGTCGGTTATCCGCGGCAACCTGGAAGCTTTGCTGGACGACGTTTTCCCCCTGACCAAAGAAAGCGTGGCCTCCATTCACAAAGAAACGCTGCTGCTTTCGCGGCTGGTCGGCGATTTGCAAGAGCTGGCCCTGGCCGAAGCCGGGCAGTTGACCATCAAACGAACTCCACTGGCCCTGAAATCCGTATTAGAGCCGATTATAGCCAGCATCGAACCGCAGACCACAGAGCGGGGCCTGGCGGTGGAGTTGGATGTGCCGCCCGACCTGCCGCCCGTCAACGGAGACCCCGACCGCCTGCGCCAGATTTTCCTCAATCTGCTTTCCAACTCCCTGCGCCACACTCCCGACGGCGGGCAAATCGCTATCTCCGCCCGCCAGGAGCCTCCCTGGGTGGAAGTGCGCGTGGCCGATAGCGGACAGGGCATCGCCCCGGAGAACCTGCCCCACCTCTTTGACCGTTTCTATCGCCCCAACCAGAGACGAGACCACGGCGGCACGGGGTTGGGGCTGGCTATCGTCAGGCACCTGGTAGAGGTTCACGGCGGCCACATCCGGGTCGAAAGCCAGGTGGGAAAAGGCGCGACTTTCATCTTCACCCTGCCCGCCGCCTAGACGGCTGAAGTCGTCACTACGCCTTGTAGTAACGACTTTAGTCGTTTTGTTTATTCCAACTTCTCGATCCGTCCCTCCTGCACCCGAAAACGGGTCACTCTATTCAGGAAATCGGCGCGGTAGACGTTCGGATCGGTGGTGGTCAGGAGCACCTGTCCGGCCCCGTCGATCATACCCATCAGATAGCTGCGGCGGGCCTGGTCAAGCTCGGACATGACATCGTCCAGCAGCAGGATGGGTATCTCTCCCGTCTGGCGGCGCATCAGTTCCACCTCAGCCAGCTTCAGGGCCAGGGAAATGGTGCGCTGCTGCCCCCGCGAACCATAGACCCCCATGTCCACATCGCCTACCAGGAAACGCAGTTCGTCGCGGTGGGGGCCAATCAGGGACATACCCCGTAAAATCTCCTGCGCCCTGATCTCCCGCAGTTGGGCGCCAAAAGCCTCCACCAGGCGCGGTACATCCGCTTCCCAACGATGTTTTGTTCCAGTCTGCGGCCCGGCCTGTGGCGATGGTTCGAGGGCTAAGGGCATCTGGTAGCCAGGCTCCGGCCTTTCCATATCCAGCTCCAGGCCAGGCTCATAGCGCAGTTTGAGGCGTTCCGTCTCCCCCGTCAGTTCCAGGTGGGTGGCCCGCGCCAGTCCGTCCAACCTGGCTACCACCTCCCGCCGCCGGGCGATCAGGTAGGCCCCACTCTCGGCCAGGCGTTGATCCCAGAAGTAAAGCTGGTGGGGGTCATCGCGGCGGTCGCGCAGGTGGCGCAAAAGATGGTTGCGCTGGGTGCGGACCCGCTCGTAGGTCTGTAGGGTACGACAATAGCGGGCTTCGAGCTGGCAGATGGTGGCGTCCAGGTAGCGACGACGCAGGCCCGGCGAACCGATCACCAGGTCGATGTCTTCGGGCCGGAAGAGGACGACGTTGACCTGCCCCATGATGTCCAGAGCACGCCTGGTCAGGCCGTTGAAGCGGATTTTCTTCTGATAAGTTGTGCCATTCGCGTTGCGGATAATGGTGATCTCCAGCTTATGGAGGGCATCGCCTTTTTGCACTTGAGCCACCACACGGGCGAAAGGCTGCGGTTCTTCTGCGGCCAGCCAGTTGATCACCTCCCGGTCGGCCCGCACCCGGGGCGAGCGAGTAGTAGCCAGGTAATAGATAGCCTCCAGGAGATTGGTCTTGCCCTGGGCGTTGTCCCCCTGGAGAAGAGAGATATCGGCTGGCAGGGCTAATTCCAGGCGAACGTAATTTCTGAAGTTGACGAGGGACAGATGCTTGAGATACATGGTCATTACTCACTCCACAGGAGTCAGCCAGATTATATCACATCCGGGCCAGGCGGTCAACGGATTTTGGAACGGATTAAACGGATTACTCCGCTGATCTGCCTATTCCCCACTCCCTATTCTCCCTTTCCCTATTTGCCATCTATGGAGTGATGAGTTATAATGGAGCGGTATGGAAAAGAGAGGGGACGATTTGAGATGAAGTTATCGGTACTTATGCCTGTTTATAATGAGCGCGACACACTGGTAGAGATATTGGACCAGGTGCGGGCTGTCAGGTTAGAGGGGATGGAGAAAGAGATCGTGGTGGTCGATGATGGTTCAACTGACGGTTCGCGGGATATACTGCGCCAGGAGGAAGAGAAAGGCGATCTGAAGATATTTTATCACCAGGCGAACAGGGGCAAAGGGGCCGCAGTGCGCACGGCCATCGAACACGCCACGGGCGATATAATGCTCATCCAGGACGCCGACCTGGAATACGATCCCCGCGAGTACCCTGCGCTGCTTAAACCCATCCTGGAAGGGCGGGCCGAGGTGGTTTACGGTTCTCGTTTCCTGGGCGGACCGCGCAAAACCATGTTTTTTTTTCACATGGTGGGCAACAAGCTCCTGACCCTGCTCACCAACGTTCTGTACGATACCATCCTGAGCGACATGGAGACCTGCTATAAGGTCTTCAGGGCCGAGGTCATCAGGTCGATTCCCCTACGGTCGCGGCGTTTTGAGTTGGAGCCGGAGATCACCGCCAAAGTGCTGAAGCGGGGCTATCGCATCTACGAGGTGCCTATCACCTACACCGGCCGCGAGTTCGAGGAAGGCAAGAAGATCACCTGGCGAGACGCCATCCCCGCTTTCTGGACGTTGATCAAGTACCGCTTCGTCGATTAATAGATTTGTCGGATGAGAGGAGCGCGTGAACTTAGCTCGTTTGCCTCGACTCGCTTTAGGCGCGGTGCTCACCCTGGGCACGTTGGCGCGACTGGCCCCTCTGGCTATTAACCGCTTCCACCAAGACGAGGCCATCTACAGCTATTGGGCCATGCAAATCGTCAGCGGGCGGGATGTGCTCCTCAGCCATCTGCCCGTTGACAAACCTCCTCTCTTTATCTACACCCTGGCCCTCTCTTTGGGCCTCTTCGGGCCTTCGGAGGTGGCCGCCCGTCTGCCGGGAGAACTGTCCAGCGCGGCCAGCCTGGTGCTGCTCTACTACCTGGTCAGACGGCTATACGATCTTCCTGCGGCCCTGATAGCCACCACGCTCATGGCTTTTTCACCTTTTGGCATCCTGTTCGCTCCCACCGCTCTAACCGATCCGCTCATGGTAGCCTGGGCGTTGGCCGCTCTGTGTTGCGCCGTGGATGGGCGTTTCGGGTGGGCCGGGGCGCTGCTCGGTCTGGCCGCCATCACCAAACCCCAGGGGCTATTTTTTGCTCCTCTGGCGGTGGTGGTCGGGCTTGAGCGAGGGAAATTGGCCCGCCCGGAGATAATTCGTCTGGGGACGGGGTTTGTGGGGGCCGTGCTGCCGGCCGTGTTGTGGGACCTGGTTCGGGTGCAGAGGCCGGGCTTCCTGGAGCAAAGCCTGATCAGCTACGGCGGGCTTGGTCTCGCCGCCCCGGAGCAACTGGCGGAGCGAGGACGGGCCTGGTTGGCATTGATGGGCTACGTCACGGCTTCGCCTGTCCTGAATGCTTTACTGATCCTCGGGGCGCCCTGCCTGCTGGCCTGTGATCTCTGCCGGCGTGGCCGGGAACGTCTCCTGGACGCGGGCCTGACGGGCTTCATCGTCGT
The DNA here is from genome assembly GCA_034417895.1 of Anaerolineae bacterium. Lineage (GTDB taxonomy): Bacteria > Chloroflexota > Anaerolineae > CAZYHC01 > CAZYHC01 > DAOULT01. The sequence goes on along the minus strand of DAOULT010000177.1, from coordinate 3,669 downwards.
TTTCCTGCTCGTTCATTGGCTGCTGAATTTCAACGTCTGGGATCGCTATCTTCTGGGACTGATCCCCTTTACAGCCATCCTGCTGGCCCGCATTATCCTGCTGCCCGGCCAGATTTTTGGCCGGCGTCTGGCGCTTTTGGAAGCTTCTGTGAACTATCCAGTGAGCACGTTGCTGCCAGGCGACTTATCTTCTAAAATTTGGGACAGACCCCTGGGGACTGTGGCCTACGGGCTGATAGTGACCGTTTTTCTGGGTCTGACCCTCGTAAAGCCGGCCCGCGATGCCGCCAACAGCCGTTATCCCATCGGCGGCGACCACGGAGCCTACCAGGGCCTGGAGGCGGTGGTCGATTATTTTCGGGGCAACGTGCCCGGCGGGGCCATTGTCTACCATCGCTGGCTAGGCTGGCATTTTTCGTTTTACATGTTCAACTTCCCTTACGATTTTCGGTGGTACACGACGCCCCGCGAACTGGCCGAGGATGCGCGGCAGGCGGCAGAGGCCCGACGCTACGTTGTTTTCCCCAGTTGGAAATCGGCCACCGCCACCAGCGCGGCTCTGGCCCAGGAAGGTCTGACCCTGCGCCGCATTTACTGGACCTATCGGCAGGATGGCAGCCTGTCTTTCACCGTGTACACCATCGATGACCGCAGACCCTTTGGGTTTTAGAAACCCGAAGGATCGGCGGTCAAAGGAAAGGGCGACGACTGATGACTGTGAAACCATTTCCCTCTAAATTAAAAGATAAGTGGAAAGAAAGCCTCTGCGTCGTTATTCTGCTGCTCTTGAGTCTGGCCTTTTTCTGGAAAATCGCTCTCACCAACCTCATCCTGGTGGGCCTGGACGTTTTCACCTACTTCTATCCCTACCGCGCCTACGCCGCCGAAGCTCTGCGCCAGGGACGTATTCCGCTCTGGAATCCCTATCTTTTCCTGGGGGCCCCCTTTCTGGCTAACGCTCAGGCGGCTGTTTTCTATCCTCTGCACTGGCCTCTCTGTTTTCTGAGCGCTCCCAGGATAGTGAGCTATTCCATCGTGATGCACGTATTCCTGGCCGCCCTCTTCACCTACCTGTACGCCCGGTTGTCGGTGGGCCTGGGACGTTTTGGGGCATATCTTTCGGCCATCGTTTTCGCTTTTGGCGGCTTCCTGGGAGCGCAGGTGGAGCACGTCAATCAACTGAACGTCTTCGTCTGGATGCCCCTGGCCTTTTTGCTGTTCGACCTGGCAACACGGATTCGGGTCACGGATTTCACGGATTGGTTGATGCAGATTCGGGGGCGGGTGGGATATGTTTTACTGGGGGGGCTGGTGGTGGGTTTGCAGTTCACGGCCGGACACACTCAGGCGGTATACATTTGCCTCTTCGCCCTGGGGGTCTATGCCCTCATAGGTGCCTGGCACTTTAGAAGCAGATATGACCGCCGATCCTTCGGGTTTCTAAAACCCAAAGGGTCTGCGGTCACACGCCCCGATGAAACCAACTGCTTTCATACTAGTGCCAGGCGACTGCTCGCCTACGCCCTGATGGTGGTTATCGGCTTCGCTCTGGCCGCCGTCCAGCTTTTGCCCACCTACGAACTTTCGCAGCTTTCCATGCGCAGCGGCGGATTATCCTACCGCGAGGCCGTCTCTTTTTCGCTCAGGCCGCATCTGCTGTGCTACTCGCTGTTGCCCGCCTTCGGCGAGGACCTGAGCCAGGTCTTTGGCGAATCCTTTGGCGAATACGTGGGCTACGTGGGCTGTCTGGCTCTGGGTCTGGCTGTAGTGGGGGCCGTGTTGGGGCGGAAGGGCCGGGCTCCTTTCATTTTGCTGACTGTTTTGGGTCTTTTCCTGGCTTTTGGGGCCTATAATCCTTTTTATTTCGTGCTCTACAAATTGCTGCCGGGCTTCGCCTTTTTCCGCGCCCCGGTTCGGTGGCTGTTCATCTATGCTTTCGGCATGGCGATGCTGGCTGGCCTGGGTGGAGAGGTGCTGGTCGCTCCAGATTTAAGAGAGAGGGGGCGCGCTTTAGCCGGCGATTTGAGGAGAATGGTGCGCCGCCACAAAGCTCTGCCCTGGCTGGTGGTCATCCTGGCTGCGCCGCTGGTCGTTCTGGCGGCGCTTTTCATGGATTTTCCCGGCTGGCAGGCGTGGGCGCTGTGGTTCGGGCTGGCGGTGGTGGCGGTTTTGCTTTTCTACAGGGCGATGACCAGCCGGCCTCTCTTCTATTTCCGCCTTGTGCTGACCGTCCTGGTGGTCTGCGAACTGTGGGTGGCCGGGCAACCTCTGGCCTATAACCGCCCCACCGCTCCAGAGGCTTTCTCCTTCCTGCGCCCCGCTCCGGCCTATCTCCTCACCGATGTGGGCCTGCATCGTTTCCTCAGCATGTCGGGCCTCACCTACGACCCCGGCGATTTGAAGGACATCGAGCAGATATTCGAGGGGCAGTTACCGCCCAGGGCTATTTACGATTACGTGGTGGCCGCCAAGCAAAAAGAGATTCTGGCCCCTAACCTGCCCCTCCTCTACAAACTTTTCAGCGTCGATGGCTACGACGGCGGAGTGCTGCCCCTGCGCCGTTACGTTGACTTGCAGCGCCTTTTCCTGGCCGAGGATAAGCTCTCCCCGGATGGCCGTCTGCGGGAACAACTCCAGGAAGTGCCCCAGGCGCGGCTTTTGGCCCTGCTCAACGTCAAATACGTCATCACCGACAAGGTTTACGATGTCTGGATCGACGATGTGTTTTACGACCTGGAGTTTACGGCCCGGCTGGCTCATGGAGACGAAGTGGTCGTAACCGGCGACGACCTGCCTCCTTTCACCACCACCTCCCTGGGCCTGGTCTCCTACCTGGCGGGCTGCGCTGACCTGGCGGACGGGACGCCTGTGGCCGAAATTACCATAACCGACGACCAGGGACGAACGCAGCGCCACGTCCTGCGGGCCGGCCAGGATACAGCGGAAGGAGAATACACAGACGCCGTCCGCCATCGCCAGGCCAGGGTCGGGCACCACTGGCGCGATAATCCCCAGGGCAACGATTACATCGCCGTCCTCGATCTGGGGGCGGCCCTGCTTCCCCGCCGCCTGGCCGTGAAATACCTGGCCGAAGAGGGAGAGTTACGCATCCGGGGTCTGAGCCTGATCGATGGGCGGACGGGGACCAGCCGCTCGGTGATCGTGTCCACCAGCGGACGTTTCCGCCTGGTGCACAGCGGCGACGTGAAAATCTACCGGAACCTGGACGTTTTGCCCAGGGCCTTTATCGTCCATCGGGCGCGGGTGATAGAGGACGACCGGCAGGCGGTGGCGGCCATGCAGGAGGACGCTTTCCAGCCAGATCAAGAAGCGATCCTGGCCGCGGGCCAACCCCTTAACGACTCAAGTCGTTACTACGATGATGGTAGTGACGACTTCAGTCGTCAAGGGGAGCGGGTGGAGGTCGTTTCCTACGAGCCGGAACGGGTGGTGGTGGCCGCAGACCTGGCCCGCGAGGGCTATCTGATCCTGGCCGATAGCTACTATCCGGGCTGGCTGGCCCTGGTCGATGGCCGCCCGACGCCCATCCAGCGGGCCAACGTCCTGTTCCGGGCCGTCCACCTCTCGCCTGGTTCGCACCTGGTCGAATTCGTCTACGACCCGGCGACTTTCAAAATCGGGGCCGTCGTCAGCCTGGCGGCTTTGCTG
>DAOULT010000176.1:0-23932 GCA_034417895.1 Anaerolineae bacterium | reverse complement strand
GCGCCTGCCGACTTTTAAGGAAAAAGCTCGCCAGCAGCCCTATAACGTCAACTATTGTCTGGTGGGCTATCCGGTGCTGATGGCCGCCGACATCACTCTCTACAAGGCCCATGCCGTGCCGGTGGGCGTCGATCAGGCGCCTCACCTGGAGTTTACCCGCGAGATTGTGCGTACCTTCAACTACTATTTCGGGGAGGTTCTGATCGAGCCAGAGATGAAGCTGACCGACGTGCCCAAAGTGTTGGGCACCGATGGGGTCAATAAAATGAGCAAATCGCTGGACAACCACATCGAGATAGCCTCCACGCCGGAAGAGATCAGGAGGCGGGTGATGACCATGGTGACCGATCCGGCCCGTCAATACCGCGCCGATCCCGGCCACCCCGAAATCTGTAACGTTTTCTCCCTGCACAAGTTCTTTGCTCCCGAAGCGAGCAGGATCGGGCAGATCGAGGTTGAATGCCGCCAGGGAACCATCGGCTGCGTGGAACACAAGAAAGAGTTTGCCAGAGACCTGGCGGATTATCTTGCTCCCTTCCGGGCCAGACGAGAAGAGTTGGCCGCCGACCCCAATTACGTCTGGGATGTCCTGGCCGACGGGGCCGAACGGGCGCAGGCTATCGCCAGAGAGACTGTAGCCCAGGTCAAGGCGGCGGTGGGGCTGCCCTGAAACAAGTGGATCAACAACGAACGACAGAAGACAACGAACTCAATTCTGTCCATTCCTTACGCTCAAGCATTGATGCCTCAGCACTCCCGTAGTAAAATAGAGCATACGAACCGGTGTTCTGTTAGGGGGCTGGCAAAGTCGTAGTCCATCAGTTACAATTCCTCTTTTGTTCGGGTTTTATCATTGCGTGTAAACTCCTGTTCGTTGCTTTCTCGTGTTCGTTGTTGATCCTTTTCGCTATTCTTCGTAGACGCTGGCCCCCCCGAACAACGTGCCGACCCACACCCGCCCCTCAGCATCGACGGCCAGGGCCTGGATGTCTGTATTATCGGCCAGGCCGTCGGCGGTGGTGTAGGTCTGCCAGGTCTGGCCGTCGAAAAGGCTGACCCCGCCCATCGTGCCCAACCAGACCCGGCCCTTCTCATCAACGGTCACGGCCCGCACGTTGTCGTCGGCCAGGCCGTCACCTGTGGTATAGGTCTGCCAGGATCGACCGTCAAACAAGCTGGCCCCCTTGAAAGTCCCAAACCAGACGTGGCCCTCCTGGTCGAGGGCGATGGCATTAACAATGTTATGAGCCAGGCCGGAATTATCGGCGTTGTAGGTGGACCAGTCTCCACTGACAGGATCGAGGACGCAGGCTCCCTGGTTCCTGGTGCCAACCCAGATCCGGCCTTTGGCATCGGCGGCTACGGCCTGGACGTTGTTGTCGGCCAGACCGTCATCCGTGGTATAGGTTCTCCAGGTCTGGCCGTCGAAGTGGCCCAGACCTCCATCCTCGGTGCCGACCCATACGTTGCCACCCGCATCGAGGGCGATAGAAGTCACCCAGATGCCAGGCAGGCCCTCGGCTGTCGTATAGGCCATCCACGACTGGCCGTCGAAGCGGCTGACCCGCCTGCCGTAAATACCGAACCAGACCGCACCGTTTTCATCGACGGCTATCGCCCGCACGTTATCGCCGCGCAGGTAAGTTTCCCACTTTGCGCCGTCGAAGTACGTGGCTCCCTCTGAGGTGCCCAGCCACACCCCACCTTTGGCGTCGGCGGCAATGGCGGCCACGTCGTTGGTGGGCAACTCGTCCTGGGGGAAATGATAGTCCCACGCCTGGCCGTCGAAATGGCCCAACCAGCCGCCGTAACCTCCCACCCATATCCCTCCCTCGCCGTCTAAAGTCAGAGCGTAGACGATGTTGTCAGGCAGACCGTCGGCGGTGGTGTAGGTCTCCCAGCTCTGATCATCGAAGTAGCCCAGGCCCTCACGGGTGGCGGCCCATACCCGGCCCTCGTCGTCCACGGCTAGGTCATAAACCGTGCCGTAAAAGTAAAGCGTCCACATCCCGTCCAGGCTCAATCGGTTAAGCCCCTGGCCCATGGTGGCAAACCAGACGTTGCCTTCGTCGTCGGCCACGATGTCCGTGATGTCCAGGCCGCTCAGACCTTCTTTCGGGGTATAAGTATGCCACCTCTCTCCCTCGAAAATGCTCACCCCACCTGCCTCTCCTCCGAAACCGCTCCAGGTGGCGGCCCACACCCGTCCCTCGTTGTCCAGAGCCAGCGCCAGCCCGCTGGAGACGGGCAGACCGTCCGCCTCGGTGTAGATGCGCCACTTCTGGCCGTCGAAGGCCCCGATCCCTTCCCTGGTGATGGTCCACACCCTGTTAGCCCTGTCCAATACCCACAGGCGGCCATCCGAGCGCCGGGTGGTCAGGATGGCCTGGTAGTTATCTTCAATGGCCTCTACGGTGGAGGGGTAGGTCGTCCAGGTTTCGCCGTCGGTGCGGGTCACCTGGTCGCCGTAGTGAGCCGACCAGCGCTCCCCTTGGCCGCCTGTGCCCAGCCAGACCTGGCCCTGGCCGTCGAGGGCAATGGCCGTGACGTTGTGATGGGGCAGCCCGTCGGCAGTGGTGTATTTCCTGTAACGACCATCGGCGGTGTCCATGAGGGCCAGGCCGCCATCGGTGCCAGCCCACAGGTACGGATCGTCGAAAACCAGGGTGTTGATTCTGCCTGTGTGGGTGTAGGTCTGCCAGGAGCCATCTGATTCCGCCAGGAGATGGGCCGCCGGAACGAGAACTAAAGCGGCTATCAACAGGAAGACGCTTAAACTCTTCATAATTCTACCTCCCTCATGCGCAAATGCCGGGCCTTTTTAATTATATCACGCCCGGCCTGCACAGACAAGGCAGCCTCCGATTTGACAGTCCCCGTCACTTGAACTAAACTATAAGCACTATACTACAGGCTGTGAGGGAGCATGGAAGAGAGACGTTACCGCCAGGCGTTGCACTACATCGAATCGTTCATCACCGGCCCGGCGCTGCTGCCCGGCCTGAGCCGAGAGGAACGCCTGGAACGGATGAGGGTCCGTATCCCGCGGATGCGGTACTTTCTGCGGCTTTTGGGCGAACCGCAGCTCAAATATCACACCATCCACGTGGGAGGCACGTCGGGCAAGGGGTCCACGGCGGCCATGCTGGCCTCGATCTTACAGGCGGCCGGCCACAAAACGGGATTGCACACCACGCCCTACCTGCAAACGCCCCTGGAGAAACTGGTGGTGGACGGGGGCTACATCTCGCCGGGCGGTTTGGCCGACCTGGTCGAAGCCTGTAAGCCGGCCATCAAGCAGATGAAGGCCGAGAGTCCCCTGGGGGTGCCCGGCTACGGCGAAGTGTGGGTGGCGCTCACTTACTCTTACTTCGCCCGCTCCCAGGTCGATTTTGCCGTCATTGAGGTGGGGGTGGGCGGTCGATACGATTGTACCAATACCATCGAGCCGCTGGTTTCGGTCGTCACCAGCGTCGATTTCGATCACACCGACCCCCTGGGCGAGAGTTTGCCTGAGATCGCCTGGCACAAGGCCGGCATTGTCAGAAAGGGCATCCCCCTGGCGACCGCTGCCCATCAGCCAGAGGTGATCGAAGTCCTGCGCAGGGAATGCGAACAGCAGGGCGCTCCGCTGTTACGGGTCGGGGAGGATACCCGTTACCAGGTGCGTCACCTAAGCCCCGACGGAGGCCGCTTTGATTTCTGGGGGCTGGATGGAAAGGAATGGCCCGATTTGCGCCTGCCCCTGCTGGGAGAGCACCAGGTGACGAACGCCGCCGTGGCCCTGACGGCCATAGAGGCCCTGGGCAGATTCGGGCGCGTGGATATCCCTCGCTCGGCGGCGCGGGCCGGGCTGGAGCAGGTTCGCTTTCCCGGCCGGCTGGAGATCGTGCAGCGCGAACCAGTGGTGGTGCTCGACGGGGCGCACAACCCGGATAAAATGCACAAGCTCAGCCTGGCCCTGGAAAAGCTATTCCCGCATAAGCGCTTGATTTTGGTGATCGGCGTGATTGCCGCCAAGGATTTCGCTCAAATCGTGTCCATTATCGCTCCCCTGGCCGATTCGATCGTGGTCACCGCCCCGCGCGTGCCGGGCAAAGACCCCACCGATCCGGCCGAGATCGTCCGTTTTATCCGCGACCGGAGGCTCTGTGACGGAGAGGTGATCTGCCAGCCTGACCCCTTCCAAGCTGTGGAGCGCGCCCGCGCCCTGGCTGGCCCCGACGATCTGGTGTGTGTGACCGGCTCGCTTTACCTGCTAGGCGAGGTGCGCAACATATGGAAACCGGCCTTTGACCAGCAGGCTGACACGGATGCTCCGCTTGCGGTGGGCGGTGAATCTGCGTCGTCCGTGATTGCGTTTGCAGGGGATCAGACCCCTGTGATATAATAGGAGCAGGGAGAGCGGGAGAGTATAATACAAGGGAGGAGATATGCGCTCAATATTTAACTTCGTAAAGGGTTTTTTCTGCGGCTTTGTGGTAGGGGGTGGGTTGGGTTTGCTGCTGGCTCCCCGGCCAGGGATCGAGACCCAACGCCTGATAAAGCACAGGATCGACGAGATCATCGCCGAAGCGCAGCGCGCCGCCGAAGAAGAGAGACGCAGACTGGAAGAGGAGTTCGCGGCGGCCAAAGAGGTTAAAAAACGGGAGGCGGAAAAAGAGGAGACCGATTAGCCCACTCCCGGTATTTCACGAGACCATCACCTTGATGACAAAAGGACGATCAAGCTCGATATCTTGAAGCGCTTCCGGGAGAGGGCTGCCTTTTGAACGCCGGGCCTCGATCATAGCTCTTATGTTACCAGGCATGGCTCGCAATGCTTCATCAAGAGTTTCCCCCCAGGCATGGCAGCCTTGAAGCAAGGAGCAGGAAACCATGTAAACTTCATCCTCCTCTAGAAACTCGATGGTAACGGGTAATGTAAGAGATTCTTCTTCTACTGCTGGTATAACGCTCACGATCTTCTCTCCATTCCTCATTCGTTCAGTAAATCCCAGATTGTCAGGATACCTGGTTTAATGAGATTATATCATCTCCTGGAAGCGGAGTCAAGGAAATTGGCCCGTTGCCTGGCAGCCTCGAAGAGGATGACGGTGGCAGCCATCGCCACGTTTAGCGACTCCGCCCCGCCCTGCATGGGGATGGCTATCTGCCCGTCGGCCAGTCGTTCCGCCTGTCGTCCGGCTCCCTCCGCCTCCCCGCCGACGATGAGGGCGGTGGGCCTCGTCCAATCGATCTGGTGGTAGATTCTTTCGCCGCGCGGGCTGGCCAGGAAGACGGGGCGGCCCTCCAGGGCTTTCTCGATCTGGGGCCAGGACAGAACGGAGACAGGCAAATGGAAGTGTGCCCCCATCGCTCCCCGCACCACCTTGGGATTATAGATATCCACCGTCCCCGGCGCAACGATGACCCATCCCACCCCGCCTGCCTGGGCTGACCGCAGGATGGTCCCCAGGTTGCCCGGCTGACGTACCCCATCCACCACCAGAATGAGCCAGGGATGAGCGGGAGGGGTCAACTCGACGAAGGGCGCTACAGCCAGAAGGCTCTGGGGAGTGACCGTATCCGAGATGGTTTTCATCACGGCCCTGCTGACTGACCAGCTTCCACCGCTCGAATCGGGCATTTTCTCCAGCGGAGGAGCAGCGCCCTCGGTATAAAAAACAAGAGCGGGTACAACCCCCGCTCTTAGCGCTTCCTCGATCAGACGAACACCCTCGATAATAAAACGCCTTTCCCGCTGGCGGATCCGACGATGGCGAAGGGAGCGAGCATATCTGACCTTCTCGTTGGCTGGACTGGTTATCATCTCCTCTTAACTTAAACCGCGCCTCTGGCTACCTCGACCAGATTAGCGAAAGCCTGGGCGTCGTGGACGGCCATATCGGCCAGGACTTTGCGGTTGAGGTCTACGCCAGCCTGCTTGAGACCGAACATGAAGCGGCTGTAGGATAGGCCATTCTGTCGAGCGGCGGCGTTTATGCGGGCGATCCAGAGACGCCTGAAATCTCGTTTGCGCGTCCGACGATCACGGTAGGCGTACCACAGCGATTTCAGCATGGCCTCGTTAGCCCTGCGGAAGAGAGCGTGTTTTGTCCCTTTCTGCCCTTTGGTCAGCTTGAGCACCTTTTTATGGCGTCTATGGGCGCTGGGGCCTCCTTTCACTCTCGGCACTTTATAACACCTCTTTCTTATGAAAATTATATTTCGTATGGATGGATCTGTGACCCACCGACGTGGACATTACATTACACCTGCCGGACACCCTGAAGGGGGAAAGGAGCCTGGTTACTTCTTTTTCAGATAGGGAGCCAGTTTTTTCACCCGTTTTTTCTCCCCTGAGACAGTGACCTCATGCATCCTGGCGAACATGCGTTTGGCCCGGACTGATTTCTTACGGCGCAAATGGCTCTGGCCGCCTTTAGTGCGCACCAGTTTGCCCGAGCCGGTATACTTGAATCTTTTAGCTGTGGCTTTATGCGTTTTAATCTTCGGCACTCTACTCACCTCCCAGATAGTTAATCACACTACTCAGCCTCCCACGGGGGTTGGGACCCATGGGAGGTTCAAAGTCTTCAGCTTTTGGTGGGGCTGGGGCGCTTACTTCTTTTTGCCGGCTGGATTAAGGATCATGAGCATACTGCGGCCATCCATACGGGGTCTTTGCTCCACCGAGGCCACATCCTCTAACTCAGCCGCAATCCTGTCCAGAAGCTCCCGTCCGATCTCGGGATGGGTGATCTCTCGCCCCCGGAAACGGACACGCACTTTGACTTTAGCGCCCTCCTGGATAAAACGACGGATGTCTCTGCATTTGTAGGCAATGTCATGTTCACCCGTCTTGGGCCGTAAGCGGATCTCTTTGATGTCTGCCATCTTAGCCCGTTGGGCTTTTCTGGCCTCCCTCTCTTTCCTGGCACGCTCATAGACATACTTGCCATAGTCCAGCAAACGACAGACCGGAGGGTTGGCATTAGGCGCAACTTCAACCAGATCAAGTCCCCTGGTCCGGGCCTCGCGCAGCGCGTTCTCGACCGGCATGATACCTAACTGCTGACCCGCGTCGTCGATTACCCGCACCACTTTGGCTGTGATTCTCTCGTTAATGCGTTGGGTTTTGCTGCTAATCTTTACACCTCATCTCTTGATAAATCTCCACTGGCGGAGATCCTGCCACTTGCAGCTACCTTTCCAGGCAGTCGTCCCTGCGCGATTGTTCGCTACGGACCAACTCCTGCTCAATACATTTCAATTTGTAAATATATCACATTTATGGGTAGAAGTCAAATGCTGCTGGTTGGGATTGGGCAACGATGGTGGGCACCTGGCAGTCTCCAGTTATCGTGTCTTGCTGCCCCTCGTGCACTTTGCTATGTATAAACATATATGATAAAATATAAGGGCCGCAATGACTCACCTTGCTGCTCCCTGGGCCTGGTACACTCCGGCGGAGGCTTGCCCGAAGCCTGTACCCGGCAGGTTAAGGTGTCAGGTTGTGTAGGGTGACGTTGGTGCCAACCTGTCCGCCATGGCATCCGAAAACGATTGGAAATCCAGAAAAGGGAATGGAAGGGATGAATCATGGAGTCCGAATCTGAAGAGGGAGAACGCAGCCGGGAAAGCGTTCACTTGCTTATCGAAGTCTTGCGCGAGGGTGAGCCGACCACCCATCATAAAGCGGTCTCCGCCCTGGGGCAATTGGGCGACCGCGAAGGGGTGGAACTTCTCGTTCTGGCCCTTCAGGACGAGGAACGAACGGTACGCTGTGGGGCGACCAAAGCTCTGGGCCTGATCGGAGACCTGGCTGTGGAGCCTCTTATCGAGGCTCTGTCCAGCGATAGTGAACAGGTACGTTTTACCGCCGCTCTGGTATTGGGCAAGATTAGCGACAGGAGGGCCGTGGAACCGCTTTTAGAGGCCCTGACAGATGGCGATTGGCGGGTACGCAGCAATGCCGCTCTGGCCCTGGCCCAGATCGGCGATGCACGAGCTGTCGAACCGCTGCTCGCCACCCTGAACGATGACGCCTGGTGGACGCGTAGCTGTGTCGCCGACGCTCTGGGCCACCTGGGCGACCGCCGGGCGGTGGAACCGCTGATCGCCGCTCTGGAAGACGAAGATTGGTGGGTGCGCAATAGCGCCGCCCAGGCTCTGGCCCGGCTGGGCGATCCGCGCGCTAACGACCCTTTGCGGGCTGCCCTGCGGGCCGGCAAGGTCAGTCTGCCCCACAATTCCGATGGGGTGTTGAGCATTCTCAGTTGGCCGCTACACAGAGTCTCACCTGCCCCAACCTCCGGTGAGGCGAATTGAGGTTCACGATGAACGAATCCGAGATGCTGGTGGTGGTGGACGAGGACGACCAGGTGGTGGGACAAGCCAGCCGGGAGGAAATCCACGATAAAGGTGTGCTGCACCGTTCAGCCCACGTCCTGGTCGTCAATGAACAGGGGCAGGTGTTACTCCAGCAGCGGAGTATGAAGAAAGACCTTAACCCTGGCCGCTGGACCAGCTCCGCCTCCGGCCACGTTGACGCCGACGACCCCTCCTACCAGGTAGCAGCCCGGCGTGAGTTCGAGGAGGAGCTGGGCCTTCCCGCTGGCGAGAGGCTGCGCCCGGTGGGTAAAGCCTTAGAGGTTTCCAGCAAAGCCAACATAACCTGTCGCTGCTGGGCCATGATCTACGAATGGCCCACTGACCTGCCCGCCCAGGCCTTTGCCTTCGACCGGGAGGAGATCGATCAGGTAGCCTATTTCGAGGTGGAGAAGATCAGGCAGGCTCTGGACGGCCAGCAACCGCTCCTCCACAATGGTCAGGTGGTAGAATTGGCCGATAGCTTTGACGCCGTGTTCGAGGTCTACTGGGCGTACCGCCAGCACGAAGCAGGCTGAACAAATAATTTTATGTGAGGAGGTTTTTATGAGAGACATTATGTCCATCCCACCAGAGGAGCTAGGCAAAGGAAGCCCCATCAAGGTCGAAATCCTGGAGAGGCGAGCGGATGTGGCTAACGACTTCGCCAGAGTTATGGCCGCTAAAATCCGTGAGAATAATGCCCTGGGGAAGCCCACAGCCTTTATCCTGCCTGTGGGCCCCACCGGCCAATACAGGCGGCTGGCCCGGCTGTGTAACCTTGAGGGCCTCTCCTGCCGCAACCTTATCACCATCAACATGGACGAATACTGCCTGGCCGATGGCCGTTGGGTGCCCTTTGACCATCCTATGGGTTTTCGCGGCTTTATGGAGCGGGAATTCTTCTCCCTGCTGGATGACGACAAGAAGGTGCGCCAGGAAAATATCGTTTTTCCCGACCCCCAGGATTTAGAGGCTCTGCCCCGCAGGATCGAGGACGTCGGCGGAGTGGACATTGCCTTTGGGGGCATCGGCATCAACGGCCACATCGCCTTCAACGAGGCCATGTCTGAAGAAGAGATATCGGCTGAAGAATTTCGTGAGCTGAGCACCAGACTCATCGATCTGGCGGCCGAGACCGTCGCCATCAACGCTGCTACGGGAGTGGGCGGCGACCTTAAGGCCGTCCCGCCCAAGGCCGTGACTGTAGGCATGAAGGAGATTCTGGCCGCCCGGCAGCTACATTTCTATTTGGACTGGCCCTGGCAGCGAGCGGTGGTCCGTCGCGCCCTGCACGGTCCGGTAACGCCCGCATTTCCGGCCTCTTTTCTCCAGACCCATCCCCAATCCACTATCACCATGTCGGCTGAGGTGGCCGCTCTGCCTGGCCCCTGGCCTCTCTGACGCCAGCCAAACCCCAGAGAGAGCGCAGAACCAGATACCAGGTGGGAGACACGAGAATCGAGATGGGAGGCTCAACCCTCTCCTCTCGATTCTCTGTTTTCCCATACAGGGAAAACTTGACTGTAAAATGATATGGGTGTATAATTAATACAGATACCTGGATCCGATTTGATTACAAAAAATAGGAACTGCACGTGAATAGAAAGGAGTAAGCAAAGTGATTAAGAAGTTTGTCCTGTTGATGGCAGTGGTTTTGGTTTTGCTGGCAGCCGGATATGGGTTGGGCCTCACTCCCCTGACCCAGGCCGTGATGCCGGATCCTGGATATTTCCAGGCCCAGGCCGCCGCCTCTCCTACCCCGGCTGAGCCGGAGGCCATGGGGGCCATGGAGGAAGTGGTGCGCTTCAGCCGCTTCGAGTTTTACGGCGACGACGAGCAGGGAGTCTGGGGCACGGTCTGGCAGGTGAAGGTTGAGGGGGAGACGGTCTTGCGTTTCGCCGAGGACTTTCGGGCCGGGGATGGCTCTGTCCTGGAAGTGATCCTGGTCGAGGACGCGGAGCCGACCCGGCAGGAGGTGGCGGAGGGCTACAGGCTGGCCGACCTGAAGGCTGTGGAGGGGGTGCAGGAATACGAGATTGCGACCGATATCGATCTGGACGCCTACCGCACGGTAGCCATCTACGACCGGGACGCCGACATCGTGCTGGCTACAGCCGAATTGCCGGAGGTCTTGCCGGAACCTGCTCCCACGCCGATTTACAGCAAAGGGGAGCTGGTTCACATGGATCCGGCCGAGGTGGGAGAGACCGGCCTGCCTATCGACCCGGTCGAGGACATCAACCGCACAGGTCATCCGCCGGAGATCGACATCGAGGAATACCGTCTGGTGGTGGACGGCGCGGTGGAGACCCCGCTGAGCCTGAGCTACCAGGATATCCTGGCCTACCCTGAGCAGACGGACGTGGTGCTGCTCATCTGTCCGGGCTTCTTCGTGGACAACGCCCAGTGGAGCGGGGTGCCCGTGTCCCTCATCCTGGAGGAGGCGAACCTGAAACCCGAAGCAGAGCAAGTCCGTTTTCACGCCGGCAGCTACCGGATCACCCTCACCCTGGAGGAGGCCCGGCGCGCCGGCACCTACCTGGCCCATCACGTGAACGGTCAGGTCTTGCCCGAAAAAGATGGCTTCCCCCTCCGCCTGGTGGTCGAAGGAAAGTACGGCAACCAGTGGGTCAAGTGGGTAGAGCGGATCGAGGTTCTGGAGTAGGGATTTAGACGAGCTATTTAAGACGATAACGGGCGAGGCTTTATAACCTCGCCCGTTTGATGTTTGGGGAGCTTTGGCGATGCCCGGCTTTCAGGGCGTGATATGACTATTTTCGGATGACGGGCAGGTACACTTTGGGCGGCTCCTTCGGCGCGGTCTGCACTGTGATAGTGACCGCGCTGCCCAGGCCGGTGTTGACTCCCTGGGTGCTGGTTACCACTTATACCACACAGGAGGGGTTTTTCAAAGATTTGTGTCCTCTACGGCTCGGCTTCGTTGGCAAAAAAAGGGGCTTTATGCTATAATGAGGCTGTTTCAGCGAAGACGTAAACTATGTCGAAAGAGGTGGATACATGTCAGACCTGGCGCTTGCAGGCGGAAAGCCTGTCAAAACCGCTCCCTTCCCGGCCTGGCCTCAATACGACGAAGGTGAGCAGCAAGCCCTTCAGGAGGTGTTGGAAAGCCGCCAGTGGTGGCGCACTCCGGGCCGCCGCACGCTCGAATTTGAGCGCGCTTTTGCCGCCTATCACCAGGCCAAACACGGCATCGCTGTCACCAACGGCACCGCGGCCCTGGAGGTAGCTCTGGCGGCGCTGGGAGTGGGTCCCGGCCACGAGGTCATCGTTCCTGACTTCACTTTCATCGCCACGGCCAGCGCCGTGCTCTTCGCCGGGGCGTTGCCCGTCCTGGTTGACGTGACGCCCGACACCTGTTGTCTGGACCCCGACCTGGTCGAGGAGGCCATCAGCGAGCGCACCAAAGTCATCGCCGCCGTCCACCTGGGCGGCCACCCCGCCGATTTGGATCGCCTCCTGGAAATCAGCCGCCGCCACGATTTGAAATTGCTGGAGGATAGCTCCCACGCTCATGGCAGCGAGTGGAAAGGACATAAAATTGGTGCTCTGGGCGACATCGGCACTTTCAGCTTCCAGCAGAGCAAGCTGATGACCGCCGGCGAAGGGGGCATCATCGTCACCAACGACGACCAACTGGAACGCCTGGCCCGCTCCACCCACGACTGCGGGCGGATGCCGGGCGAATGGTTCTACGCTCATTTCATCTACGGCTCCAACTACCGCCTGAGCGAGTGGCAGGGAGCGGTGCTCAGCCAGCAGCTTGCTCGCCTGGACGAACAGGCCGCCGCGCGCACGGCCAACGCCCGCTACCTGGACGAAGCCCTGGCCGCAATCGAGGGCCTCACCCCCCAGGCTTTGGATGCGCGCTGCACCCGCAACGGCCACTACGCTTACATTTTCCACTATGATCGCGCCGCTTTCGCCGCCGTGCCCTGTGAGCGCTTCATCAAGGCTCTCAACGCCGAAGGCATCCCCACTCAAGCCAGCTACCCGCCCCTCCACGAGCTGGACGTCTTCCAGAGCGGAGAATATCGCAAGCGCCTGCCTGCGGAAATGCGCGGCCAGGAACACGCCTTTTTGCGCGGCGAATTCCCTGAATCGCGGCGCGCCGCCTGGGAGACCGTCTGGCTGCCGCAATACGTTCTGCTTGGCTCCCAGGAGGAAATGGCCCAAATCGTGGAGGCCATCGGTAAAATCAAAGCCCATGCCGCCGAATTAGCGACCTGAGAATCGATAACCACAAAGAACACAAACAACGAACATTCGTTGTATGTTTAGTGCTCTTGGTGTCCCTGGTGGTTAAAGTGTACTTGAATTTGATTGCCAGAATAAAGGAGGTGATTGCCAGGGATAGATATATTGTGATATATTGGCAGCGTTGTTAAAGGTAGACAACCATTCATGCTTGTAATTCACCTATTGAGGGAGGAAGAAAGAGATGAAAAAGTTTTCCGTTTTGATGGTTATGGTGTTGGTCTTGACCCTGCTGACTTTCCAGCAGGGCGTCGGGGCCGCCCCCCCGCCCCAGGAGGGACAATATGAGCCTATCGTCATCTCCTGTTGGAGCGGGCCAGAATACGAGAACCTGCTCAAGTGCGCTGAGGCTTACACCGAGAAGACGGGCAACGAGGTCATCATCGAAGAGATTGCCCGCGAGGCCCTGCGCGAAAAGACCACCACCGTGCTCCTGGCCGGGGCGGGCGACTACGACGTCTCCTACGTGGACGTGGACTGGGTGCCCGAATTCGTGCAGGCCGACACTTTGGCCTCTTTCAATCCCTTTATCGAGGATGCGGCGGTGGCCGACCCCGACCTCGACCTGGAGGCCAAAGAGCCGGGGGTTTCGGCCCTGACCATTGAGGGCCAGATTTACGGCTATCCCTCGGAAGGCGATACGGCCTGGCTGTTTTACCGCAAGGACCTGCTGGAAGAAGAGGGGATCGAAGTGCCCCAGACCTGGGACGAGTTCCTGGAGGCCGCCATCAAGCTGACCAAAGACCTGGACGGCGATGGCAAGATCGATAGATACGGGGCGGTCAGCGGCGCCCGGCGAGACGAAGCTATGTGGGACTTCACTCACTACTTCCACGGCTTTGGCGGTCAGATCATCGATGAGGAAACCTGGGAGGTAACTGTCAACAACGAGAAGGGGCTGGCGGCGCTGACCCTCTACGCCGACCTGCTGAACAAGTACCAGGTGGTCACCCCCGACGTGGTAACATACGGCTACAACGAAATCCTGACCTCTTTGCAGCAGGACCGGGCGGCCATGGGCGTGGAGTGGATGGCCGCCACTCAAGACCTGACCAGTTGCGACATCTCTCCGCAGGTGTGCGATGAAGAAGGCAACCCTCTCCTGGGCTACACCCTCATACCGGGCTACCTGGACGAAGAGGGCAACGTGGTGCGCGGCCAGGGCGGCAGCCAGTGGGGTTGGGTCGTCCCCAAAGGTTCGCAGAACCAGGAGGCGGCCTACAAGTTCATCGAGTGGCTGACCAGCGACGAAGGGGCCAAGATGTGGGCTTTGAACGGCGGCATCCCCTCCAACACCAACGCCCTCTCTGACCCCGAAGTGGTGGAACAGATACCGCAGTTCGAGCTACTGGCGGAGGCCATGCCTTACCGTCACCTCTTCCCCAAGACGGTGGTGACCTACGACATCAAGGAAGCCTTTGCCGAAGCAGCCAACGCCGCAGTGACCGGGGCCAAGACCCCCAAAGAGGCTCTTGACGATGCCGCAGCCATCATGGACGAGGCGCTGATAAAGGCTGGCTACAAGGAATCGGCGCTGCTGAAGGCTAGCCGCAAGGAAGCGGATAAGGATGGTTGCGGGTGATAGATACCTTGCGCGTCGTCGACGCGTCTTTTGGCGAGTGAAAAGCAGCGAGATAACAACGGGGGATGTGCGCAGCCATAAGCGGCGCATCCCCCGCCTGCAACAGGATCGGGCAACAAGATAAATGGAAATCACCAAAAAGCAGGAAACGCAAATTCCCCTGAATCAGAAGTTTCAAGGGCGCTGGAGGCGCAGGTTGCAGCCTTATCTGCTCATCGCGCCGGCGGCCCTCGTTTTGCTCGCCATCCTGGGCTATCCCCTGGGCTATTCCTTCCAACTCAGCTTCCGCGAGTGGACGATGCGCACCTTCCGTTTTGGGGTGCCTTTCGTCGGGCTGGCTAATTATCTGGAAATCCTGAACGATGAGAACTTCTGGCACGCCATGCAGGTTACTTTCATCTACATGGTGGGGGCCATCTCCCTGGAGTTCATCCTGGGCATGGGCCTGGCCCTGCTCCTCAACAGAGAACTGAAGGGCAAGGGCCTCATCCGCTCCCTGATCCTGATGCCCATGATGTGCACCAACGTGGTCATCGGTCTGGTCTGGCGCCTGATGCTCAATTACGAGTACGGGATCATAAACTATTTTCTGAGCCTGCTGGACATCCCGCCGGTGCAATGGCTCAGCTCGCTTACTCTGGCCCTGCCTTCTTTCATCGTGGTGGATGTCTGGAACACTACCTCCTTCGTGACTCTCATCCTGCTGGCCGGGCTGCAATCCCTGCCCGAAGAGCCGTTTGAGGCGGCCATCATCGACGGAGCTTCGCGCTGGCAGCGCTTCCGGTACGTGACCCTGCCCCTCATGCGCTCGCCTATACTGGTGGCCCTCCTCTGGCGAGTGATAGATACCTTCCGCGTCTTCGACGTGCCTTTCGTCCTGACCGGCGGCGGCCCCTATCGAGCTACGGAGGTAGTCAGCATCTTCACCTATCGCGCCGGCTTCCAGTCCTTCAACCTGGGCTACGCCTCGGCCTCGTCCTTCGTGATGATTGCCGTCATGCTGGTCATGGCCGTGGTGCTGATGCGTCTCCTCGGTCGGGCCGAAATATTCTGACTATCTCTGAGAAGTGATGATGAAAAGTAAAAAGTTTCGTTCCCTGGTTGAAAATGTCATTGTGTACAGTCTGATTGCGGTGGCCGTCGTGCTTTCTCTCTTTCCCATCCTCTGGCTCTTCCAGATGTCGATCAAAGACCCCAATCAGACTTTTGCCATCCCGCCGGTGTGGTTTTTCGAGCCTACCCTGAAGAACTATCAGGACGTATTCGTCTATGGCCCCTTCCCTCGCTATTTTCTCAACAGCATGATCATAGCCGGGGTCTCCACCGGCGCTTCTCTGTTCATCGCCCTGTTCGCGGCCTACGCCTTTGCCCGCTTCCGTTTTCGCGGGGCCAGCCTGACCCAACTCTTGATCCTCATCCCCCAAATGTTGCCCCCCATCACTATCATCGTGCCTCTGTTCATTCTTTTCAAAAGGTTCGATCTGATTGACACCCACCTGTCCCTGATCATCGCCTACATGACCTTCAACATCCCCATCAGCGTCTGGATGCTGAGCGGCTTTTTCCGCGACATCCCCCAGGAATTGGAAGAGGCGGCCATGATCGACGGCTGTACGCGTCTCGGCTCTCTGTGGCGAGTGGTGTTGCCCCTGGCCGCGCCGGGCATCGCCGCCACCGCCATCTTGTGCTTTATGTATTCCTGGAACGAATTCCTCTACGCCGTCATCCTCACCGGGCGCAGCGCCAAGACCGTGCCGGTGGCTATCACCGGGTTCATCACCAATAAGGCTATCCTGTGGGGACGCATCGCCGCTGCTGGCTCGGTGGTGCTCGTTCCGGTGCTCATCTTCGCCCTGTCGGTGCAGCGCTACCTGGTGCGCGGCCTGTCCAAAGGAGCGATCAAGGGGTGAGCAGGTAAGCTGTATAAGCACGATCCAAAGATGTCAATCACGGAAGGTACCAGATTGAGGACAAGATGCTTTCCCTGGGGCAATTGAGCGCCTGAGAGTGGCAGGTTCGCAAGTTGTGCAGATAAACAGCGGGCGCAGGCTCTACAGCTTGCGCCCTTTTTTCTTTGGGTGCAGGCACGGTCTATCTGAGCGAAAGCGCAAGACCGGCCTCTGCTCTTTCACTAGTGGAATTGCTCAACAAGGCCAAGACACAAAGTCTGTTCAGTCAGCATCGTTTAGAACCTACGTTCCGAAATTTTTAACCGAATTTTAACCTGGGCTTTACCTGGTAGTAACCTTCTTGTGGTATAATATTGACGGATGGAGTAGAGCCTCCTGCAAAGATGCGGTCTCGACCTGCTTTTGCTGTAGCGAATACGGGAGGTTGCTAAGAAAGATAAAAGCCAGTATAATAGGTATATAAAAAGCAAGCCTCGCATGGCCCAGAAACCAACCGAGGCTTAACCAAGTTATATGACCGGGATGCGACGAGCAGCCCGACTTTCTGAAAGCATTATACCACAGGAGCCTGCCCATCGCAAACCAATGCAGGCTTTTCGTCGTTTTGGCGCTTGAGAGTTCGGCGTTTCGTGGATCATCCGGAGGGGAACTTATGTCGAACAGAGAGCAGGAAATTGAACACCTGGAGAAGTTACGGGCCAAACATCGAGCCAATATATATGAGCTAGAAAAAATGCTGGCTGAGTATAGTCTGCCGGAACGTCCTTTATCTCGGATCAACGAGTTGAAGCGTGAAAAGGAACGGTTGCAGCAGGTAGAAGAGAGGCTGGCTACCCTTCGAGGGGAGAAGGGGAAGTCGGAAGGGACTACGCCGCCGGTTGGTGAGCCACATCATGGGCAGAAAACGTCATGGAGACTCACCTTGCGTGAGGTTTTGATAGGACTTTTTATCGCGGTGGTAGGAGGTGTCATCGTGGCCTGGATCATTAAAGAGGGTGCTCTGTTTGCCCCTACTCCAACTACCCCAATCGTGCTTATCCAGACTCCTACGGTCACACCGACCAATACCTCCACCACCACCAAAATACCAACATCCACGCCTATTCCTACTTCGATGCCGACCGAGACGCCTACTTACACTCCTACGGGCACGCCAACCGATACTCCCACACTTACGTCTACCTCAACGAATACGCCGACTGGCACGCCGACTCTGACCAATGGGCCAACCGGCGCGCCCACTCACGCTCCTATAGTTACACTGACTAATATTCCAACACCTGCGGATACGTCGCCGCCGACCGGAAATCAGCCGCCGGTCATAAAAGAGATTACGCTCTCGCGAGAGGTGGTCATGCCGGGCCAGAGAGTCAGGGTGACCGCTTTCGCTACAGACCCTGAGCATGATGCTCTAACCTATACCTGGACGGCTCAGAAAGGAACAGTCCCAGAAGGACCGAGAATGGAAAACTCGGTAAACTATGTTGCTCCTGATACGGTGGGGGATGATTATGTCACCGTGACTGTTAGTGACGGCCATAACGTAGAATCATCTGGAGTCCTGATCAGAGTCGTGGAAACGGTGCTAACGACAATTGATACGCCTACCTCGACCGACACACCAACCGGTACTCCCACACCCACTGACACTCCGGCTCCGACCAACACACCAACCGATGCACCCACCCCGACCGACACCGCTACAGCTACGTCCACTCCTACGGGCACACCTACACCAACGCACACCCCAACCTATACTCCGACGCCGCCAGATATACCCACCGAAGCGTCTCCCCTGCCAACCGGAGAACGCCCTACCCCGGTGCGCCCCACCCCGGTGTTGCTGGAACCAGAAGAGAACTTCAGGACCGGCAGCAGCTCAGTTACCCTGAAATGGAAGTGGGCCGACACTCTGGGCTCCAATGAGTACTTCGATATCCAGATCAGGCCGAAGGGTGAGGGCAACTCGGTCTTCGTAGATTGGTCCAAGGAGGCTACCTACGAATTGCGTAAGTGGACGGGGTGGCAGGCGGGAGAATACACCTGGACTATCGGCATCATCCGGGGCCATTCCGAGGGTGACCAGAAGGTGTTCGAGGGAGACCTGGGCCTGGCCAGCGAAGCCCGGCTCTTCCACTGGGATGAGGGTGGCGACGGTGGCGAAGATGAGAATCTGGAGAAACCGTGGTGAAGTTAGATTCTGGCGAGGTTGAGGTTCAGGAAGGCTGGAAAGCTCCAGGTCACAATAACGTACCAAGGAGGTACACGCAATGTCGAAATCAAGCTATACTCTGGGTTTGCTTTTGTTGTTATTTGCTCTGTTGGTAGCCGGGTTGTTTATCGTGCTGTGGGCCGCCCCAGAAGCACGAGCGATAACAACCTCTACCCATTTTTCAACATCAGACGCTATATCCACCGCTAAAATCAGCTTCTTCGCCAATCCGCAAGTGGTTGGTGTGGATCCAATCTCCAATACTCACACGGCGCCGCGCACGGCCACGGTGTCCATTACTTACAATAAAGAAATCAGCGCGGCCACCGTCAGTACGCGCACTTTTGCCGTGCACGCCATGCAAACCGGCCTGCTGGCCCAGGCTTACAGCGTGAATGGCGGCGCCATCAGCCTGACGCCCCCGCAGCCCTTCAAACCAGGCGAATTGGTGCAGACCAGCGCCACCACCGGCACGCTGTTTACGGACGCCACCAGGCCAATTTCACCTACGGTATGGCAGTTTTGGACGGCGGTGGAGGGCGGCAGTGGCCTCTTCATCGACAGCGGCCAGAGCCTGGGCAGTTCAACCACCTATGCTGTGGCGTTGGGGGATATGGACGGGGACGGCGACCTGGATGCCTTCGTCGCGAATTATGACAATCAGGCCAACAAGGTCTGGCTGAACGATGGAGCAGGGATATTCAGTGACAGCGGCCAGACCCTGAGCAATTCACAGAGCCATGCCGTGGCCCTGGGGGACGTGGATGGGGACGGTGACCTCGACGCCTTCGTCGGGAATACTGGTAATCAACCTAACAAGGTCTGGCTGAACGATGGAGCAGGGAATTTCATCGACAGCCTCCAGAGCCTGGGCAGTTCATACAGCCATGGCGTGGCCCTGGGGGACGTGGATGGCGATGGCGACCTGGATGCCTTCGTCGCGAATTGGAATCAAGCCAGTAAGGTCTGGGTGAACGATGGGACGGGGAGCTTCACCGACAGCAGCCAGAGCCTGGGACTTTCATACAGCAATGCCGTAGCGTTGGGGGATGTAGACGGGGACGGCGACTTAGATGCCTTCGTCGCGAATGATGAGGGTCAAGCCAACAAGGTCTGGCTGAACAATGGAGCAGGGATATTCAGTGACAGCGGCCAAAGCCTGGGCAGTTCAAACAGCCGGGCTGTGGCCCTGGGGGATGTGGACGGGGACGGCGACCTGGATGCCTTCGTCGCGAATGATGAGGGTCAAGCCAACAAGGTCTGGCTGAACGATGGGACGGGAACTTTCACCGACAGCGGCCAAAGCCTGGGTAGTTCGTACAGCTATGGCGTGGCGCTGGGGGATGTGGATAGCGACGGTGACCTGGATGCCTTCGTTGGAAATCCTCTCGGTGTTCGAGCCAACAAGGTCTGGCTAAATGATGGGGCGGGGACTTTCACCGACAGCGGCCAGAGTCTGGGCAGTTCACAGAGCTGGGCCGTGGCCCTGGGGGATGTGGATAGTGATGGCGACCTGGATGCCTTCGTCGGGAATACTGATAACCAACCCAACAAGGTCTGGCTGAACCGTAACACGGTCAGCGCGGCGTCGCCCGTACCCAACACCCATACCGCAACTGTTACCACCAATATCTCTGCCACCTTTACCGCCCCCGTCAGTGACACCACCGTCACCACCAACACCTTTTTCGTCCACGGTGGGTTCCACGGGCACGTCAACGGATCGTTCAGTTTCCCCAACAACGATATTGTCTTTGATCCCGATGAGGATTTTGCGCCCGGTGAACTGATCCAGACGACCGTCGTTACAGACGTACACGTTGGCGGTTTGCCGTTGGGAAGCCCATACGTCTGGCAAATCCAGACGGAGGTTGTAGAGGGCAGTGGCCTCTTCATCGACAGCGGCCAGAACCTGGGCAATTCAGACACTCGGGGGGTGGCTCTGGGAGACCTGGATGGGGACGGCGACCTGGATGCCTTCGCCGCGAGTCACAGTAGTCAAGCCAACAAGGTCTGGATTAATGACAGTTCGGGGACCTTCACCGACACCCTCCAGAGCCTGGGCAGTTCAAACAGCTTTGCCGGGGCCCTGGGGGATGTGGACGTGGACGGCGACCTGGACGCCTTCGTCGGGAATGAGGAGCAAGCCAACACGGTCTGGCTGAATGATGGAATGGGCATCTTCACTGACAGCCTCCAGAGCCTGGGCAGTTCAAGCAGTTGGGCCGTGGCCCTGGGGGATGTGGACGGGGACGGCGACCTGGACGCTTTGGTTGGGAATTTTGATGGTCAAGACAACAAGGTCTGGCGGAACGACGGTTCGGGGAACTTCACCGACAGCGGCCAGAGCCTGGGCAGCTTAGCCAGCCTGGGCGTGGCTCTGGGAGACTTGGACGGGGACGGCGACCTGGATGCCTTCGCCGCGAATTATTGGTATGGTCAAGCCAACAAAGTCTGGATTAACGACGGTTCGGGGAACTTCACCGACAGCGGCCAGAGCCTGGGCGATTACTGGAGCGCTGCCGTAGCTCTGGGGGACGTGGACGGGGATGGCGACCTGGATGCCCTCGTCGCGAATGATGAACAAGCTGACAAGCTCTGGCTGAACGATGGTTCGGGGACCTTCACCGACAGCGGCCAGGAGCTGAGTAGCTCAGCCAGCGTGGCCGTGGCGCTGGGGGACGTGGACGGGGACGGCGACCTGGACGCCTTCATCGGGAGTTACAATAATAAAGCCAACCGGGTCTGGCTGAACGATGGTTCGGGGAACTTCACCGACAGCGGCCAGAAACTGGGCAGTTCAAACAGCCGGAGCGTGGCCCTTGGGGATGTGGATGGGGATGGCGACCTGGATGCCTTCGCCGGAAATGGTTATGATAGTCAACCCAACAAGGTCTGGCTGAACCAGAGTCCACCGAATTTAACAATTAGCAAAACCGCCCTGGCCACAGCTATGGCTGGTGACCTCATCACCTACACCCTGACTATCACCAATAGTGGAGAGATCACCGCCACCAATCTGGTCATCACCGATGCCATTCCCGTCGGCGCAAACTACGTCAGCGGCGGGACGCGAGTCGGTGATGTAGTCAGTTGGACGGTAGGCAGTTTGTCAGGCAACGGCGGTTGGAGCCAACCAACCTTTGTTGTCACGGCCACGCAGACCATCATCAACAGGGACTACCGCGTTAGCGCCAGTGGCGGCTACAGCGCCACGGGCAATGTAGCAGTGATGACGGTCATTAATGTCTGCTATGCCGCCATCACCCCTCTCGAGCCCACTGATAACGATGACCTCATCCTGAGCTGGCACTGTGAACCTGGCGGCGGCCAGATACGCTGGTATCGCGACGGTGTGCTCCAGTCGAAGTTTAATGACCAATCCTCTGTCCCTGGCAGCGCTACCTACCTGGAGGAGACCTGGCATGCCACCGTCCGCCCCCAAGACGGGAAAGAGTATGGCCCCGTCGCCGAATCGAACCGCGTCGTCATCCGTCCGCTCGACAACCATCTGCCCCAGGCCCTTAACGCCGCCATCACTCCCGCCCAACCGCAGAGCGGCCAAAAACTGAGCCTGACCTACGTCTATACCGACTCGGACGGCGATACTGAAGGGAATACCCAAATACGCTGGTATCGAGATGACAAGTTCCAGCCGGCCTTCAACGATGAGAAGGAAGTCCCCGAAAACGTCACCCTGGCTGGTGAGAGCTGGCATGTCACCATTCGTCCCCACGATGGGCAGGGCTATGGCCTCCTGGTCGAGACCGCGTCAGTGCCGGTCAGTGGGGAGACCGTTAACACCCCACCTCAGATCAGCGACGCGAGCATCAACCCCGGCCAGCCCGGCGACGACGAAGACCTGCGTCTGACCTACACCTACTCAGACGTCGATGGTGACTCCGAGGGCAATACTGAGATCTTCTGGTACTGGTATAGAAACCTGGAGTTCCAGACCGGTTACACCGGGCTGCTCACCATCCCGGCCAGCGCCACCAGCGCCGGCGACGTGTGGTACGCCAAAGTCATCCCGCACGACGGAAAGGAGTATGGCCCCGTCGCCTTTGCTGATTCGATCATCATAGAGCAAGCCAACGTCCCGCCCAAGGCTCTTGAAGTCTACCTGTCCCCTGGTCATCCTGGCCCTGACGACTCCCTGACGCTGCGTTACGTCTATTACGACCCCCACGACCCCGAAGGGAAGACCCGGGTGCGCTGGACGGCCAACGGGCAGAGCCAGCCCGTTTTCGACGACGTGACCGTTGTTCCAGCGGTCGCGACTTCGGCCGACGAGACCTGGTGCGTCAGTGTTACCCCTCACGATGGGGAGGCGTACAGCGACGGCAACGCAGTTGAGGACTGCGTTACCATTGAGGCCAGCAGCAACGCCCTACCCGAGGCCCCGGATGCTCATATCGAGCCGCAGCGACCGCGTTCGGCCGACGACCTGGAACTGCACTACACCTACTTTGACCCGGACGGCGACCGCGAAGGCAAAAGTAGCATCCGCTGGTACAAGAACGGCGAACAACAGGCGAGCTTCGATGACCAAACCGTTGTCTCGTCTACAGTTACCGCACCGGGTGACACCTGGTATGCGACCATTAAGCCTCACGATGGGACGGACTATGGCGTCTTGGTCAGCGCTCCGACCGTTACGGTCAATACTCCGCCCCAGGCCCAAGATGTCCACATCGAGCCTCCGCAGCCGCAGGATCATCAAGTCCTGGCTGTACGTTACACTTACGAAGACCCCGATAACGACCCGGCTGGTGTGCCACAAATTAGTTGGTATCTCAGCGACACTCTCCAGTCAGACTATAACGACCAGGAGTATTTGCCTACCAGCGCCACGTCGGTCGGTGATAATTGGCATGCAACTGTGGCCCTCAACGACGGCATCGAGTACGGCCCGACAGTCGAGAGCAACGTCGTCACCATTGCAGCGAGTCCAAGCCCCACACCGAGCAACATCCACCTGCCGGTAGTAGCGCGGATACTCGTTGAACCTCCGAGGGTTTGCAACCCAGAATTGTATTATGAAGAGAACGACAGTCCAAGTCAAGCCTGTGAGCTGTCTCCTGGTAAGACCTACGTAGCCTATCCCAATGATATAAATGACGCATACTACTTTGTCCTGACCCAGACAACCTGGGTCGAGGTGAAGGTCGCCAATTACAAGGCTTCGGAGCCAGGGAGACTTTTCATCTATGGCAGTCACGATGCCACCAAGTCAATCGTCATGGATCCATACCTGTCACACCTGGACGAGATGAGTGGGGTGCCGAACAAGTACTACCCTGATAAGGTGAGACTGCCTCCTTGTCCCAGTCTCAACGCTCCTTACTACTTGCGCATCTACACCTATGACGGGACCTTCAACACCACCGAGTCTTACACTCTGACCATAAACTACTATTTCTACTACAAATAGCAGCGCATTTGTAGTAGAAGTGAGTCAGCAGTCTTTGTCAGGGTTATTGAAGAATAAAGCTGGTAGAGACCTGTATAGATCATTTCCGTGAAGACAGCCGTTTTTGTAGATGATATCGTAGGTTAGCTCGCGCTCTTCTTCTATCTCTTTCTTCTTGATCAGGA
>DAOULT010000175.1:0-31044 GCA_034417895.1 Anaerolineae bacterium | reverse complement strand
TGCACACCGAAAGGAAGCGTATAACGTGCACCGCCAGGGCCGCGCCCCGGTAAGGGAAGCGCTCCGCCTCCGAGTGGACGACCATGTTGACGTTGCCATCTGGCCTCAGCACCCCGATGTCGGCGTGGGGGTTGTAGCGCAAGAGTTGAGGCAGATCGCCGGTGTCGATCCAGAAGGTAGCCAGCGCCCCCAGGGCGTAGTAAAGGGGAGGTTGACTGCCTTCCTGTCGCCAGAGTTGGGGGTTGGCGGGGTCTTGCACGGGCAACCCCCCACCGTCGGCCAGATGCTTGACAAAGGGGTAGTGCCATAGCTCGTCGGAGGCCTCGAAGATGGGCGTGACCAGGCTGTAAAGCGCGCCCAGGAATACGAAAGCCGCCAGGATGACGATGATCGGCCAACGCCGCTTAAGTGCCAGCGACCAACTCACGGTAGACCTCCAGCGTCTTCCTGGCGATGCTGTCCCAGCGGAAGAGTTTCGATAGCTCGGCGGCTCCTGCTCCTAACCTGGCCCGTCGTTCGGGAGAAGCGGCCAGAGCCGCGATTTTAGCGGCCAGAGCCTCCACGTCGTCGGGGGGCGCCAGGGCGATGTTCTGCCCGTCGGCCAGTTCCGGCAGAGGTACCTGGGGCCTGGTGCTGACGATGGGCAGGCCGTGAACCAAAGCGGCCATAAAGCTCCCCCGCCGAAACGAAGCCCCGTCCCGGTAGGGCAACACGCAGATATCGGAGGCCAGCAGGTTGGCCGAAACCTGCTCCGGCGTGGTGAAGCCCGTCCACAGCACACGCTCCGCCAGACCCAACTCCTCGATCAGAGTCTTTATGTAGTGAGCGTAGGCCACGTTGGTCGGGTCGCTGGAGCCAGACTGGCCGCCGACCATCAACAGGCGCACGTCGTGCCCGTCCCTCGCCAGCCGCTCCAGGGCGCGGATCAGCGCTTCTCCGCCCTTGCTCTCGTTGAGAAAGCCGAAGTAAGAGAGCAAAATCCCATGCGGCCCCACTCCCCAGCGCGCCCTTTGTTGGTCGCGATCGTAGTCGGGCGGGGGAGTCGGCTCGATGTTGCTGCCGATGGGAATGAGGTAGTAACGACTTAAGTCGTTACTACAGGTGGCCTGCAAGGTCAGAAGGTCCTGGCGGTTGGTGACGATGGCGGCCTCGCTCCAGCGCACCAGGGCCATCACCGCCCACCAGCGCAGCGGCCCGGCCTTGGGGAAGAGGTAGGGCACCTTCAGATCGTGGAAGGTGACCACAATTTTAGGGCGCTCTTTCCAGAGGCGCAGACGCAGCGGCAGGAAGTTGATGGCCGGGTGCATCCCATAGGCGGCGGCCTGGTATTGGACGTTGAGCACGTCGAAACGCTCCCGCCGCGCCAGGTCGAGGATGGGACGCCAGCTTGTCCAGCCCCAACGGGAGACGACAGGATGTACCGTCAGGGCCGGGTCGTATCTATTATCTCGCGGCCCCTGCGCCTGGGTAGAAGTGATCACGCTGGTCTCTACGCCCAGCTCGATCAGGGCCTTGCCCACCTCGTTGCTGAAATCGCCCATGCCGCCCTGCATGGGTGGAAATTCGCCCGTAATCAGACAGACTTTCATCCTAATCCGTGATATCCGTGACCAGAATCCGTGTCGGCGCTCACTTCAGCCCGGAGCGCAACACCTGCCGATAAGCCTCCATCCTCTCTTTGCGCAAGGGCCTTTTGTGTCCCACCAGCCACTTGAAAGCCTCTTCCCACCACTGGTAGACGTAGGTAGCCAGCAGAAACAGACGCAGCGCCTCCGCCCGTCGGGGGCCGAAATGCTTTTTGAAGAAGAGGACTTTGCTGCGTTGAAAATGGATGTGGCGGGCCGGGACCACCTGCTCGCTCGATTTCCCCTCGTGGTGGACGACCCTGGCGGCGGGCAGGTAGACCACCTGCCAGCCCTGCTTCTTAAAGCGGTAGCACCAATCCAGCTCCTCGGAATACATGAAATAGTCCTCGTCCAGGAGGCCGACCTGCTCGATGGCCTGGCGACGGGCCAGCAGGCAGGCGCCCATTACCCAGTCCACCTCCTGCGTTTCGTCGTCCGCTCGATCCAGGAGGTAGTAGCGGCTCAGGACGCGATTGCGGGGAAACCACAGTTGCAGGATGGTGCTCTCCAGGAAAGCGGTAGCCATCGTCGGGAAACGGCGGCGCGAGGATTGGACGCTGCCGTCGGGATTGAGAAGCTGCGGGCCGAGCGCCCCCACCTGGGGGTGAGCGTCCAGGTAAGCGACCATGGTGTCCAGGGCCTCTCCTACGATCTCGGTATCGGGGTTGAGCAGGAGGACGTAACGGCCCCGGCTGGCGGCGATGGCCTGGTTGTTGCCCCTGGGGAAGCCCACGTTATCCTGGTTGGCGATGAGATGAACCTGGGGGAAATCCTGGCGCACCATGTTCACGCTGCCGTCGGACGAGGCGTTATCGACCACAATGATTTCCAGCCGGAGTCCCCCGCTGTGCTCAAAAATAGAGCGCAGACAGCGTTGCAGGAGATGGCGCACATTCCAGTTGACGATGGCAATAGAGATTTCAGTATCCTGAGATCGGATCGTTAATTCGTGCTGTCCTGACATCGGAGTGCTATTTACTGTCTGCGCCCAACGACGTAATCGGCCAGATCGAGCATGGCCTGCCGATACTTGTTGTGAGGCAGGATGCGCAGGGCCTCCTGCCCTTTGAGAGCGAAATCTTTGGCTTCGGTCATGGCCGCTTCGATGGCTCCAGAGTCCCTGATGGTGGCTACCACTTCCTGCACCTTCTCCTCGTCCTGCTCGTGGCCGTTCAGCACCCCGCTCACGGCGCGGTGTTGGGGGTATCGGTCCAGAAAATACATGGTGGGCAGGGTCAGGATGCCCTGGCGCAGATCGTGTCCGACCGGCTTGCCCAGGTCGCGCTCGTCGCCAACGAAGTCCAGCACGTCGTCCACCACCTGGAAGGCCATGCCCAGGTTGCGACCGTAAGCGTGCATGGCCTGTACCTCCCTTTTCGGCGCGTCGCTCAGGATGGCCCCGCCTTCCGCAGCCAGAGCAAACAGAGAGGCCGTTTTACTATAGATGCGCTGGTAATAATCCTCTCGTGTTTGATGCCTCCAATCGCTGTCGAAAATCCCTTTCAACTCTCCACTACAGATGGTCATCAGCGCCTGGGCGAAAAGGGACATCACCCGCACGCTCTTCGTCTCGGTGCACAGGAAGGCGGCCCAGGCGAAAAGGTAATCTCCGGCCAGCACCGTCGCTCCTCCATTCCAGGAAGCGTTCAGAGTGGGGTTGCCCCGCCGCATGGGCGAGTCATCGACCATGTCGTCGTGGACGAGGGTGGCCGTGTGCAGCATCTCCAGAGCGGCCGCCAGGGAGATCACCCTGGCGTGGTCGGCAGGATAAAATTTGGAGGCCAGGATAGCCATCGCCGGCCGTAAACGTTTGCCTCCACTGTCTAACAGGTAATCCACGACGGCAGCCAGACGCTCATACTCGGTCTTAGAAACCTCGCGCATCCTCTGCTCCACGTGTTGCAGCTCTTCATGGACCACACCTAAGATGCCAATTATGCTCAAATCTTTTACTTTCCTCCCTTAAGTTCATCAGGCCCGGCCAGCCTCAGACTCAGACCGAAGAGGGCGCGGGCATTATCGGTGGTGATGGCAGCCACTTCCGGCGGCGATACATCTTTCAATCTGGCGATGGCTTCGGCCACCAGAGAGACGTGGGCCGGTTCGTTACGTTTCCCACGATAGGGATGAGGAGCTAAATAAGGACAGTCGGTCTCGATCAACAGGCGCGCCAGGGGCAGACGGCGCACTTTTTCTGCCAGGCGGCGGGCATTCAGGAAAGTGACCGCCCCGGCTATAGAGATGTAAAAACCCAGCTCGATGGCTTCTTGAGCCATGTCCAGGCTGCCGGAGAAGCAGTGAAGGACGCCCGCTTTACCTCCTGTCCGCCCTGCTGCCCAACGGCGCAGGATGGTCATCACCTCGTCGTGGGCCTGGCGGTCGTGGACGATGACCGGCTTGCCCACCTCGTCGGCCAGGGTCAGATGGGCCTCAAAAACCTGCTGCTGGCTCTGGCGAGGCGAAAGGTCCCGATAGTAGTCCAGGCCGGTCTCGCCGATGGCTACCACCTGCGGATGCTGAGCCAGAGCTTGAAGTTCTGCCCGCCCCTTCGCGTCCATGGTCCTGGCTTCGTGAGGATGAACCCCTACCGCCGCATAGATGGCTGGATACTTTTCCGCCAGAGAGATGGCGGCCCGACTCGATTCCAGGCCCGCCCCCACGCTGACGATGGCGATCACCCCGCTCGCCAGGGCGCGGGCGATGACCTCGGCGCG
Source organism: Anaerolineae bacterium (assembly GCA_034417895.1). Classification (GTDB taxonomy): domain Bacteria; phylum Chloroflexota; class Anaerolineae; order CAZYHC01; family CAZYHC01; genus DAOULT01. The sequence continues at coordinate 26,705 of DAOULT010000175.1, read as the reverse complement.
GTCGGCGTCAAAGTCGGGGTCATCCAGGTGAGCGTGGGTGTCAATGAGATGAATTCTTTTATCTGGAGTCTCTTCTCTCAACTCTCTGCGTCTCCAGAAACCAGGTTTTCGCTAAAAACCTGGTTTCTTCTATAGATACCTCTCCACTGCTTCGAGGGCTTCAGAGGCCCAGGTAATGGCTTCTTCGGCGTCAGACTGATCGTACATCTCGGCCGGGATCCCGCCCGGCAGACCGTTGGGATAGCGGGTGGGAATGTAAAAGCGATCCAGGCGAGCCAGCTTAGCTTTCAACGCTCCGAATTCTGTCTGGAAGCTCCGGCAGCGATCACATAGCTCTGCCACGGAATGACCAAGGACGATCCGCTCTCCCTGGCTGTAGAGAAAGGCCTTGAGCGCCTTTTCAGTGGCCTGTTGAGCCTGGAAACAGGCGGCGGCGTGAAACCCTCCTGCGGCGTTATATTGGGCCAGGTCGAGATCGTATCGGGCCTGTTTGAGCCAGCGTCTAGCCTCACCGGCCGGGTCTTTCATAAATAACTCTCCCTTCGGCCAGCACCCTCTCTATAAAGGGATTGCCTCGCTCCTGCATGTGAGCCACCTCAGCCGGGGTATAGACCAGGACATCCAGAGCAAAGCCAGGCTGCACCAGATCGTAGACCCTTTTCAGCCGATCCAGAAAACGTTCTTCCGTCTCCTTGACGATGACCAGGTCCAGATCGCTGTACTGGTCGTCTTCCTGGCGAGCGCACGAACCGAACAGGATGATTTTCTGAGGGTCGTACTGTCTCAGGGAGGCGACGACGGCGGCGATCTGTTGTGGCCTGGACATAAGCTTACCCCTCCCGCTTGAGGGCTTCCAGGTCGGCGTCTACCATTATGTGGATCATCTCCTCAAAGGAGACGGTCGGTTGCCAGCCCAACTTTTCCCCGGCTTTGGCGGCATCGCCCACCAGCAGATCGACCTCGGCCGGGCGCAAGAACTTGGGATCGACCACCACGTAATCTTCGTAGTCCAACCCCAGGTAGCTAAAGGCCACCTCACATAGCTCTCGCACCGAGTGGGTCACTCCGCTGGCTACCACGTAATCGTCAGGCTCGTCCTGCTGGAGCATGAGCCACATGGCTCTGACGTAGTCTTCGACGTAGCCCCAGTCGCGTCTGGCCTCCAGGTTGCCCAGCCGCAGCTCGTGGGCCAGGCCCAATTTTATCCTGGCCGTCCCGTGAGTGACTTTGCGGGTCACGAATTCCAGGCCGCGCCGGGGGCTTTCGTGGTTGAAAAGGATGCCCGAACAGGCGAACAGATCGTAGCTCTCCCGGTAGTTGACGGTGATCCAATGGCCGTAAACCTTGGCTACCCCATAGGGGCTGCGCGGATAGAAAGGCGTCTCCTCGTTCTGGGGCACCTCGCGCACCTTGCCGAACATTTCGGAAGAGGAGGCCTGATAGAACTTGATGGTGGAATCCACCGTGCGCACCGCTTCCAACATGCGGGTGACCCCCAGGGCCGTGCAATCGCCGGTAAACACCGGCTGTTTCCAGGAGGTAGGCACGAAGGATTGAGCCGCCAGGTTGTAGATTTCCTGGGGACGGTGTTCGCACATGATATCGATGATGGAAGTCTGATCCAGCAGGTCGCCCTGTGCCAGTTCGAGATCGTCCTGGATGTGTTTGATGCGGTCGAAGTTGACAGTGCTGGTCCGTCGCACCATGCCGACGACCTTATAACCCTTCTTCAGAAGAAACTCAGCCAGATAGGAGCCGTCCTGGCCGGTGACGCCGGTGATCAAAGCTGTTGTCATTTATAGCCCTCTAGTCTTTTATTTACTTTTTCGCGCCAATAATCAAGCGAGTCCCGCAAGCTCTGCTCGAAAGAGATGGTCGGCTGCCAGCCGGTTTGTTCCCGGAGCCTGGCGGCATCGCACAGAACCACCGGAATGTCCGAGGGACGCAGCCGGGAGGGATCCTGTTCGACGCTGATCTCGGTCTGGCTCAAACTCAAGAGGTGATCCAGAAGCTCCTGTATACCCCGCGCCTGGCCGGAGCCGGTGTTATAGACCTGGCCGGGCTGGCCTGTAGCCAGGGCCAGGTAATAGGCTCGCACCACATCGCGCACGTCGGTGAAATCGCGTTTGGCCTTCAGGTTCCCAACCTTAACCACCGGCGGTTTCAGCCCCCTCTCGATCTCGGCGATCTGTTTGGCGAAGGCGGCGGTCACAAAACGTTCGCTTTGCCTGGGGCCGATGTGATTGAAGGGACGAACTCGCACCGTGTACAGGTTATGGCTGAGATAATATTGTAGACCCAGCATGTCTTGCGCCACCTTGCTCACCCCGTAAGGGTTGTAGGGACGCAGGGCAGTGTTTTCATCAACAGGCAGTTCTTCGGGAGAGACCAGGCCGTACTCCTCGTTGGAACCGACCACCAGGATCCTGGCCTGGGGGACAATCTCGACCGCCGCCCGCAAGATGTTGAGCTGGCCCCGCACGTTTCTCTCGAAGGTATCCCAGGGATCACGCCACGAGTCGGGGACGAAAGGTTGACCGGCCAGATGGAAGACATAATCAGGTTTGGCGCCAGTCAGAATATCGGACACCGACGCCAGATCACAAACATCGCCCCGCAGGAGCGTCAATCTATGACGCAGGTGGGCGATGTGCCCTTCGCTCCGGTGAATGAGGCCGCATACTTCCAGACCGGGGTGTTCCAACAGATGCTCAGCCAGATAACTACCGGCAAAGCCGGCAATGCCCGTGATCAGCGCTTTCAAATCTCGTCTCCTCTCTCCTGGCAGGTTGTCCCTGATTGACGAGAGCCGCTAGTCTCAGTTGTTGCCATATTATACCCTAATTTGCTGGTCCTAGCAAACAACGAACAGACCCTTAGGGTTTTTGAAACCCTAAGGGTCTGCCAGTGGCTTTTGATAGACAAAGCACCCGCCTTCAGGCCAGCCCTGCTTCCCGACGCAAAAGTTCCACCTTGTCTGTCCGTTCCCAGGGGGCATCGATATCGTCTCGCCCAAAGTGACCGTAAGCCGCCGTCGGCCTATAGATGGGACGCCTCAGGTCCAGATCGCGGATGATAGCCGCCGGCCGCAGATCGAAGTGTTTCTTGATCAGATCAAGGATCATCTCATCAGGCACTTTGCCCGTGCCGAAGGTCTCCACCATGTAAGCCAGCGGACGGGCCACCCCAATGGCATAGCAGATCTGAAGCTCAAAGCGGTCGGCCAGCCCGGCGGCCACCACGTTTTTGGCGATGTAACGAGCGGCGTAGGTGCCTGACCGATCCACTTTGGTCGGATCCTTGCCTGAAAAACAGCCTCCCCCGTGACTGGCTACGCTCCCGTAAGTATCGACCATGATCTTGCGGCCAGTCATGCCCGAATCTCCCAGAGGGCCGCCCCTCACAAAGCGGCCAGTGGGGTTGATGTAATATTTGGTTTCGTCGTCCAGGAGCCCGGCGGGCACCACCGCCTTGACCACCTGCTCGATGAGATCACGTTCGATCTGACTCTGAGGGACGTCGGGATGGTGCTGGGCCGAGACCACCACCGTATCGACCCGCAGCGGCTGGCCATGGCTGTACTCGACCGTCACCTGGGATTTGCCGTCGGGACGCAGGTAGGGCAGCACCTTCTCCTTACGCACCTCAGCCAGCCGACGACATATTTTGTGCGCCAGCGAGATAGGCATGGGCATGTACTCCGGCGTCTCATTGCAGGCGAACCCGATCATCATCCCCTGATCGCCGGCCCCGATGGCCTCGATCTCCTCCTCCGACATCTCGCCCTTTTTGGCTTCCAGGGCCTTGTCCACCCCCAGGGCGATGTCCGCCGACTGCTCCTTGATGGACACGATGACCCCACAGGTGTCGGCGTCGAACCCGTACTTGGCGCGGGTATAGCCCACCTCACGCACCACGTCGCGGGCGATTTCGGCCACCTCCACGTAGGTAGAGGTGGTGATCTCGCCTATGACCACGATCAGGCCCGTGGTGGCAGCCACCTCACAGGCTACCCTGGCTTCGGGATCGTCGGCGATGATGGCGTCCAGCACGGCGTCGGAAATCTGGTCACAGAGTTTATCGGGATGGCCTTCCGTCACCGACTCAGAGGTGACGAAAAGCTGCGGGGCAGTCATAAAAGTAGTACTCATTGGCTTCTCCTTTCGTATAATCTTATATAAGCCCATCTCGCTTCAGTTCAGCCAGCAGTGTGTCATGTGAAATCGTTGGCTCTTCACGTCGCTCGGCCAAATCTGCCGGGTGGTCATCTTTTTGCACCCCTGGCGTTATCGGTAGAGCAATTCATTCACCTTATCAACGGATACACACGCTTTTGTTGCTGCGTCCCGTAAATTGTCTGGCCTTGCCCCTGAGCGGCTACAGGTTGTTAGTATTGTGTGGTTGAGACACCTTCTCTGTACAAGACGCTTACTTTTTGAACCTTATCATCTTTGCCACACTGTGGGCAAACTAGTGGTTGAACGACCACGACAACCTTCTCATCTATCAAATATTATCAGGCTTGCTTAAATTTTTCCCAATCTAAATCCAGTTGGCGAATGATATGGCGTAGCGTCCCCATCTTTAAATCTTTATTTCCCCAATCAGGTATTGGTACGATGCTCCCACTGATTGGGTTGTACCATTTCCGATGAGAACCCCTACCCCGACGTGGAATTTCCTGGCAACCAAGTTTTTGGAGCTTTTTGACCACTTCTCGATATTTCACGCCGACACCACCGGCACCAGCACCTCTGTCCAGAGAGTAGAGTCAGATTTCAAGGGTTGCAAAACTGCTGGTAAGGGTTGGTTCAAATCTTCATAGGCTTCAATCAAGGCCGCCAAAGCATCGGCCACGTTAGGTATTACTTCGTCCAAAGTATCAGCTTCCGTGACCAGGTTGGGCAACAAAGGGCAAGTTATGGTGTAACCGCCTTCTGGTTGTGGTTCCAACACTAAAGGGAGCTTATAAATACTTTCCATATTCACCTCGCCTTCTCTAAGTTCTCCGCGCCCTCCTGTGGCTTCAATCAAGCTGCGTTAGCTGCGGCCAACACCAGGCTTTCGATATCGTGCTCACGGAGGAAAGCGGTGATTTTACGTCCCTTCCTCCCACGACTCCAGATATTTGGCCTGCTCAGGGGTGAGGGTATCTATCTCGATGCCCATGGCCGTCAGCTTCAGGCAGGCGATCTCGCGGTCTATATCTTCGGGGACGGAATAGACTTTCTTTTCCAGTTTAGAGCCGTTTTCGACTATGAAGCTGGCCCCAAGGGCCTGGTTGGCAAAGCTCATGTCCATGACGCTGGCCGGATGGCCTTCGGCGGCGGCCAGATTGATCAGGCGTCCTTCGCCCAAAAGGGACAGGCGTCGCCCATCGGGCATGACGTATTGCTCCACGAAATCACGCGGCTCACGCTTTTCCACGGCCATCTCTTCCAGGGCCGGGATATTGATCTCCACGTTGAAGTGGCCGGAGTTAGCCATGACCGCTCCATCTTTCATGGCCTGGAAGTGGGCCTGGTCGATGACGTTCTTGTCGCCGGTGGAGGTGACAAAGATGTCGCCTATGCGGGCCGCTTCCAGGATGGGCATCACCCGGAAGCCGTCCATGACCGCCTCCAAAGCGCGCAGGGGATCGACCTCGGTGACGATGACGTTGGCCCCCATGCCCCGCGCCCGCATGGCGATGCCCCGGCTGCACCAGCCGTAACCGGCTACCACAAAGTTCTTGCCGGCCAGCAGCGTATTGGTGGCCCGCACAATGCCGTCGATGGTGGACTGGCCGGTGCCGTAGCGGTTGTCGAAGAAATGCTTGGTCATGGCGTCGTTGACGGCCACAATGGGATAGCGCAACACGCCGTCCTTCTCCATAGCCCGCAGGCGGATAACGCCGGTAGTGGTCTCCTCGGTGCCGCCGATGACGTTCCCGATCAGGTCCTCCCGCTCCTTGTGCAGCGTGGAGACCAGGTCGGCCCCATCGTCCATCGTGATGTTTGGCCCATGGTCCAGGGCGGCCTGGATGTGCTGATAGTAAGTCTTGTTATCCTCGCCCTTGATGGCAAAGACGGGGATGTCGTGGTGCGCCACTAGGCAGGCAGCGGCGTCATCCTGGGTGGAAAGAGGGTTGGAAGCGCACAGCACCAGATCCGCTCCCCCGGCCTGAAGGGTCAGGGCCAGGTTAGCGGTCTCGGTGGTGACGTGCAGGCAGGCGGAGAGCTTTATCCCCTGGAGAGGCTTTTCTTTCTGAAAACGCTCCCGGATCAGGCGCAGGACGGGCATCTCCATGGCCGCCCACTCGATCCTGGAACGACCCTTTTCGGCCAGCGATAGGTCTTTTACGTCATGTTTTACCGTCATGTAATTCTCCTTCTATTTTTAGAATATACTTTTTTACATCATCCTGAATCAAAGCCACATTCCAACTCAGCGGCCTGGCCGAAGTACTGGCGGTAACGGGCCACGAACTCGGACAGGGTATAACGGTGGTTCTGGGTGCCATGCTCTTCCAGGACGTAGGTAGCGGCCAGGCTCCCGATCCGCCCTATGGTCTCCCAGGAGAAACCGCAGATGTAGCCCTTGATGATGCCGGCCCGGTAAGCGTCGCCCACCCCGGTAGGGTCAACCACCCGCTGAGGCAGCACAATGGGAATGTGGATGGTCTGGTCGGCGGTCATGATGTGGGAACCATGCTCGCCCCTGGTGACGATCAACGTTCCCACCAGGTTCAAAATCGCTCTCTCCGAAAGGCCGGTTTTGTGCCGAATCATCTCGAATTCGTAATCGTTGACGATCAGGACTTTGGCTCCTCGCATCCCGTCCACCAGTTCCTCGCCGCTGAGACGGACGATCTGCTGGCTGGGGTCGTAGATGTAGGGGATGCCCAGCTCGCGACATTCGCGGGCGTGCCGCACCATAGCGGTCGGATCGCTGGGAGAGATGATGGCGATCTCGATATCAGGATAATCCTGGTCTTTGAAAGAAAGGGTATGGGCATAACCCATCGCCCCGGTATAGAAGCTGGCAATCTGGTTATTGTCCCGGTCGGTGCTGACGAAGAAAGAGGCGGTGAATTCGTCCTCAATCTCCACGATGGTCGAGGTATCGATGCCGTGCTCTTCCAGCCAGGCCCGGTACTCGGCGAAATCCTGGCCCACCGTGCCCATGACGCGCGGTCGCTCGCCCAGGAGGGCCAGATTATAGGCGATGTTGGGGGCGCAGCCTCCTCGTTCGCGACGCATGGAATCGACCAGAAAGCTGACGCTTAAACTCTCGATCTTGTCCGGCAGGATGTGCTCCTTGAAATAGCCGGGAAAGGACATGATGTAATCGTAGGCTATAGAGCCGTTGACAACGATGGTCAAAGCGAGTCCTCCTGTTCTTGCTCTTCTATAAAGCGGACAATATACTCGGCAAAGACTCGAAAGTCATCTAACTCGTCTTGAAGATGCTTGTACACCTTATCGAAATCTACGACATGATACCTGTGGACCAGGATGTTGCGAAATCTTACCATCCCTGTAAGCCGTTGAGCAAAATCCTGGGGCAAGATGCTTTCCTCAGCCAGTACACGAAAGATGTCGGCATTATCTTTCGGCTTGCGCAGGCCCAGGATAGCAATCAGTTGTGTACCGATGTCAAGGCAACCCTGGATAGCTCTCACGAATAGATAGCATGTTGCATATTGGATAATCGCATTGTTCAAAAATTCTTCGTGGCTTAACTGACGGTGACTTTCCAGACGTTCACGATCTTCCTCTAATTGCTCTAACTTCGGCCATATACTTCGGAAGTCGGGCACTAAATCTTTTCTCCTTAATCCTCTTAGCCAGATGGTGATAATATTCGTCCAGTACAGGCTTGAAATCCAGATATTCGGTGATCGTTTTGGCTTCGAACTGTATTCGCTCTTCCTCGCGGCGAGCGTAAAGGTACTTGCCTGGCTCGATGACCTGCACCTTAAACTCCACAGGAGCGGAATTCAATTCGCGCACCTCTATCTCTACTTCCCTCACCAGGCTGGAGAGTTCGACCCCGTAGCGCAAGGCCAGTTGGAACTGATTGCAGGCGGCAATTTCGTCGTCGAAGAGCACGGCTATATCCAGGTCGCTTTCGGCCCACATCTGTCCGGTGGCGTAGGAGCCGTAGAGATAAGCCAGCACCACTTCAGGTTTAGCGGCGAAAAAACTTTTCAATTGGGGCAGGTGCTTTTCTAAGTCGATCACTTTACTCCACGTATCTTGCGCGCATGGCCTGCGAGACTTCCTTCGTCAGCTCGAAGACCCTGCTAGATGTTTCCGCCGACAGAGAGCCGGTGCCGTCGGAAGGGCTGACAAGAGCTGAGGCCAGCAAATCGTCGAGAGAAACGCCTTTTTTGACCAGCAGGTCCATGGCCTGGTGCAGGCGCTCCACCAGGCTGTCCACCGTCTCATCGTGGGCCTCGTCGCTGGCGGGCACGATGCCCCAGGCAATAATGCCCCCCCGCTCCAGGAAGGCTTTGACCTCTCTGGGATACAGGGCCAGCGCCTCGGCGTATTCATAAGCATCCAGGCTGAGGATATCCACCGAGGTAGCCATTAACAGCGACCAGTCGGTGTTGCCACAACAATGTACTCCCCTGATCCCCTCCAGGCCGGCCAGCACTTCCTCCATAAGCGTGAGAGCCTGTTCGCGGCTCAAAGAGATGAGGGCCGAGCCAAAGGAAAACATATAGGGTTCATCGATGAAAATGATGGTCCTCTCCGAGAACTGGCGCAACTTTCTTTCCTGCCAGGCAGCCTTGAGCCTGAGGTGCTTGGCTACTGCTTCGGCCAACACCTCTTCGTAGAGGACGGGGCGGCGATCCTGATCCACGACCGTCAGCCCCCAGCTAACGGGGCCAGTAACCTGCCCCTTGAGAGCTACCGCCTGACATTCATTTTCGGACAGGGTCTCACAGAAGGCGTCCAGGCCAGCCGCATAGTCGGCGCTGATGGCAGCGTGCTCCAGGTCATTCTCCAGGTAGGCGATGTATAGCTGCTCCAGACCTGGATCGAGGTCCTGGTTGCGGTCCACGTAGATGCGCTCCTCCTCCAGCACCACTCCGGGGAACCGTTCGCTATACTGGGCGTACATGTTTTCCAGGAAGCTGCGTTTAGGCAATTGCGGCCAGGCTGGTATGGCCGGAGTGTGCTCCAGAACAAACTGGCAGGCTTCCTGTGGATCGGACAGAGGCAGACTGCCCAGGGATAAGGGCAGCAGTTCGGGGTCGAATTTTCTCATGGCAGGATTCCTCCTTGAGCTTTAGCTCCGAGACTCCCTTCCACTGCCTTGCGCAGGTTTCGCTCGAAGGGCGGATAAACGACGCCATTCTCGGTCACTATGGCAGTGATATAGCGGTGCGGGGTGACATCAAAAGCGGGGTTGGCTACCGGCACTCCTTCGGGAGCGACAGCCACCCCGCCGATGTGCGTCACCTCACGGTGGTCGCGTTCCTCGATGGGGATCTCGTCTCCAGAGGGGATAGACAGGTCTACCGTGGAGGTGGGGGCCACCGAGTAGCAAGGGAGGCTGTTCTCTTTAGCCAGTACTGCCAGCTTATAAGAGCCGATCTTATTGGCTACGTCCCCATTGGTGGCGATGCGGTCGGCCCCAAAAATCACGATGTCCACCTGGCCGCTTCTCATGAAATGTCCGGCGGCGTTGTCGGCGATGAGGGTCATGGGGATGCCTTCCTGCCTCAACTCCCAGGCGGTGAGGCGCGCCCCCTGCAACCGAGGGCGGGTTTCATCGACGAAAACGTGGATGTTTTTGCCCTGGACGTGGGCCAGGCGAATCACGCCTAGCACCGTGCCATAGTCGACGGTAGCCAGCGCCCCGGCGTTGCAGTGGGTCAAAATGCAATCTCCATCCTCGATCAGCTCCGCCCCGTGGGCGGCCATACGCTTGTTGATCTCCACGTCCTCGTCGGCCATAGCCAAAGCCTCAGTTTCGAGAGCCTGCACCACCGCCGCCACTCCGCCGTCCTGGCTCTGCTGAGCTTCTTTGAGCATCCTGTCCACAGCCCAGAAGAGGTTGACCGCTGTAGGACGGGTGGCGCGCAGCACCTGGGCCGCTTCTTCCAGATCGGCCAGGAGCCTGGCGCTGGTCGTAGCCTGGCTTTGGCGGGCGGCCAGGGCCAGGCCAAAAGCGGCCGCCGCCCCGATGGCCGGCGCGCCACGGATGTACATTTCCTTGATGGCGTGGGCCACCTGGCGATAATCGCTGAATTCCACCACCACGTACTGGCCGGGTAACTTTCTCTGGTCGATCATCCTGACCAGCCCGTTATCCCATTCGATAGTGCGCATTCAGCCCCCCCTTAACTCCTTCCCATAGCAAAAAAAATCCCCTCCGATGAGAGAGACCTGTTCTTTGCTCCCCTCTTATAGCATATCTGCCGGATTTTGTCAAGGTTGACAACTTCTAACAATACGGCGATAATATAGACCAAAGCTTAAGCGCGGCGAGAGAGGCTCCCAGGTGCCCGGCGCAATACGGCCCAATCCGTGAAATCTGTGACCTGAATCCGTGTTGGCTGGTTTCACATTAACGCCAGGCCCCCGAAAGGAGAGTTTATGGGAATCATGAAAGAGAGCAGAGTATTATATAAACTGTGCAGCTTGGTGTGTGGAGTGATGATAGCTTTGTCTATACTGGGGCCGGTTGCGGCGGAGAATGAGACGCCCACCCCTTCCACGTTCATCTCGCCTCCCACGCCCACCACACCGCCTGCGGTTGCGCCGACTCCCACTCCTGCTCCCCCGGAGTCGGAATCCCTTCGAGCGGGGCGCATCTTTCAGAGAAACGGGGATTACGACCAGGCCATCGCCCGGTACGAGGCCATCCTGGCCGGCTCAAACGGCGAACGAAACAACGAACGAAATGGGGCCGAAGTCAAAAAGGCCCTGCTCCTTCTGGGGGAGAGCTACCTGGCCCACGGCGATTACCCTGCGGCCCTCTCCACCCTGCGCCGCTTCCTGGAAACCTATCCGGGAGACGTGCGGCGCTCCCAGGCTCTCTTCCTGCTGGCCCGAAGCTACGAAGCGGCAGGAGATATGTCCCAGGCCATTGAATATTACCACCGTTACCTGGTTTGGGGAGATTTGATCGCCAGCCACGTCTACGAGCGGGTCGGACGCTGCTACGAGAATACAGGCGATTACGTCGAAGCTCTTCAGGCTTACCGGCAGGCTCTGCAAGGCGAAGTCGGCCTCGGCAGAACGATCAGCATTATGGAGAAGATAGCCGAACTCTATCTCAACCTGGGGAATTATGCCAGGGCCATCGACTGGTACGATACGCTCTTGACCAAACCCTTGAGCGACTATTACCGGGCCAGGTTCGAGTATCTGGCTGGTCGGGCTTACCTGGCCTGGGGCCAGGTAGACCAGGCTCACAACCGCTTTATGGCCGCCGTCAACGGTTATCCTGAAACCAGACCCGCTTATCTGGCCCTGATCGAGCTGGTAAATGCCGGGGTGCCCATGAACGAATTTCAGCGGGGGCTGGTGGATTACCACAACCAGGCTTATGAGCCGGCGGTGAACGCCTTTCACCGCTATATCGAAAGCGAGCCGGAAACCCGCGCCGACGAGGCTCGCTATTACGCTGGACTGGCCTATCACGAATCAGGCAGCTACGACCTGGCCGTAGAGGAGTTTCGCACCCTGATCGAGGATTACCCGCAGAGCGAATATCTGGGTCGGGCCTGGCTGGCTCAGGCCCAGGCCCTGGCCGACGCAGACGATTACGAAGGAGCGGTGAGCGCCTACCTGGAGTTCGTGGAGCGTCATCCCGATAATGGCTGGCTGCCCGAAGCCCTGTGGCAGAAAGCGCAGTTGGCCGAGAACAGGCGACGTTACGAAGAGGCCGCCAGTGGTTATCTGGAGCTGCAAGCCAGGTTCCCACAAGACGACCACGGAGCGGAAGCCCTTTTCCAGGCCGGCCTGTGCTACTTCCGCCTAGCCCAACACGCGCAGGCCGTAGAAGCCTGGCGTAAGCTGTCGTCCACCTACCAGGAATCGACCTTGCAGGCCAAAACCTTCCTATGGCTGGCTAAAAGCCAGCAACTTCTGGGCCAGGCCCAGGAGGCCAGCCAGAATCTCCAAAAGGCCATCTCTGCCCCTGGAGAGGGTTATTATGCCTTGCGGGCTATAGACCTGACGCGGGGTGGGGATCCTTTTTCGACCTCCGAGGTCGTTCTGGCTCAGCCTGCGCCAGCGGAGCAAAAAGAGCTTGAAAACTGGCTCCTGACCTGGGCCAGAGTGCCCACCGGCACGACCACGGCCCAGATCGAGGTTCTCAGCCCTGCCCTGAAAAACTCCAACGCCCTCCAAAGAGGAGCGGAACTTTTAAGGGTGGGCTTGAGGGAAGAGGCGCTGGACGAACTGACAGCCCTTAAAGAAAGGTTCGAAAACGATCCTCTGTCATTATATCAGTTGGCCCTTTTCTGTCGGGAGCAAGGTCTTTACGATCTTTCCTTGTTCTGCGCCAAGAGGCTGGTTCAGCTCTCTCCGGTCAACTCCGTTTACCAGGTGCCCTCTTACCTGCAAAAGCTGGATTTCCCTACCTACTTCGACGATCTGGTGCTGGCCGAAGCGGAGGAGTTCGGCCTCGATCCTCTGCTGTTGTTCTCCATGATTCGACAGGAGAGCGCCTTTGGGGACAGGGCTGCCTCGTGGGCCGACGCCCGCGGCCTGGCCCAGATCATGCCCGGCACGGGGGAATGGATAGCCTCGCAGTTGAACTGGGTGGACTTCCAGGTGGAGGACCTGTACAGGCCCTACCTCAACATCAAGTTCGGGACCTGGTATCTGGCCCAACAGCTTCAATTTCTGGGCGGCGATCCGTTCGCGGCTCTGGCGGCCTACAATGGGGGGCCTGGTCGGGCAGCCCGCTGGCGGGAAGAAATGGGCGCCTCAGACGTTGATCTTTTCGTAGAGATTATTCCTATGAGCGAACCCCAACGTTACATCAAAAGAGTGTACGAGAACTACGGCGTGTACAAAACCTTGTACAGAAAATGACTTTTCCTTAACCAACCCTCAACCCAACCATTACCTAATCTTTACTCAAAAAACAAGAGCTTGTGTTATGATGTATATGCCTGTGGAGAAATTTTGCGAGAAAGCGGTAAAGATGATATAATTGATACGACGGCCAGCGACCCAGGCGGGATTTTTGTAGAAGATTGCAGCAGGGGTGGAAGCAGGGATGGAAGCAGGGATAATTGAACTGTTGAGCACCTCCCCCGGTGGACTGGTTTACCATTTGATAACTCTGTTCGCCATAGAGGCAGCTTTGGGGATAGCCCTCGACGAGTGGCAGCGCACTCACCAGGAGGAACATCAGCGCGCCCTTTTCGCCTTTGCCGGGCTTCTTTTCGCCCGCATGGCCTTGATGGTGATGGCCCTGCTGGATTGGCAGGGGGTGTTGAGCGCGGCCCCGCTGCTGCCCCCCCTGGAGCGCTTTTTTGATACGCTGGCTGCCGTGTTACTCTGTTGGGCCTTTCTGCCCCCGCTGCTGACGAACAGAAGGGCTTCGCGGGTATTCCTGGCGGTCAATATGATCACCGCTCTCATCGCTTACGTGGCTTTGGCTCCATTGTGGTATTCTGCTGCCACTCAGACCCCCTCTTTGAGCTACAGTGGTTACTGGCAGGAGACCTTTTGGGAGATCTGGCAACTGGTTTTGCTCGGTCTGGCCTGCGTGATCTTAATGCTCTATGAGACCAGGCAACGGGGTCTGCTTTTCGGGGCTTTCCTGGCTCTGTTAGCCGGGCACGTTCTGCACCTGCTGTTTCCGGCCGGACCATCTCACATCGCCGGTTGGGAGCGCCTGGCTAACCTGATAGCTTTCCCTCTATTAGCCATCGCCATTTATCGCAATGTGGTTGGAGAGCTGAGCGCCCGTGGTCGAATGCTCCAGGACATCAGCCACGAATCTTTGGAGCAGATCAAGGGCTTGCTGTTCCTGTTCGAAACCGGGCAGAAAACCACGGCCTCCCTGGATCTGCGCCAGGTGCTCGACAACGCGGTGCAGGGTGTGGCCCAGGTGTTGGACGCCGACCTGTGCGCCATCGCCTTTCCAGACGAAAAAGATGCCAACCAGATAAGCATGGCCGCTATTTATAGTCCTTTCCAACAAAAATGGAAAGAGGAAGCAACTTTTGCTCTGAACGACCAACAAGCCATCAAGCACGCCATGCGTCGTCGGCGCCGGATCGTGACCGAAGACGTGGAGGACAACGTGGCCCTGCAAAAACTGTACGCCCTGCTGGGCAGCGACGAAACAGGGCCACTGATGGTTCAGCCTTTGCTGCGAAACAATAAGGCCATCGGGGTGATCATCGTGGGCAACTTCAGGACGAAACGGCCCTTCTCGGCCAGCCAGGGCAAGCTGTGCCAGACCCTGGCCGATCAGATCGCCGTGTCCGTGGAGAACGCCCGGCTTTATCGTGATATGGAGGAGAAAGCTGAACAATTAGCCTCGGCGCGGCGCAAACAAGAAGCCGAAAGTGAAAAGCACAAGGTCATTTGGGAAGCAGAGGTGCAAAAAAGTAAAGAGGACGCCGAACTGTTCGCCCAGAGATTGTATGAACTGGAGATCGAGGCCAAAAAGGACATTGCGGAGTTCAAAGAAAGGTTGCGTCTCCGTGAGGCAGAGGTCGAGAATAAAACCAGAGAGATGGCGCGGCTGGTCGATAGAGTGCACCGTCTGGAGGGCGAGCTAAACAACAGTCAGCAGCAGGTGGCCCTACTGACCAGGCAACTGGAGGAGCAGAAGGCTGTGGTGGCGGCGGACCAGAAGGAACTCCAAAAAAGGCGAACTGACACCGAACAACTGGCTGGCAAGCTGCGGGTCATGAGCGCCGAACTGAGCCGCAAGCAGGACCAAATCCGGCAATTCGAGGAGAAATCACAAATCCAGAAGGCCAGAACAGTGGCCGACAAGAATCACCGGGACGAGGAGCTGCGCCAAAGCAGGGAGGAAGTGGACGGCTTGAGGGTCGAACTTCACGCTCTAGAGACGGAGCGGGACCACGCCCAAATCCAGCTTCAGAAGCTAATCGAAAAGCTTCAAACTGAAGAAGCCAGAGTGTTCAAAGATGCCGTCGATTTGGAAATAGCCCTTCAAAAGAGTCGCCAGGAGATTGAGCGTTTATCTCGTGAGCTACAGGTGATGGCCGAGGAAAAGGCTGCTCTGGAAGCTGACGGTCAATCCCGCCGGGATTCCGAGCGGGGAATCGAAATGGTTGAAAGCGGGCTGATCGTCAGCGATTCCCAGGGCCAGGTAGTCATGATTAACGATACCGCCGAAAGGATGCTCTTACTGTCACGCCAGGATATCCTGGGTCGCCCCCTCGAACAAGTCTGCGAGGACGAGCAGTGGCGAGGGAGCATCCAACTGGTGAGAACAGCCCTGAGCGGTCTCAGCGTCGAAGAAGCGACCAAAATGGTGTTGCCTTTTCAGACAGATTTGAAGATAGGGACCAAAACCATCAGAGCTGAACTGACGCCCATGGCCAGCACTGGCGAGCAGTGGGGCGGGATTGTGACCGTTTTGCATGGAGAAGCCCTGACCAGAGAGACCCTGACCAGAGAGAGACAGCGGGCCAGGGATGAGTATCTCACCTCTCTCTCCCAGGAATTGCGCACGCCCATGACCTCCATTGTGGGGTACACCGATCTCCTGTTGGGGGAGTCGTTAGGCATCATCGGGGAGATGCAGCGTAAGTTCCTCCAGCGGATCAAGGCCAATACCGAGCGCATGGACGGGATGCTCAACGATCTGACCGGGGTGATCGCCATCGATTCCGGTCAGGTCGAGATCGAAGCCGAGCTTATCAACATCGTGGAAGTTATCGAGAACACCGTCGTCGGCGCTCGTACCCAGTTGGAGGAGAAAGAGCTTACCGTCGAGCTTGATCTGGCCGAGAATCTGCCCCTGATCGGGGCCGACCGGCAGTGTATTCACCAGATCATGACCAACCTGCTCAACAACGCCTGCAAAGTCTCGCCCGTAAGCAGCAAAATCGGCATCCGGGCCTCGGTGGAAAGCGAATGGCTGCCCAGGGCAGGAGAGGAAGTGCCCTCGGAGTGTCTGATTGTGTCCGTCACCGATTCGGGAGGGGGCGTCGCTCCTGAAGATCAAAATAGAGCCTTTGACCGTTTCTACCATGCCGAGCGTCCGCTGATAAGCGGTCTGGGCGAGACAAGCTTAGGGCTGGCTGTAGCCAAGGTGCTGGTCGAGGCTCATGGCGGTAAAATATGGGTGAAAAGTGAGATGGGGGTAGGCAGCACCTTCAGTTTTGCCTTACCCATCGTTAATACCAGCGCCCGGATAGAACGCACCAGAGAGGAGCAAAAATAAGGAACATGCCTCATAATTATTCGTGGGAAGAAGACGACTTTGCAGAGGACGATGGCATGGCGCGCAGTCGTGTGCCTGCCAGTTGGATCATTGTCGGTATTGTCTTGTTGACGGTGTTGGGTAGTATCCTCCTAACCTATCAGGATATGCCTGGTCAGCGCCAATCGGCAACCGCTATAGCTCACCTGACCCTGACCGCTTCGGGACGGCCAGAGGACACGCCTGCCTCCTCACCACCCCCTACTCCGACGGCTATGCTTACCGTTGCTTCCCCTACCCTGCCTGTCTCGCCCACAATCACTAACACGCCGACGCCCACCGTCCAGGTCACTCCCTCTCCAACCTCATCTCCCACTCCATCCTCAACCGAAATTTGCCGCCCTCCTGAGGACTGGCAGGTTTACGTGGTGAAGAAGGACGATACCATCGACGCTCTGGCCTCGCAACACGGCGTAAGTGTGCAGGCTCTCATGGAAGCCAACTGTCTGACCGAAAAAACCATCCGGCCAGAGCAACGGTTGTATGTACCTCCTCCTGAGGCGACTCCCACCTCGACCAGGGTGCCTGTCCCTTGTGATCATCCTCCTGCCCATTGGCGGCTCTACACGGTGCAGCGAGGCGACACCCTTTCTATTCTGGCCTGGCGTCACAGAACCACCGTCTACGAGATCATGCGGGCTAACTGCCTGGATAGCTACATCATTCGCGTAGGACAGCGTTTGTATTTGCCGCCTTTGCCGCCTACTCCGCCGCCTACGATTCCGCCCACACAGCCGCCGCCGACCTGGCCGCCACCAACACACACGCCGACGGAACAGCCGCCCACAACAGAACCGCCCACGCAGCCGCCGCCCACATCGCCGCCTACGACAGAACCGCCCACGCAGCCGCCACCCACACAACCGCCGCCCACGTCGCCGCTGCCCACACAGCCGCCACCCACATCGCCACCGCAGTCAACGGAGCCGCCACCGACCGATTCCCTCTGAGGAAGCCAGGGTACACCACGAACAGACCCTTAGGGTTTTTGAAACCCTAAGGGTCGCAGTTTCACTTAAAGTACGGTGTTAAGTCAGGATGGGAAAAAAGTTCAGTCTCCGGCCAGACGATATGGCCCATGGAGGAGAAGCCGTAGGCCGATACAAGGGCAAAGTGGTTTTCGTGCCCTACGCTCTGCCCGGCGAAGAGGTGCTGGTCGAAATCGTCGAGGATAAGAAACGCTACGCCAGAGCGCGCCCGGTCGAGGTCCTTTCGCCTGCTCCTCAGCGCGTCGCGCCTCGTTGTCCGCACTTCGGAGTGTGTGGGGGCTGTCACTGGCAGCACGTAGACTACGCGGCCCAGTTGGAATTCAAAGAGAGCATCCTGCGCGACCAACTGGCCCGCCTGGGGGGAATAAAAGAGGCCCCGCTGGAGCCTATCATCGGCATGGCCGCACCCTGGTGCTACCGCAACCACATCCAGTTCTCCCTGACCGCCGATGGCCGCCTGGGTTTCGTGGCCGCCAGAAGCAGGGGACAGGCTCGCCAGGTGGTGCCCATCGAGGTGTGTTACGTGCTGCATCCCCTCCTGGACGATATCTTTGCCGCTCTGGACCTGGAGCTGCCGGGGCTAAAACGGCTTTCCCTGCGGGCCGGCGTCAACACCGGCCAGAGGATGATGATCTTCGAGACCGAGGACGACCAGCCGCCTGAACTGGAAGTCGATTTCCCTCTCTCCTGCGTCCTTTTGCTCTCGGACGGACGGGCCGCAACCCTGGTCGGAAATACCCACATCGTGGAGCGCCTGGCGGGACGCCAATACCGCATCTCGGCCAGCAGCTTCTTTCAGGTGAACACCATCCAGGCCGAGGCCCTGGCGCACCAGGTGATCGACGTGCTGACGCCCTCTCTCCAGGGTGATGAGACCCTGCTGGACGCTTACTGCGGGGTGGGCACCTTCGCCCTGGGCCTGGCCGACCGGGTGGGCAGGGTCATCGGCGTGGAAGAGCACGGACAGGCCATCGCCGACGCCCGCCTCAACGCCGCCGCTTACGACCTGGCGAACGTGGAATTCGTCCAGGGGCGGGTGGAGGAAGTTCTGCCGGGTCTGGAGGAGGGCATCGACCTGGCTATCCTGGATCCGCCCCGCCAGGGATGTGGGCCAGAAGCCCTGAAGGCTGTAGCCGAACTAAGCCCCACCAGGATCGTCTACGTCTCCTGCGATCCGGCTACCCTGGCCCGCGACGTGCGGACGCTGCTCCAGGAAGGCTACGAACTGGTCGAGGTGCAGCCCGTGGATATGTTCCCCCAGACCTACCACATAGAGACCATCGCTTTGTTAATCCGATAATAGCGACCACAAAATCATCCGGCCCGCTCGGCCTCCTGCCGGGCGGCGTCTTTGGCGGCCCGCCAGAACTCAGCCACCTCGGCCCCCAGAGCCGACGCCTGGCCGTCAACGTAAGCTTCGTCGAAAGCTTCGCTCAAGGCCGGATCGATTCCCAGGTAGTGGAAGACCATCATTTCGTAGATATCGGTCTCGTGCTTGCGCGACCGTCCTTCGGCCCAGGCCATGAGCTTACCCACGATGACGTCCTCCGGGCAGGCGCACCACACCGGGAAAGGCTCACCGCCTGGCACCTCAACTGTTTGCCGCCCCCGGCGCTTGAACGCCTGGCGATATCGCGGCTCCATGGTGATGGGAATCAGGTCGGCCTTCTCTCCTCGCCCGGTATCGATGATGTTAAACATAATGCCCAGGCGGATGGAGTCGCGCATCTGCACCGGGTCGGCGTAGTAGCGGGGCGGCGGGTAGGCAGCAGCCAGGGCCTCGATGTGCGCCTCGTCCAGGTCCACCACGATGTCTATGTCGTAGGTGGCGCGGGTGCTGCCGTACACGGCGGCAGCGAAGGCGCCGATGATCATGTAAGGCACGTCAATGGCTTCCAGGGTGCGAAGAATATCCAGGAACAGGCTAAGGGCCGGGGCGCGTTCGCCTGGCACGGGCAATTTCCTCCAGCACTTTCAGGTTGATCTGGCGGGCTGAAAGATCGGGGTAGCGTTTCCGCAGTCGGCCACGGATCAGGCCCACGGCCAGTTCCCGGGCGTCGAGCATGGCCTGGATGCGTTGCCCAGGCGTCAGTCTCCCCCGCAGGCGCATGTGCTCCAGGTCTACGGGGTCAAAACGGTAAGTGGTCATTTTATCTACCTGATTCCCCCAGGATTTCGAGCAGTTGCCAGAGGGCCTTTTCCAACTCTTCCCAATCCTCCGCCTCCATCCATTCCGCCCCCAGGAGCATTTGCAGCAGCGGCCCCAGTTCTTCCAGCCTCGGCAATTCGTCCAATCCTTCTATTCCTTCGGCCTTCAGGATCCAGCGCTCGTAGAGGGTGGCTGCATCGTTGTCGCCCGCCCCTTCCTCCATCATCCGCCGAAAGTCCTCCGGGCGGGCCACACCGTACTTGTATTTTCGATAGTAGCTCTGTAAAATGCCGAAAAAGGCTTCGTCGCCCACAGCCTGGCGCAACTTGTCCAGGAAAAGGGTCCCTTTGCTGTAGACGATAGCCTGATAATGGAGGGGATCGTCGAAGTCCAGCAGGGAGCTATTCACCGGGGCGTCAAGGCCGGCTACGGCTATGAGGCCGAAGGGAGCCTCGGCCTGGAGCATCAACTGGGCCTGGGCTATCCCCTTACCCTGGGCGAACTCATAGTAGATGATGGAAGAATAGGTGGCAAAGCTCTCGTCCAGCCAGGGCTCGTCCACCTGATTGTTACCGACCACCCCATACCACCACTGATGGGCCACCTCGTGGGCCACGACGGTGTCCAGTTCTTCCTGGAAGAAGCCGCTGTAAAGCTCGCTGCTGATGATGACCAGGCCGGGAAACTCCATCCCGCCCGGCGAACCCTGGACGGTGAAATGGGTTTCGACCACGTCCAGCTCGGTGTAGGGATAGAGGCCAAAGTATTCGTTGTAGACCTCTACGGAATCGACGGCGTACTGGAGCGCATCCTGGCCGCCTTCCTCATCGCCGGGCAGATAGTAGGAGTTAATGGTCGTTTCGCCCACCGTGTCGCTGACCACCTGGTAATCGGGGCTGAGAGCCAGAGCAAAATCACGGGTGGCTCCGCTGTAGCAGGTCAGGCGCACGGCGCCATCGTCCTGGGACACGGAATCGGCCAGCAGGCCAGAGGAGACCACTACCACCTCCTGGGGCACGGTGAGGTTGACGGTGAACATTGACACCTCGCTGTAGAAAGCGTCGCCCATCTCCACGTAGGGGTCCAGGTTCCAGCCTTCGTCGTCGTAGACAGCCATCATGGGATACCAGTGACCCAGCGCCATCACGCCCTCGTAGTAGCCAAAGCGGTCGTCGCGATGAGGGACAGTTACCACAAAATCAAGGTTCAACTCGACCTGCTTTTCGGGAGGCAGAGGCTCCGCCAGGTGCACTTCCAGGATGGTGCCATCCACCCTGAACTGTCCCTCTTGTCCGTTGACCATCACCTTTTCGACGGCCAGCTCGCCTTCGGCGTAATGCCTGGCGTTGGGATAGAGGCGGAGATAAAGATCGGGCAGGGCTTCGGTCTCATTGTTGGTGTAGAGCACTCGCTCTGTGCCAGAGACTTTCATGTCCTGCCAATCGACGGTCACGTCCAGGGTATAGTGAGTTGGATCGTCCAGGCTGACCAGGGCGGCCTGTTCAGACTCGATCATGGTAGCCTCAAAGGGGTCTGGGTCGAAGATGACCTGCGCCGGCGAGGGAGAGGCAGGGATGGCCGTCGAGGGGAGCGGTTCTCCGCCAAAGGCAGAGGCCGCCGGGCCGCTTCCCAGAACCAGCAGCCCTATTAAACACCCCAGGACGCCGTAGGGCCAGCGCTTCCGGGCGTATCGGAAGAGAACTGAGAGCCAGGATAAGGATGCATAGAAACACAAGAAGGTCATTTTAACAACCTTTCAATAAAAGTTGACAGGCCGGGGAACGTGCTGCCAGGGCAAGGTCTATCCAGGAGACACGGGCACGGCAGCCAGGAGAAAACCAATGAGCAGAGCTGAGACAAAGCTGGTCAGCACCTTGACGACGAAACACCGTTTGTAGGGAGAGTTTATCCATTGTTTTTTTTGCAGGTAGATACGAGGCAGGAAGACCCAGGGGACAGGATATAGATAGCCGAGGAGGATCAAACCCACCGCTATTAGCCGCTCGAAAGGGCCCCACAACCTGTCAAGCGGCCTGATGCGCACCCCTTTACTCCAGGCCATCCACTCGTCCGGCTCAACTACGGCGCGAGTCATCTCCGCCTCCAGGATGGGTACAGCCCAGATCAGCAAGACGAGAGCGATTAAATAGACTACCCACAGGCTGCTTAGCGGCACGGCGCTCCCAAAGAAAAAGCCAGAGTTGTCCATTTGCCAACTTTCGTCCAGGGCGGCGATCAGCACGATGATGAGGATGTGGACAGCCTGATCGCCCAGAAAATACAGGACGTTTTTGCGGCCAGTGCCTTTCAGGACGAAGGTGCGCATCTGATCGGTAGCGATGTGGCTCAAGCCCACCAGGGCGGTCCAAAACCCCCAGTAAGGCGTCTTTCCCCACGATAAAGCGCCAGTGATCATAGTCACGATAAACACATGGATGACTAACCCGAGCCAGCCTTCACGCTTTATGGCCGCCACTCTATCCGTTTGAAAAGGAAAATCGCCTAGCACGTGGGCCAGCAACAGGTAAAGGAAAAATTGCATAAAAGTTTTACACCCAGGGCTTGTTAATTATGGTCGCACTTCTGCAAGGGTACAGTCAAGACGACGGTGGTGCCCTGGCCGACGGTGGATTGGATGGACAGATTACCCTCGATCAAGGCGGCTCGTTCCCGCATGTTGATCAGGCCCAGACTGCCCCGTTGACCGTAGGACCTCTCTACACTGGCTAAATCGAATCCTGGCCCCTCATCTTTGATGCTTATTACCAGTTCATCCTCCTGGCGCTGAACGGTCAACCACACCTGGCCCCCTTCGGCGTGCTTTTTAGCGTTGTTGATCGCTTCTTGGACAATAGAGAAGATGGCTGACTCGGCGTGGGGTTCTAATCTCTCCAGCGTACCTTCAACGCTCAGGTGGATAGCCATCCCTTCATTCTCTCGAAGACGCTCCACGTAGGTCTCCAGAGCTGGCGCCAGGCCGTGAGTCTCCAGGATAACCGGTCGCAGGTCAAAGAGCATGGTGCGCACCTGGCGTAGAGCCTTGGCGGTCATAGATTCCAGGTCGGCCACTTCCTCCTCAACTTTGCGCGGTTCTCTGGCGGCCAGCTTTTTTATGAAGGCCAGATTCATAAGGATCGCGGCCAAAAGTTGCGCCGGGCCATCGTGAAGGTCGCGGGCCAGACGTTTGCGCACGTCCTCCTCAACGGCTACAATTCTATCTCTCTCCTCGCACAGGTCACGATACAAACGGGCGTTCTCAATAGCTATCACCGACTGAGCAGCAAAGGTGGTCAGGATATCCACATCTTCGTCGTTGAAAAGGTCGCCCGACTCTTTGTTCAAAATCTGGAGCACGCCGATAACCCGTCCTTTGGTCATCATAGGAATGGAGATAAGGGAAGTGGTTTGAAAATCGATGCCTTTCAGAATGTCTTTGTAGAAACGATCGTCCTTATTGACATCCTGGACGATCAATGGTTGACGGTGGGTGACCACCCAGCCAGCGATGCCCTTGTCTTTCTTCATACGCCGTTTTTCCAAAGCCTCTCCCCCCCCACCCTCGATAACCTCAAAGACCAATTCATCGGTGATGGGGTCCAGCAGGAGCAGAGAGCCAGCCGAGGCGCCCACTACTTCGACGGCGGAACGCAATATCTTTTTAAGCAAGGGTTCAAGGTTCAACTCCGAAGAAAGAGACTGGGTCAGATTTTGCAACACCTGTAGGGTAGTAATGCGTTCCAGAGTCGCTTTGTTTTCTTCTTTAAGTCGTTTGTTAGTGTCGATCAGTTTCTTGAGAATCTTTTCAATTGCCTGGTCGTCCAAAAAACAGCCTCCCTGAGTTATGGCTCTCTCCCTGGCAGGCATGAGCTTAGGGGATGACGGGGGAGTCTGAGCGCCATTATACTACGTGCTATAACATGGCACTTATATGTTATAACATTACATCGTTGTTAATTAAAGTATAGCATACCCTCTGTGAGATGTCAAGACAGCTTTCCTGGGGAAATTCCGAGCGCTCGCGAATCGAGTGTCTTCGGACTCTGTGCTATTATACCGCGATTGACCCTTTCTCGCAATGACACCGCCGGCGCAGCCTGGCAGGGCGAATGCGTAGGCCATAGGGCCGCCCAGGATTGCCCTGGGGGAATAAAAAGAGCCGGTTAAGTTGCTTTTTCCGGCGATTCGAGTAAACTATCAGTTGTAGACAAAACATTTTGAGGTAGGAGAGAAACTTGAAAACAAAGCTACCGATCACGATCCTGCTGGCTGCTTTGCTCGGCGGCCTCCTGTTGTCCCTCGGAACACCCGGCCAGGCTCAACAGGTTCTCTACGTCTACGACCTGAGCGCCCACCATCTAAATCACTACGAGTACTGCGTCCCCCTGACCCGGCCCGGCATCTTCTGCGCCGACTTTGGGCCACCCCCGGCAGGCAAAACCTTTCCCGACCTGCTGGACGATTACGACCTGACCATCTTCGCCGCCACGCTCCAGGGCATCGTCAACAAGAGCGGGCCGCGCCTGTACCTCATCCACGACCACGACCGGGGCGGCGCGCCAGGCATAG
This sequence comes from Anaerolineae bacterium, assembly GCA_034417895.1. Lineage (GTDB taxonomy): Bacteria > Chloroflexota > Anaerolineae > CAZYHC01 > CAZYHC01 > DAOULT01. Next base: position 2,570 of record DAOULT010000175.1, on the reverse strand, counting down.
ATAAACGCTGGCTGAACATCTTCCGCGAGGGGAGTAAATCCTATGGCTGGCTGGCCGGCTACCAGGTGATCAGCATCGAAAGTGTGGGGCATCTGCTCGACATCTTCAGGGACGACCTGGCGGGCGTCGTGCTGTGGGATGCCCGCGTCCCGGCCACCCTGAACGTGGCTACCACCATCGCCGGGGTGGAGAACCTGGCCGTGCTGCGGGCCGGCAGCGCCCTGGAAGCGGAGGTGACCAGCCGCCTGCCGGTTCAGCGCTCCCTGGTGGGCAAATTCGGCTCTAAAAACGAGGCTTACCTGTGGGCCAAAGAAGAGTACCTGGACAGCGGACAGGCCAACCCCACCCTGTTGGCCTACTTCGAGGACGGCTGGCCGGCGGTGTTGTATAGCCAGCAGCGGATGACTCGCCGGGGGGTGTACGCCTTCGAGCGGGATTACGTGGTGCAAAACGAGGGGTTCGTCTTCGACCTGTCGCCCTGGGCGGAGCCGCCTGTGGACGACCCCGGCCAGGCGGCGGGGGCCGATCTATCCACCCTCCAGGCCATTTTGAGTTCGGCCCGTAAGCAGGCAGGCTCGGAGCTGATCTGCATCTGGGGTTACATCCCCTGGTACCAGAAATACTCCAACGCCCCGGACGCAGGCGGCAGCCACACCGACGCCGCCGGAGAGTGGGAGAGCACCTGGCTTTTCTCTTCCTATGGCGCTTATCTGGCTGGCGGGGGCGGGGATATCGTGGGGCTGGCTCTGGCTAACCTGTCCGTCCACCGCTTTGCTCCCCGACCGCAAAGATACGTGCAGCCCCCTCCGCCTGCCAGGGAACAGTTGATGGAGAAAGGCTACCTGACCCCGGCAGGGACGGTAGCCAACAAAACTTATCTTCTTTACTACGCCGGGGACTACGACCTGGCCCATAGCGTCTACGTCATCCCCGACAGCGCCTTCCCCTACCCCTGGCGGGACGGGAAACGGGGGCAGCTCCCCATCGCCTGGGGCTTCAACCCTGGCCTCATCGAGGTCATGCCGGACGTCATGACTTATTTCCTCCAGACCAGGACCGACCAGGATTTCTTTGTCGGTCCCAACAGCGGGGCAGGGTACGTCAATCCTGGCGCTCTGCCCCTGGTCTTTGACTCGATGTGGTTGCAGCACTCCCTGCGCTATTATCGTCCTCTGAATTACAGCGTCCAGGGCTGGATATGGAACGGCAAAGGCGGCGCGCTGAACGACAACAAAAAAGCTCTCTTCGTGCCTCTGGCCGGAGAGGGGATGATCTTCGACCACATGAGGTTAGAGGGGCCCTGGCCGCGTCTGTTCCAGGGCGTGCCCCTCGTCGCCCGCTGGCAGGTAGGCTCCGGGGCGATAACCAACGCCGAAAACGCCGCCCTGGACATCCATAACTCCTACAAAGCGTACCTTTCCAGCCACAGCGTCAACGAGCCGAAGTTTTTGATCTTCAGGAGCACCTCGTATGGGCCGGACTTTTTGTGGGAGGTAACGCAGCGGCTCCAGGCCGACGATGCGGGCGGCCTGGTTCGGGACGAGAACGGCCTGGTTCTACACCCCGACTACCAGGTCGTCGATCCCTACACTTTCTTCTACCTGATGCGTCTCTATCTGGGAGGGCATAACGATTATCGGGCCACGTATGTATCCGACACCTTCCCGGCGCTGGCCCAGGCCGGCCAGACCTGCGACGTGCAGGTCGTGATCCGCAACGACGGCTGGGATACCTGGCAGCCGCAGGTTTATTGGCTGGGGGTGAACGCCCAGGCGGGGAACATTCCGCCGCGCAGCCTGGCCGCTCATCCGTTACGATATCCGTTATGGGTCGATCTGCCCGGCGAGGTGCCGCCCGGCGGGACGGTGACGCTCAACTTTCAATGGCTGGCCCCCACAGAAGAAGGGACCTACACCCTCCAGTACGACATGATAGCCGAAGGAGCAGGCACCTTCGAGGGACAGAACGATACTCCCTGGCAGAAGACGATAGCGATCAGGCCATGACAGGGTTCATATTCTCGGGTCTTTGTAGGCGCGTCTGACCAGTTGCTTTTCAATAGCAAGTTCCAGATCTTGCAGATTGCAGGGCTTATTCAGATAATCATCGACCTCAGCTTCTATGGTGCCGCGATCGATGTACTTGCCTTTCAGGGCCGTTAGAACGATCACGGGGATATCGCTGGTGAGAGGATCTTCCCGCAATAAGTGGTAGGCTTCACGCCCGTCCATGCCGGGCATGGCGATGTCCATAAGGATCACGTCGGGCTGTTGCTGACGAGCCAGCTCCAGGCATTCCGGGCCGTTGCTGGCTTCGATGACCTGGTAGCGACCGAGCTTCAGCGTCTCCTTGAGAACACTGCGAAACATATGGTGGTCATCGACTATCATGATTTTCGCCCTCCCTGCTGACATTAAGATACCCTCCTCACAATAAGATTTAAGTCTGCCACCCTAATTTTGCGCAAAAATCAAGGGTTTCAATTCCGTGAAAACTTTCACAATCTAGAATCTGTGGTACGCTCTCCCTGGAATCAACTAACCAGGGAGGGCAGCAATGACACCACGATT
>DAOULT010000174.1:0-30857 GCA_034417895.1 Anaerolineae bacterium | reverse complement strand
GATGCCTTGCTACGTCAAATCAAGGAGTGTGGCATAGAGGCGGGCATGAGTTTCAGTCTCCCGAAGGAGATTAGATGCCTTGCTACAGGACCGTCTGCGTAGTCTCTGAGCGCCCACCGGATGGGTTTCAGTCTCCCGAAGGAGATTAGATGCCTTGCTACGCTGCCCCAGGCGATGGTGAGCCGCCGGGAGACGAGGTTTCAGTCTCCCGAAGGAGATTAGATGCCTTGCTACATCAACGGCGTCGCCGCAGACCCGGACGAATACACTCGTTTCAGTCTCCCGAAGGAGATTAGATGCCTTGCTACCACACCCCACCGCCGGGCGTGGAGAGGGGAAAGAAGCCCTCTTTCGAGCGTTACGGGGCTTAGAAGCGATTGTGGGGCGTTCGTTTCGCCCTGTCCCTTCTTCAATATTATAACCCATCTACCTTTTTTTCGCAAATCTATTTTTTGCCGGAAAAGTGGGGGGTTTTGCGAAACTTTCACAATTTCTCCTCGGCGAAGGACAGGCCCTCGATGAGACTGCCTTGCAGCCCAAACAGCACCAGCAGAGGAGGGACCATAGCCATGACCACCCCGGCCATGACGATGTTCCAATCGACGGCTGCGTCGGTGGCGATGAGCTGTTTGATCCCGACCTGCACCACGCGGGTAGTCCTGGCGTTGGCGACAAGCAGGGGCCAGAGATACTGGTTCCAAATGTAGATGAACTCGATGAGGAAGAGAGCGGCCACGTTGGTGCGGGCCATGGGCACCAACACGTGCCACAGGAATTCCAGCGGGGTGGCCCCGTCGATGCGAGAAGCATCGGCCAGCGAAGAGGGCACCATCTGGAAAAGCTGGTTAAACAGCAGCGTGCCGGTGGCGCTGGCAAAGAAAGGGACGGTCAAGGCCCAGAAAGTGTTGACCCAATTGAAGCGGTCCATCAATTCGTAGGTGGGCACGATGCGCACCGGCAGGGGCAGCATGTGGGTGATCAGGATCAGGACGAAGAACACGGTCTTGCCCCGGAACTGAAAATAGGTGAAGGCAAAAGCGGCCAGGATGCTGAGCGCGATCTTGCCCACCGCCACGCTGATGGCGATGAAGAAGGTGTTGCCCAGCAGGCGGCCCATGTTGATCTGCTCCCAGGCAGCGCGGTAGTTCTCCACCACAGAGGAACCGGGCTTCAGGTCCGGCGGATAGGAGTAGTATTGGGCCGGACTCTGGGTGCTGAGGATGATGGCGTACAGCATGGGAAAGAGGATGAGGCCGATGGTCAGCCACATCACCGCGTGGGCCGGAATCTGAACCACAATTTTGTGTTGCTTCATTGATAGAAAACCCTCCTCCCGGCATAGCGGAATTGCAGGATGGTCAGAACCGAGACCAGGATCAGGAGCAGAATAGATTGAGCCGAGGCAAAGCCGGTATCCATGCCGATGAACCCATCGCGATAGAGCATGTAGACCAGCACGTCGGTAGCCCGTCCGGGGCCACCTTCGGTAGTGATGTGCACCATGCCGAAAACCTGGAAGAAGGCGTAGAGGGTGTTCATAATGAACAGGAAAAAGGTCGTGGGCGAGAGAAGAGGGAAAGAGATGCGCCAAAAACGCACCCAGGCGTTGGCCCCGTCGAGCGAAGCGGCCTCCAGTTGTTCCGGCGGCAGGGCTTGCAATCCGGCCAGGAGGAAAATAACGTTGTAGCCTAACATCTTCCAGGTGGCGGCCACGATCAAAAAGATCAGGGCCGAGGTGCTATTCATCCGCCAGTTGAAGCTGTAGCCCGTGAGCTGGGCCAGCAGGTGAGTGCCCACCCCGATGGTGGGGTCCAGGATCATGGCCCAGATCGTGCCCGCAATGGCCGGCGAAAGGGCGTAAGGCCAGATGAGCAAAGTGCGGTACAGGGCGAAACCTGGGAAGCGCTGATTGGCGACCACCGCGATCCCCAGGCTGAGCAACAGGCCCACCGTCACCACGAAAAGGGCGAAAACCAAAGTCACGCGAATCGAGTTATGGTACTCGCTGCTGCCTATCAGCCTGACGAAGTTTTGCCATCCCACAAAAATGGTGCGGTCGCCCAGCGGGCTGACGCGGAAAAAGCTGAGATATAGACTCTGCGCGCTGGGAACGACGAAGAAAACGAGCACGATGATCACGCTGGGACTGAGCAGGAGATAGGGCAGGAGCTTGTTAGGAAATCTGGCTTGCATTCATCCTCACCGCTTAAAAATACTTCCGGCCCGTCGCCGGGCCGGGCTGATGTTTGTCCAATGTAAACGGCCTCCCAAAGACGATGCCGGGGAGGCAGATAGACCGGGTGTGGAGGAGCGCCCTCCACACCCGTCTTTTACGTCAATCTTACTCCTGGCCGTAAAGTTCGCCGTATTCCTTCAGGATGCGGTTGCTTTCTTCGGCTGCTTTGTCCATGGCCTCCTGGGGATCCATGTTGTTGACCACGATCTCCTCGAAGATGGTGTCCGTCACGTCCCGGATCTGGACGAAGTTGCCTAGCAACACCCCACGGGCAGCCGGGGTATCGGTCCCGCTGAGGATTTGCAGGAAGGCGGTCAGGTGGTTGGGCTCCGCAGCGAACCAACCCTCGTTCAGCAGGGTGCGCAGGGCGGAGTTGCTGCTAGGGAAGTAGCCGGTACCCTTGTGCCAGATGATGGACCGCTCCTCGGTGAAGCTGTATTTGAGGAACTCCCAGGCGGCGGCCAGCTCTTCTTCGCTGTGGCCGTCCATCACCCACAGGCAGCCGCCCCCGACCACGCTGTTCCCCGGCGGATAGCCGGGCAGGCGGGGCAGGAAAGTGGTGCCGACTTTGAACTCGGCCTTACCCAGGATGCCGGCCAGGCTGGAAGTGCTCTGGATCAGCATGGCTACCTGTCCGGCCAGGAAGGCGTCGTTGGCCTTGTATTCGCGGCCGCCGTAGATCAGCACGCCTTCTTGCGCCCACTTCTGCCACTCGGCCATGACCTTAACCCCGAATTCCTGGTTGAAGTACACTTCAGTAGCCAGCCCGCTGCGCCCGTTATCGTTGTTGGCGTAGAGCTGGTCGTGGGTGGAGTGCATCTGCTCGAAGATCCAGGCCGGCCAGCCAAAGGCGATGCCGCCCTGGGACGCGCCAGCCTCCACGATCTTCTTGCCGTACTCCAGCACCTCGTCGAAGGTGCGGGGCGGCTTATTGGGATCCAGCCCGGCGGCTTCAAAGGCGTCCTTGTTGTAGTACAGCATGGCCGTGGAACTGTTGAACGGCATACAGTGCAGGTTGCCTTCCACGCTGTAGTACTTGACGATGGGCTGCACCACCTCGGCAAAATTCACCTCGCCGCGGTTGAGCCTGTAAACGGGCACGGTGGCCCCGGAATTCAACATCGACTGCGTCCCCACTTCGTAAACCTGGATGATGTGAGGCGGCTTACCGGCCCGATAGGCGGCCAGGGCCTTGGTCAGGGTCTCGGCGTAGCTCCCTGTGTATTCCGCCTCCACCGTGATGTCGGGGTTGAGGGCGTTAAAAGAGTCCACCAGATCGTTGACCACCTCCTCGCGACTGCCGCTCATGGCGTGCCAGAAGGTGATGGTGCCCTTCGGTTCCACTCCCTCCGGGATGATCGGCTCCTCTGGTTCCTGAGCGGCGGCCGGCCCCCAGGCCACGAACACCAGGGACAGCGCCAGCACCAGGGAAAAGAACGCCGCTATGCGCTTCTTCGCAAACATTTCTTCTTTCCTCCTTGAATTTTTCTGGATTTTCACTTCCGGCCTGATGACCAAACATCCTCGTGCTTTCTCTTATTTACACCTCCTGGAGCGCGGCAGATCACCCCCTTCCCTTCCCCTGATTCATCGACCACATTATCCACTCGGACGGGCATCCGATTCTCTCCATCCATGAATATACCCGATTTTCAGCGATTTGTCAACCTAAATTTGACATCCGGCATAGCTTTTCAATTTTCCAAATCAGGGAGCCACCTTGCCAAAAGCGCTGAGGTGTGGTAAAATATGGGCGAAGAAGAAAAACCCGCCTGCGGCAGACGTTCGCTGTAATCATAAGGACGTTTACAACTCTGGGGGATCGTCTAGTGGTAGGACAGCTGACTCTGGATCAGTAAGCCGGGGTTCGAATCCCTGTCCCCCAGCTGTAGAGACATGGCGACAAAATCCTCCTCTAAAAGTGGATGGATTTTGTGCTTTATGGGCATTAAAGGGAAAAGGCGAGGGAAACGCTCTCTCCCCTCGCCCTTTTGGTTTTACTGCGTTGTTTTCTTCTGTTCGCTGTTACGTTCGTTGTTAAGCCTGCACCAGCTCTGTCAGCCCCAACTCCTCCAGCTTCTCTCTGGTGGGGATGCCATTTGAATCCCACCCCCTTTGTTCGTAATACATATCGAGGAGTTTTTGCACCTCTTCCCAGGTGGTCAGCTTGCCGTCGGTCACGCCGCCCACCGCCGGTTCCTGGTAGAAGCGTGGTGGGGGGTAATCCCACTCCCGGCCAAAGCCCTCTACTTCGCGCACCCAGAAGGAGCGGGTCAGGTTCCAGACGCGCTCGCTGATCTTGAGCAAATCCCCCAGGGAGCGGTCCAGGCCGGTGAGGGCCTTCATCGTGGGGGGGTAAAGGTCCAGGCTGAGGCCCAACTCCACCCATTGCAAACGGCAGGCGCCCATAGCGTCAAACAAGGGCCGGATGTGCTGAAGCTCGATGACCTTGGCCGCCTTATCGGGGGTGACGGCGTCCCGTTCGACCTGGAGATCGTAGGTGATAGCCCAGGCCCGGTTGTGGTGGGCGCCCACGTCGCAGGTCATATAGGCCAGCAGCATGGAAGGAGCGTTGTGGGTCTCGTAGCCGCTCTGCTCCATGCCCTTGACCTGGATAGCAAAGTCCAGGCTATGGCCGCCGAAAACACTGGCGGCGTATTTGGTGCCTTCGGCCAGCACATCGCCCAGACCCTGGCGGTGGGCAATGTGCTCCAGCAGGGTGCAAACCGCCTCGGCATCGCCAAAATTCAACTCCAGGCCGCCGGTGTCCTCCGTGGTAATGATGCCCTTCTGGAAGCACTCGATGGCAAAGGCCACACAGGATCCGGCCGAGATGGTATCGATGCCCAACTCGTCGCAGATGTAGTTGGCTTTAGCCACATCCTCGATATCGTCCAGGGCGCAGTCGCCGCCGAGCATGGCGGTGGTCTCATACTCTGGCCCCTCGACGCGCACCTGGTGCTTTTTGCTGTACGACCACTTGCCGCAGGGAGAAGGGCAGGCAAAGCAGCCCTTGTCGGTGACGACGATCTTCTCCCGCATCACCTCGCCGCTCAGATTCTGATAGCCCTCGAAAAATCCGCCCTGGAAATTGCGGGTCGGAAAACCACCGATCTCGTTACACCAGACGGTCACTCCCGCCGTGCCTAGCCGCTGCCATTCTTCGATCATATCGCTCTCGAAGCAGGCCTTAAACATCTCGCCGGCCATTTTGCGGAATTCTTCCCGGTCAGCGACAGGAATGGATTTGGTGCCCCGCACGGCGACGGCCTTCAGCTTCTTGGCTCCCATCACGGCCCCCACTCCGCCCCGTCCGGCCTGACGACCGAAATCGTGGCCGATGCAGGCGTATTTGACCAGCTTCTCTCCGCCCGGCCCAATGACGGCGATCTGAAACTCCTCGCCCAGTTCGTCCTTCAAGGCTCTTTCCGCCACGATGGCCCCCTGGCCCCAGTACTGACTGGCCTGGCGCAATTCCACCTTATCGTCCTCGATGAAGAGGTAAAGCGGCTCCTCCGAGGCGCCCTCGATGATGATGGAATCGTAACCGGCATATTTCATCTCCGCCGAAAACATTCCGCCCATGTTGGCCCCGGCGTAGCCGCCGGTCAAAGGCGATTTGGTGGTGATGTCCGTCTTGCCCGCGCCGGGCACCAGGGTGCCGGACAGCGGGCCGGCCGAAAATATAAGTTTGTTTGCCGGCCCCAGGGGGTCGGCTCCGGCGGGCACTTCGGTATATAGGAAGTAAACGCCGAAGCCACGTCCTCCCAGATAGGTTTCAGCCAGTGTGGAAGTCACGGGCTCCTTCTTAATCGTCTTATCGGTCAGGTTCACGCGCAATATCTGGCCGCCGTAGCCATTCATCATCTCTAACCCTCCTTCATTCAATCCACAGGACATTCATGCCACAGAAATCGACGCACTCGCCGCACAGGTCACACTCGAAGGGCGCTTCGTAGTCAGGGTGAGTAAAGAGCACCTGCTCAGGACAGACCTCCACACACTCCAGGCAGGCTATGCACTCGTCCATGTCGATGTAATAAGCTCCCTTCTCGTTCTGGTGGATAGCCTCCACAGGACACACCTCGGCGCACTCTCCACACTGGGTACAGGTGCGCACTTTGAAGACTCCGGGATTGGGGAAATGGGATTCTACGGCCAATCGGGCTTTCTTAGGGTTGATTTCCCCAAACCTGGATAGGGAGCAGGCTATCAGGCAGGCCCGGCAGCCGGAACACAGTTCGCTTCTGGCTCTGAGGTAAACGGCCATTTTTAGTCTCCTTATGCTATTGGATTCAAGCAAACCCTTTCACCGGCGGAGAGCCTTCAGCCCTCTGTATAAAGGCTCTCCCCGGTTCGCAGAGAATGATCGTGGTCTACTCGGTCATGATCATCACCTGGGTTTTGCCCTCTTCAACCGAGACGAGGATCGAAGCTTCTTGGGAGTCTTTAGTGAAAGTCAGGCTGACCATATCTTCCGCCACGAAGGCCGATTCTTCGTCTTCGCTCCAGCCCTGAGCGGGCATTTCCTGGCGATAGAAGTCCACCACCTCTTCGATGCTGCTGGCCGTTTCGTAGATCACCATCCCGCCCATAGGCATGACGTTTTCGGCGTCGGGCATGGTGGGAAGTTCGGTTGAGGACGGGGCGGCTTCTGCGCCCTCCGGCGGCTCGATGGCGATATCCGTGTTCGCGTCGAAAACGTCTATCTGGATGGTGGCCTTGCCCTGGTCTTCGGGGCCGAATATAGTGATCAGAGCGCGGGCCGGGTAGTTCAGGTCGGCGGCTATCCACACCTCGACGGTAATATCTACGACCTCTCCCTCTTCGCCTAACTCCATTTCTATCAGTTCTTCGGGGGTGGGCGTCCAGCGGTAGTAGCTGGTGTCCACGCCCTCTAAGTCTCCGTGCTCTTTTTCCGGGGCCAGGTCGGACGGCCATGCTCCCAGGAACATTTCCAGGAAAAAGGCCGGGGCGATGAAACCGGCGATCATGGGCGCAGTCGTATCATAGGTCCAGGTCTCGGCTTCGTCGTCGTAAAGCCAGCCCTGCTCGCCGACGACGATGTACTCGCAGCGCGTTTTGCCACAGGGCATGTCTTCTGGAGCGACGGTGTCTTCGGGCACGGTCATGACTAAGTGGATGGCCTGCGGGTCATGGGTGTAAGCCCCTTCCAGGCTGAAGTTAGCCATCCCGTCCATCTCTTCGGCCAGGGCGCCCTCGGCGGTGATACTGAGGAGGTAGCGGTAGCTGTCCAGTTCGTCCAGGGCCTCCAGCCAGGGGTTTCTCTCTACCTCTTCCACCTGGCCCTCGGTCGGCATCGTTGGCGTTGCTTCCGGTAGCTCCTCCTCTTGCCCAAAAACAGGCATGGCGGGCAAAGCCGTGAGCAAGATAGATAGAACAATAATGATAGTCGCTATTTTACGCATGTTACACTCTCCTTTATTTTTTATTGGCCGTTTAAACAACCAGGTACGAATCGGCGTAGATGACTTTGTTCTGGAGAATCTGCACCGTCTTCCAGATCGCCACCTGGTCGGGATCGTCCTTATCCACCAGGTCGGGGTCCAGTTCCTCCATAGCCGCCGTAGCGTCGTAGAGGTTGAGCAACAGCCGGCCTAGCGGGGTGCTATCGTCCCGCTCCTCGACGATGCGGACGACCTCGTTCTGCTCCGTATCCAGGGGATCCACGATGGCGGCGTCCAGCCCGGCGGCCAGCAGCATCGCCAGGTAGGTGCGATTGATGAGGCTGCGTCCCTCGTGAGGCACCGAGTTGGAAACGTTCGACAGACCCACCACCGTCTTGGGCGGCGGGTCGGCGGCCTGTTTCAGAAAGCGGACGGTCTCGATGGCGTTGGGCACGTACTCTTGCGACCCGGCCACGGTCAGCACCAGAGGATCGAGGTAGAGCTTTTCCGTAGGGACACCGGCCTCCTCGAAACGAGGGAGGAGGATTTCCAGGGCGATTCCCACCCGTTCCTCGGCGCTGACCGGAATGCCGGACTTGGTCATGGTCAGGGCGATCACATTGGGCTGATATTCGGCTGCCAGAGGGACGGTCTGATCCATTTGTTCTTCCACAGCCGAGATAGAGTTAATGAAAGCCTCTACGCCCAGTTCCTTACAACGCTTCAGGCCGGCCTCAATGGCCACCGGGTTGGTGGTATCCAGGGAGAGAGGCACCCCAGGCACCACCTCTTGCATGATGTCCACCATCCAGGGCATCACCTCCGCCCCATCTTTCTTGCGGCGGCCAATGTTGAGGTCCAGGACATCCGCTCCGCCCTCAAGTTGTTTTCGGGCCAGGTCTTGCAGGGGTTTGGGGTCGCGGTTATCGACGGCCTTCCGCACCACGGTGGAGATGATTTGAATGTTCTCGCCAATAGCTAACATACTCTTACCTCCTTGTAATCTAAATGATTTTGGTAGCCCATAATCGGATTGATTTCTTGCTTTACATCCTCGATAGCCCACCTTAGACGGACCTTCAGGCAACCGATGATAGCCTCTTCGATGTTCGCCAGGGCCTCTTCCTCAGTATCGCCGCACGACCAGCAACCTTTGAGTTCAGGGCAGTGGACTATGTACCCACCCTCTTCGTCCGGTTCAATAACTATGGTCAGGTTCAAGCCGCCTGTGCCGTCATTCATTCTTTCCATTGCCTCCTGCCGATTTCTCGCTCAGGTGGTACACTATCAGCCTCTCGTCCTGGTAGACGGGCGGCGTGGAACCAAATATCTTCCCCACGAGCAGCAAATTTGCTTCCCGTTCGGCCTCAATGGGCAACTGGTACAGATCGATGACCAGGTAGCGTACCTTTAAGGCTCTGAGCACGCTCTGGCCGACGCGACCCAAATCCTGATCCTGGGCGATGACGTCCGGGTCGGGATAACGAAAATGCCGAAGCACCGGCGTCCGCTCCACCAGGGAGCGCGGATTGGCCCGCGAGGTGTAGGCCGAGATCAGGCGCTTGCCGTGTACGGTCTGGTAAAGCAGGCAGTTGGGGCGGTCCCAATCCATAGGCACGTGCAGAAGGGCGTAATCGTCCTTATCCTGGGCCAGAGTGTGGTAGAAAGCGGGCGTATCCGGGGCGCTCATGGGATAGGGCACGGCCAGAAACTCGAAGCAGATCAAAACCCCCGCCAAAGCGGTTACGACCGTGCGCCGCTTCCCACCCGCTATCTGCTGCAAACCACAGCCGACTAAAACCGCCAGACTCAACATCACCACGGCGTCAAACCGGCTGACGGAGCGCACTATCTTCACGAAAGGCACGTAGCGGTGCAGCAGAGCGTAAGGCAGGGGCAGCCCGGTAGTCTGGCCCGCCACGTGCAAGACCGGCCCCAGGGAAAGCACCCAAAAGGTCAAGGCGGTCACCACCCAAAATCTGACCCGCCGCCAGGCCGCCCACACCCCAAAAGCAGCCAGCACAAGCGGCGCGTAACCGGCGAAAACCATCCGCTCTGAGGTGGTGCTGGTGAAACGTTCGCTCCAGGCCCGAACCTGTTCGCCCCACAGAGGATGCATCTCGTTGGGAGTGACCAAAGCCAGCAAATCGGCCGAGAGAAGCAGGACGTGCTCCTGCTCGGGCACCATGTAAGCGGAGGCGCTGGCTTCCCGCACCATAGGCCATAAGAGAGGCGACAGGACGACCACAAATATCAGACCCACGCCTGCGCTTACCGCCAGAGCTTTCTTCAAACGTGCAAAGTCCCGCGCCCAACCCAGGTAGCCAAGGTACAGCACAGTGAAGATGAGAGCATATAAAACGTAATACCAGTCGCACAGGGCAGTCAGGATCAGAAAGAGAGCGGCTTTCCAGGTGTCTCTAGAAACCAGGTTTTTTAGCAAAAACCTGGTTTCTTCAGTGCCGGGCAACTGTCCCTTGTCCCTGATCCCTGGCCCCACGGCCCGGAGCAGATACAGCGCGTAGAAAGGCAGCCATTCCAGGGAAATGACCTGCATGTGGCCCAAAAGATGAGCGAAATGAAAGGGCGAAAAAGTGTAGACCAGCCCGGCCACGAAGGCGGCAGAGGCCGGATATCCCGCTCTTCCAGCCTCTCCTCCCTCCAGCACGTACCGCGTCAGCAGATAAGCGCCATAGCCCCCCATCACGAAGGAGAACAGCACCACGCTGTTATAGGCCACCACCAGGCCGAAGAGCAGTTGTATGGGCAGGGTGAGCAGGCCGTTGAAGATATTCAGAGTGTGAAAGTACAGGCTGACTCCCGTGGGATAATCCAGGTAGTCAGTGAAGAAAGGGTTGGCCCCCCTGTCTACCAGCGCTCCCTTGACCCACCACAGATTCCAGTAATTTTGCCAGCCGTCGAACCCGTCGCCAGGGATAGCGGTGTTAAAGTTCAGGGCCAGAGGATAAGTCAGGGCCAGGGTCAGCGCCGTATAACCGACCAGGGGCAACAGGTTACAGGCTTTCACCTCACCTATTCTCCAAAAGCTTCATCACCGAAGGGAAGCTAAGGATGTCGGTGTGGGGCAGGAAGAGAGCAGACATGAACTGCTCCATAAAGGTGTTGTCGGCGCTGAGTTCCAGGTAGGTCATTTTGCTGGCGATGTCCACCACCTGGCGGCGCAACTCACGGGACAGCAAGGCGTAACACGCCCCGCGCACAGAGGTGTTGCCCAGGTACTTGAAGCGCTCCCAGGGCATATCGGGCAGCAGTCCGATCTGGATGGCCTTCTCGATGTTGATGTACTGCCCGAAGGCCCCGCCGATAAAAACCTGCTCCACCTCGGCCAGTTCCAGGCCCACGCTCCGCACCAGGACGGAGAAACCGGCGTAGATCGCTCCTTTGGTGCGGACCAGGTTTTCGATGTCCACCTCGGTCAAAACGATGTCGTGGCCAATGCCCGTCTCTGAGGCCCAGGCCACCACGTACTCGCCGCCGTGATCGCCGACCCGCACCCTGGCGGTGGGCAGCTCGCGGCGAACTTTCCCGGCCTTGTCCACCACGCCGGTGATGAACATCTCGGCCAGGAGGGAGATCATGCCCGAACCACAGATCCCTCGGGGCGGGATGTTGCCGATCACTCGATAGGTTGGCTCGTGAGTGCGCTGGTCGATCCACACCTCTTCGATGGCTCCCGCCGTGGCCCGCATCCCGTGATGCACTCCGGCTCCCTCAAAGGCTGGCCCGGCCGAACAGGCGCAAGAGATGAGCCAATCGGCGTTACCGAGCACGATCTCGCCGTTGGTGCCCACGTCGATGAAGAGAGTCAGCTTATCGGTCTTGTACATGCCGGAACTGAGGACGCCGGCCGTGATGTCCGCTCCCACGTAAGCGCCTACCCCTGGCAGACAATCGACGGTCCCCTGGGGGTTAATGTCCAGCCCTATCTCTTCGGCGGTGATGGGCAGGGGATGGGTGACGGTCGGGATATAAGGCTCCAGGCGGATGTATCTGGGATTGAGGCCCAGAAAGAGCTGGACCATGGTCGTATTACCAGCCACCACCGCTTTGTTGATCTCCCTGGGATTGACGTGATTGCGGGCAGACAACTCTTCCAAAAGGCCGTTAAGGGTTTTGAGCACCAGGCGTTGCAACTGGGTCAGGCCATCGCCTTTCTGGGCGTAGATGATGCGCGAGATTATGTCTTCGCCGCAGGAGATCTGACCGTTATAGTCTGAAGCGCGGTCGATGATCTGACCGGAGAGCAGATCGACCAGACAGACCACGTTGGAGGTGGTGCCGATATCGATAGCCACTCCCAGAGAGCGGCCCGTCTGGTCGCCGGGCAACAGGTCGATCAGGCGGTATTGGCGTTCAGCGGCGGTCAGCGGCGGTTCGTCTGCGACCCAGGTGTCCGTCTCCAACACAGCCGTGACCTTCCAATCGGCGTCACGCAGCTCCCGAGCCAGACGTTTGAGGACCGGCAGGTTGGTGGTCAGGGTTTTGACGTTGTGCTGAAGGCTCAACCCTCGTCTGAGGCGGTCAAAGTCGGTGGTGTTGTCCTGGAGGCTGGGCGGCTCGATCTCGACGTATGCCTTGTGAATCGAGGGGGCCAGCTCCCACTCGTACTCCACGGGCAGGGCGATCTTTTCCGCGCCCCGCACCTCCTCGGTAATCTTGCGCTCGATCTTTTCCTGCTCCGGGACGAAGACGACGACATCGCTCTTGGCCACGGCCTGGCAGGCCAGGACGTAACCTTCTTTCTGCTCAGCCGGGGTGAGACGGTCGGTAGGCCGCTGGCTAACCGAGCCGTGTTCGATCAGCACCTTGCAGCGGCCACACCGTCCCTGACCACCGCAGGGCAGGTTGATTTTTACCCCGGCCTGGCTGGCTGCCTCCGAGAGGATCGTGCCACACTCAACTTCTATCACCTGGCCCGAGGGCTTGAAAACAACGATGCACTTATCGGTAGAGCTCATTACTTACGATTCACCAGTTCCCGGCGCAAAAATTCGTTTACAAAGTCATCCGCTGGAAGATGCTGCTCGGTTGCCAGCTTCTCCACAGCGCGGTACACCTTATCTTCTAGTTCTATTACGAAACGGCGCTGCTGAATATCCACTTCACACTCTACATCTTCCATCTCATCCCAATAGTCAGCAGCAGAGTGGGTGTCCCAGAAAACCCCCGCCTCTTCCAGACTTTGAAACTCCTCTGGGATAGGTTCTCTCTTAGCTTTTGCCATACTCCCGTCTCTCCTTCGCATCCATGTCACGGGCACTGATGACTATGGCATCGTGCGATTTCTTGTAGATGAAGAACACCGAAAGATATCGGCCCGCATCGGTTTGGCCTAACGCCAGATAGATATCCTCTCCTTTCACATGGCCGCGTTTTACACGACGAACCCGCCTCCGATTTCGCAACGCCTGTTCCGCTTCTTCGGTTTCAACTCTATGTTTGGCTCGAAGCTTCTCAACGAATTGATAATACCACAAGACCTGTTTGATTTTCATAATATGGGCGGTAGCAACTCTGGAGCAATTTTTTTGAGCAAGTCCATCTCTTCTGGCAGACTATGACCCTTGATAGTGATTTTGACCTCGCCTCGCTCCAGAGTCAATTCGCGATCACGGTTGCGGCTGAGAAAGGACGATATGGCTTTATAGACAGCAGTGAAAACACCCGCCGATCCAAGAGCAACGATGATGTCAGAAGGCGGACTCCAGCCGTGTTTGAATCCGTAGGGGCCAGGAGGACAGATATGATGGTACACATCGCCGCCAGCCTCTTGAACCTCTTTGGTAAGTTGCAGTACCAAATTGCCATCAAGAGACCGGTAGGAATAATAGGTTACCTGATTCCGGCTATCTTCTTTGGGGACACTGATCTTCAAAAGTACCTCGCTCATGTGTACCCCTTTCTGCGCCGAGATTTCTGATAACGGCAGCCTTCAGGAAAGCACCTTATTCGAACACCTGGCTCAGAGGCATCGAGAGCCCGGGCAGCAGCGGGGAGGTCAAAGTATCCTCCTCACCATAAAGACCGGCCGTCTCGTAGTCTCCTTCGCCCAGGGTGAGCACTTCCACCTGTCTGGCTTCCGGGTCTACCAGCCAATACTCCTGCACTCCGAAACGGGCGTAGAGGATCCTTTTCTCCACCCGGTCGCGTTGGGCGGTGCTCGGCGAAAGGATTTCCACCACCAGGTCCGGCGCACCACGGATGCGATCCTGGATGATGTTCATCCGCTGGCGGGAGATGTAAATGATGTCTGGCTGCATGGTCCAGATTTCGGTGAAGATCACGTCCAGGGGCGCAACCAGAACCCGGCCTAACCCCTGGGCGCGCACAAAAGTCTGCAACAGATAAGCTAAACTGAACAACAATGTCTGGTGCCCGGCCGTTGGCGACGGAACCATGCTTAACTCCCCATCCCACAGTTCGTATTGTCGGCCATTCTCAGGCAGGCTCAAAAGGTCGGTGTATGTCCAGCGTTTGACCTTCTCCGCTTCCATGCTCCGTCTCCTTCCCCGGCTTCAGATGACTGACACTTCTGTGAGACCAGCCAACACGGATTGGGCCGTATCGTCCCAACCGCCTGACGCGGCCGTGAAAGCCTGCTCGCTTTCTCCGTGCGCGCTACGAGTTTCATCGGAGCGTGTGAACGAGCGGGTAATCCGTGACATCCGTGAAGGAAATCCGTGTCTGCTCGTTCATACAAACTTCCAACAGCAGCCAGGAAGGCGCTAATTCCAGACGTTCTTCAGGTAATTGGGGATGTCCACGGCCTCGCGCGGTCCCACTCTTATATCCCAGCCGGGCAACTCGTCCTCCAGTTCGCCGGAGATGGTAGCCACGAAACCAGGGATGACGATTTTCTTGTGAGCGATCTTGCCCTCTACCTCGAACTGTTTGACTGATTTGGCGATGGACTCGGCGTCGAACTTACCGGCTGCCCAGGCGGTCAGGACCGACATGCCCTCCGCGTCGGCGATGAGCAGCCAGGTAGGGACGCCACTCCCTTCTACTTCGCCGGCCACGCTGAAGTAGGTCAGCGAGAAGTTGGTAGTCACCAACAGGGGCGATTCGGCTTTGGGTTCCTGGATGTCGTAGAGGCCGGGGCTGACCTGGATGGGCTTTTGCGGGTCGGTGTAGATGTTCAGACGCAGGGTCAACAGGGAGTAGGCCACCGCCGGATCGAAGTGGTCCAGGACGATGAAGCCGCCATACTTGGCGACATGCTGGGCGGCGCTGATGGCCTCCTCGGCCTGGGAAGATGCTCCCTCTGCGGGGAAGGTGATAATAGGGAAGCCCAGGGTGCGGAAGTTCTTCTTCAGAGCCAGGCGGCGCAGGGTGGTTAACGCGGCCAATGACCCGGCCATCCCCCGCGCCCCTGGATCGAGCACAACGTCTTCTACCCCTGCTCCCTTGACCTGTTCCACCAGACCGGCCAGAGCCTCCAGGCCGGCAGGCTCGTAGACAGCCAGCGGGGCCTGGTGTTTCTTAGCCAGGTCGGCCATAGCCTGCCAGTTATCTGGCGTGGCGGCATAGAGAAGAGGCGTAGAACCGTCGGTTTTGGACAGAGCGGCTTCCATGGCGGCTGGTTCTTTGGAGATCAGGATCAGGGGGTATTTCGTTTTGGCCCGCACTGCCGCCACGCAACGGGCAAAGGTTTCCGCCTGTCCAGAGGCGTTTTCGACGGCCATGCCGTTGAAGTGCAAATCCATGCCCACTCGTTCCACGCTGTAGCCGTCAACCTGGGATACCAGGGCCTCGACTTCTTCCTGGGGTTGGTCGTCCCTGACCCGCACCATGAGGCCAGGCTCGTGGAAGAAAGTCTTATCGTGGCGGAAGAGGACCGTCTCGTTGCCCACCTCGATTTTGTTTTCCCCGGCCCCGATGGTGATCAGACGGATGGGCGGGGCGGCTGCGGCGGAGAGGGCCTCTTTGGCCTCTTCGGAAACGTGGGGACAGGCCGCCAGCTCGGCCTGTTTGGCCGCCAGCTTCATGGCAAAAGCCAGGCAGGTAGGAAAACCGCAATCCTTACAGTTAGTTTTAGGCAAGAGTTTGTAGATTTGAAGACCGCTTAGGGCCATTTTAATAACTCCTTTCAACCTTATTGGAATGTGATTATCTTATACCGGTCCACGCGTGCTCAGCACCAGCAGGACCGCGCCGATGGCGAAATACACGACGGTGCCTAGCTTACGACGCCGTATCAGCCTGGCCCTTTTCTCCTCGCTCAGATCGGGAGCCAACTGCCCCCACACCCAATGGGGTTTGTAAGCGCTCAGCAGGCTCATGATCAGGAAAAGAAAGGCGATGGCTAACGTCAGATAATCGAACCTCATGCCGACGCGTCCTTGTGGCGACTATCAGGCCGCCATCAGTTGGGCGATAGTCTTCTTAACCAGAGCGACCGACTCCGGGTGGCGAATAGTGACGATATCTGCTCCAGAATGCATGAGAGTGGTGGCGGTCATCGTCTCCCAGGTGATGCTTCGCTTAGCCCAATCACCCCAGGCCGCGGGTATACCCTCTCCCACTTTGGACTCTTTCTGCCGCCAGGACTCCTCGCCGGCGGTGCAGATCATGGGCTGTTGGGTCATGCCGTCCCCCTGGAAAGCAGCCAGCCGCAGGCGTTCCATGACCGAGTAGGTGTATTCCAGGCCGTAGCCCAACGCGCCCGTGGTGGGGTCCATCAAAACGCGATCCAGGGGCATAGCCATATCGCTAATCAGGATGTTAAGCTGCTTAGCCAGGTTAATGTCGATAGGGGTGCAGGCGACCACCAGTTGGTGATGGGCCAGAGCCGCCGCCACGATGGTGCGATAGTTTTTCTCCTCGCAAACGCCCACCGCGATGCGTTCGCCGGCCGCAGCCTCGGCCACCGCCACCAGCAGTTCGTTATCCAGTTCGGGCTGGCCCGGCCCATAGACCAGCAGGGGAAGACCGGTGGCCCCCAACACCTTCTTGACCGTTTCCGCCACCTGAGCCGGAGTAGTCTCGTTTTCGTCGTCGTCCACACCGCGCAGGTGCAGGTAAATGAGATCCGCCCCGCACTCTTCGGCTTTTTGCGCCCAGGTGGCCGGGTCCTTGACCGCCTCGCCCCAGGCTTCGAGGAGGATAGGTGACCAATCCCTAGGCTCGTAGTCCTGAATCTCCACGGCTACCACCGGCGGGTTTGGCATCTGGCCCTCGAATTGCAGGAAGGGCAAAGTAGTCTCCCCACCAACAGTCACCGTCTTGGTGCGAGTACCTCCTTCGGCGGCGGTCGCGCCCAGGGTAATCTGGCGTACCGTCCCCGTCCACTTCTCTGTGACATCTGGGATTTGTACAGGCATCTATCTTTACTCCTTCTTCAATAGAATGATTTATAACAAGCAGTAGCAACGAAGTAAGTCGTCACTACTCAAGCTGTATGAAGAGGTGCCTGGCACTATTATGAAACCGAAGGATCAACAACGAACGTGAGAATTGAACGAACGCTGGCAGTGCTATCAATAATAGTATCTCCCCTCAAGACTGTGGTTGCTCATTGCGTCTGCAGGTTTCATCCGGGCGTGTGGAAAACGGTTCAGTTCGTTAAATTCTACTGTTCGTTGTTGATCGTTTCTCATAGCAATTTCCAAAGTACCAGGCACCTTTTTGTGGCTAGAAGATAGGGTCCATAGTCAGGGCCGGATGCCCCTTCTCCTCCAGGAAAGGCAGCAGCTCCTCGACTGTAGTGGCTACCGTCTCGTCAGCGACTTTGTCGATCAGGTCGGGGTCTCCCTCACGGGTGGCTACCTCTTTCAGTTCCTCGGCCAACGTTTCCTTTAAGAAAGAAGACATCCACACCACTCGCTTGAAGCCGCCATCAGCGGGGATGAACTTTTTGCTGGTCAGGTAATACTTGCCCACCCCCATGATGCCGGGCGTTTGCAGGCCGCCCCCCGCCGTGCCGGCCAGGGTGGAGAAAGTCATACCACAAGGGGTCATGCTGGGATCCTCGCGGGAGACGACCATGATGCCGTTGGCCTCCGGGATGAGTATGGCGATGCACTCGAAGCAGCCGCAGGCCGTCATGGGGTTTTCCATAATGGAGTACATGGACACCTTCTCCACTGACTGGTTGGATTTTTGGTATACGAACTCGATGGGGCCGGTGAAGTACCCTTTGATCGGATCCAGGCATTCGCCTTTCTCTATCGGCTGGTTGGGGCCGGTGGGGTTGATCTCGTAGGAAGCCTTGCAGTCCAGCCAGTTGTAAGCTCCACACAGGCCCAACCGTTCTGGAGAAACGACACACACGTGATTGGGGGCGAAGCTCTGGCACAGGGTGCAGGAGTAGAAGATGTTCACCGACTCGTCGGTCATGTCCGCCAGACGGCGGTTGCGGTAATCGTAGGCGACGCGGGCTTTTTCCAGCCATTCGGCGTGCACTTCAGGGTCGGTGACGATCTTGACCTGCACTTTGTCCAGGATGGCTCCAAACTCGCTGTGCATGCGGGCGTAAAGGATTTCGCCGAAGTGTTGGAGGTTAAAGCCTTTTTCGGCGGCCGTCTTGCTGATGCGGATCCAGGTGATGTCGCGCTGGCCGATGTGTTGCACGCCCGAAGCGGCGTTGGTGAAATGGTGGATCTGGCGCTCCAGCACCGGCTCAAAGTCTTCCTGCATCTTGCGGCCGGCCACCTCGACCACGATGCCCATGTCCATATGCCCGGCCTCTTCCACGTCCTCGAAGCCGGGGCCGATGACCTCGATCTTGTGATCCTCGACTTCCTCCATAGGCATCATGCGCAGATACTCGAAGCAACGGGAGTACTTGCCCCCAAACTCGACCCGCATGTCAGCCTTACGCACCCGCTCGCCCTCGAAGGCTGAGCCGTAAGCCACCGGAATGGGCACCTCGGCGATCTTGACTTTGACGCCGCGCACCTCGATGCATTTTTGCACCAGCCGGTCGGCCCGCTCGATGTCGTCCTGGCCCTCGATCTCGTCAAAAGGCATGGAAACCACAGCCTCGTACATGGTCAGGCCGGAGGGGAAGATGTTGGGTATCCTGGTGTCGGCAATGGCCGGGAAGCCGTAGTTGATGGCCCCGGCCGCGGTGGCGTATTTAAGGTCGTCTATTGGCCCCAGGGCCAGGGCAAAGGCAAAGGTGCGGTGCTCGTTGTACTCCAGGATTTCTTTAGCCATGCCTCCCTTGAGGCCGCCAAAGGTCAGCGACGAACGGGTGGCAAACCCCAGGGCGTAGCTGGTCGATTCGGTATCGGAGCCGAAGGGCACGGTGTAGGTGTCGTAGCCCAGTTCTACCCCTTCTTCCAGCAGTTGCTCCACGATGCCTTTGCCGTCCACGTTGCTGGACAGGAAAACCAGGAGGTTGCGGCGCTGAAGTTCACGCACGATCTGGACCGCCACCTCGTTGGATTTGGCCCGCCCCACTACGGCGGCAAAGCCGGGCATCCGACCGTCCACCAACTGGATGCCCCAGGAACGGAGCTGGATGTCGTCGATGGGACCGTTGTAGGTATAGTTCTCCCCGTTGTCGAGAACCTTTTTCTCCGGCTGGCTGCCTTCCACAAAGCCGATGCCCATCAAAATTTCTTCGGCCATGAGGGTGGCGGCCCCGGCGTCCAGCGTATCGCCCAGGTAGGGCAGCCACAGTTTTCCGCTGGGCACCGGGCGCAACAGAGCCTTGACGTACTCCAGAGCGGACTCCATATCCCCCAGGGTGGCTACTTCCATGCCGGTCAGGCCCAGAATGATGGGCAGGTAATAGGCCGTATTGGTGAATTCCACTTTGGTATCGGCGCCGTACTGGGCGATGGCCTGCTTGAGCTTCACGTCAGCCCGATGCACGGCGTCGTGCGCGCCTCGGATAGCGGCGCTGGCGATGTATTTGGACATTGATACTTCCTCCTTAGCTGATAGAGTGTTTTATTCCTTTGATGTGATCTCTAATATTTGGTCTGCGAAATCTATGGTCAGGATGCTGTCCAACAGCAATCCCGTTCCCAGGAGAGCGTCTTCCGAATCGGTCAGAATGATTTCAACCCAATCCCGTTCTTCTCCGAAAGCGACCTCTCCAATGAAAGTTAGCTGTTCTTTTCTTGTTCCATCGGCCAGTTCCATTGTCTCTGAACCGAAAAGTTCTAGACCGAGTTGAATCGCTAAAGAGGTTGGCAAACATACCCAACCATTAAACCCTGTATCAACAATAGCTTCAACGGTGCTTTCCCGCCAATTGCCTGAGATAGTGATCTCTACCCAACACTGTCCATATTCGTCTACGTATCCTCTCAACTTATGCACCTCATCCAATGCCTGAAAGTATACACGGCAGGAAACCCTATCCTGATAAAGTAAAACACTTTATCGGGATGTTTCTCTCTGGCTTTCATGCCAGCTTCCACAACGGTTTTTCCAAGAAAATAGTCTTCACTGTCTACTTCAATAGCCACGATTTTGCCCTTGTGTTCCGGCTCCAACTCTTCCCGGATTCCTTCGTATATCTCTTTGCCCCTGGCAGAGAGCTTCCGACGGTCTATTTGAAAAACTCTTGGTTCCACAGCTTTATCCCTCCTCCCCGACCATCTCGGCCAGGGTCAGGACTTTCAGGTGCGGGATGCGGGCGAAATGGTCTTTTTGCGCCCCATCCTGCGAAATTCCTCAAGGGGAGTTTCGATATCTATATCTTCCCACCCTCCCTCACATTTTTTTAACAACTCTATCCGTTCCTCTCTGGAAAATGGCATTGGCCCAACAATGGCTGGTTCTCGTTCCTTTTGCTCTGCCCATATACGTTGCAAGATTGCATCGAGAGGTAGATCGTTGTATTCCTCTGCCCACTTTTTTCTTTGCTCTTCGATTTCAGCAGACAACCTCATCCTCCTGTCCAAAACAGGCGACCACGAGATTGTGATACGGTTTCCTTCCCTGACAATCTCTACGCGCTCATCATCTATCGTCTCGGGCAGAACTATAGTCATAGCCCCAGGCATCAGCTCAAGCTCTAACCCATTCGGTGTTGTATTGGTCATCTTTACTCCCCCTTTTTCCAGGGATTGTTTCTACAACCATTTGCATCCCAATCACTATCCCAAGTAACCCAGTGGCCCCAAGCAAACCCTTTTCTAAACATCACATATCGATTGGAAACCTCATAAGATGGCCCATCGCTTCTAAAACATTTACACCAAACTTCGACACACCATTTCTCCTGGATGCCCCGGCCTGCTTCGTTAGGAGTAACCATCCCTTTAGAAGCAATGGTGATCTTACAATCATCCTTCTCATCCTTCCACCCACATGGCCCATAAGTCAGAATCTCTTCGAAAGCTTCTTTCGGCAAGCCACCACCGCAGGCTGTCAAGAGCAAAACGCATATCACCAGAAGAAGCAGTACCGGTGCTTTTTTCCTCATCTCAGATTCTCTTCTTTGGTACCCTCGCTATTGGGAAATGCCTTCAGAGTTGCTTTTTCAAGTAATCTTCCATCAGAGCAAAATAGCGGCGGTAATTGCGCACAAAAGGTTTGAGAGAGCGGTGAACAATGTCATTCCGTACCTTCTCATAGTTATGCACCAGGCGATTCCGCAGTCCCGTAGTGGAAGCAAGCCTGGTAGCCAGATTCTTGGGTAGGACTCCCAGCTCACTTATCACCTTGAACGTATCATAATAGGTCTGAGCCGGGGCTTTCCCGAGATCTTCGATAATATAACGATTTATGTCAATAGCGTATTCTACAATAATTTCAATCAAACGTTCCGCAGCATAGCGTTTTACATAATCTGTTTCATATTCCTCAAGAGAAATTTCGCATAGAGGAGCTAACTCGTCAAGATGTTCCAGCAATAAGTGTAACTTTTGCCTGGTGAATTCCTTATCCGGCACGGCGTATCTCCTCCGCCCGCTTAGCCAGATAACGTTTCAAATCATCGAAGAGCTTCCTGGAATCGCAATAATTTCTGTATCCATAAGATTTCAATTTTTCCCAGGCCCACCGTTCCCCTTCGTACAGCAGCCGACCATCGCGAGCCACGTGATATAGAAGCAGCGGCCCGGCGTGGTCTAAAGAGGTGAGGTCAACTTCTGCCTGGAAAGCCTGGACTAGCTCTCCCCATAATTGCAGGCGCTCTTCTGGGCCAAGAGGCTTTGTGGGCAACACGGCCACGTCAACGTCGCTCTCCGGGTGAGTCGTGCCCCTCACCCAGGAGCCGAACAGGACGATCAGCTTCAGGCCGTATCTTTCCGCGATAGGCTTTAACTGTTCAGGGGTGGGTAGATTCATATATCTCCACCAGAGGTATGTTCCTCGTCCCTTTGGCTGTTTTCAGGCAAACTGTTCTGTTTATGAATTATATCAAATTTTTTGTAAAGTGCCAAAAGAGAGATAGGTGAGTGGCGGGCCAATGACCCACCACCCACATAGATATTCCAGTTACATCAAACCAGTGACCTTGCCCGTTTCCAGGTCGACGTCGATGTCCATGAAGACTGGACGGCTGGGCAGGCCGGGCATGGTGCGCATCGTCCCGCACAACGGATAGAGGAAGCCCGCCCCTACAGAAGCACGGATGTCGCGTATCGGCAGGCGGTAGTCCTTGGGCACACCCTTCCAGGCCGGGTTGTGAGAAAGCGAGAGATGGGTTTTAGCCATATTGATGGGCAACTTGTCGAAGCCCAGTTGGGTGTAGAGCTTGAGCTTGGCCTGGGCAGCGGGTTCGAAGTCCACGCCCTCCGCGCCGTAGACCTGGGTAGCAATGGTTTCGATCTTGTCCTTGATGGACATATCCAGCGGGTAGAGGAAACGGAAATCGTTGGGTTTCTCGCAGGCAGCCGCCACCGCTTCGGCCAGCTCCGCGCCCCCTTCATCACCTTTGGCCCACACCTGGCTGAGGAACGCCCCCTCTGCCCCGGCGCCAACGGCGGCTTCCTTCACCAGCTCGATCTCCTTGTCGGTATCGGTGACGAACTTGTTGACAGCTACCACCACCGGGATGCCGAACTTGAGAGCAAGCTTGATGTTGGCCTCCAGGTTGCACACACCTTTCTCCAGCAAAGGCAGGTTTTCCTCTTTGTAGGCTGGATCCAGCGGTAAGCCGGCCACCACTTTTGGCCCGCCGCCGTGCATCTTCAAAGCCCGAACGCTGGCTACGATGACCACGCAGTTGGGGATGAGGCCACTGTAGCGGCATTTGATGTCGAAGAACTTCTCCATGCCGCAGTCGGCTCCAAAACCTGACTCGGTGACCAGATACCCGCCCGAAGCCAGCTTGATCCCGATCAGGTCGGCCATGATAGACGAGTTTCCATGGGCGATGTTGGCGAAAGGTCCGGCGTGGACAAAGGCCGGGCTGCCCACCAGGGTCTGCATCAGGTTGGGCATCAGGGCATCTTTCATCAAAACGGTCATCGCTCCGGCCACGCCCAGGTCCTCGGCGGTGACGGGGTTGCGGCTCTTGTCGGTGCCGATGACCATGCGCCCCAACCGCTCTCGCAGGTCCTTCAGGCTGGTAGCCAGAGCTAAAATAGCCATCACCTCGCTGGCTACGGTGATGTCGAACCCGGTCTGGCGTGGTCGGGCATCGCTCTTGGTGCCCAGGCCCACAATGACGTTGCGGATGGCGCGGTCGTTGACGTCGATCACCCGGTTCAGGGTAATGCCATAGGGATCGATGTTCAGGCGGAAGAATCGACATTGCTCCTCAGGGGTGAGTTCGGAGGGTTTCGTGGCAGAGATGCCCAGTTTGTCCAGTCTGGCTCTCATCCAGGGGGCAAACTCGTCATCCGGGCACAGGATTTTGGCTAACCTTGCATCACTCAGCCGGTCCTCGTGCATGATGCGGGCATCGATAGCCGCCGCTAAAAGGTTGTTGGCCGCCCCCACGGCGTGTATGTCGCCGGTCAGGTGCAGGTTGAAATCCTCCATGGGCACGATCTGGGAATAGCCGCCGCCGGCCGCCCCACCTTTGATGCCGAAAGTCGGGCCTTGAGAAGGTTGACGGATGGCAGTAAAAACCTTCTTGCCAATGTAATGTAGGCCCTGGCTGACGCCGATGGTGGTCACCGTTTTACCTTCCCCTAGCGGGGTGGGGGTGATGGCTGTGACATCAATGTACTTGCCATTGGGGAGAGACTCCAACTTCTTCAGAACGTCCAGATGGACCTTGGCCTTCCACTTGCCGTAGAGATCCAGGTCATCCTCAGTGAGGCCCAGTTCCTCAGCTACTTCGCGGATTGGTCTCAGCTTAGCCGCTTGAGCAATCTTGATATCGCTGGGCACAGGCGTTTTAACGTCTACTAACATCTGTTCCTCCTTGAATTTGGTTTTTTTATAAAATTTTTAAGGCAACGATTAAGTCACCCTTACAGCTACAGTAGGGCAAGTGAGTGAGCCTCGCCATTTTGGGCGCCTCCGGTAGAATCTACAGGGCTGCCACATTAAGCGCGCTCGGCAGAAGGGCCTGCTTTTACGGCGACAATTATACTACAACTTCAGGGTAATGGCAAACGATAAAGTGACAAATTGCACAAAAGCCAGTCCCACAAAGAGACCGGCTTTTTACCACAGCAGATATAGATAACTCAAGACAGGCACGACACTCAAACTCATCAGACTGGTATTTTGCACCTCTCGCTTTAGCCACATTGCCCAGCGCTCGTATTCTATCACGGGCAAATTATACCACATCTTCCGGGCGGGCACAAGTCTGTAGCGGGGGGCGTGTTTCATGAGTTCGTTACCAGGGCGCTCTGGAGCTTAAGCGTCCCTGTGTTTGCCTTTCCTGAGCATATCGGGTAAAATTACCATTGCAAACGGAAGGGAGTGGGACCATTTTGTTCGTATACATCCTGGAATGTGCAGATGGCACCTTTTACACCGGCTGGACCACAGACCTGGAACGTCGTTTGCAGGCCCACAACGCCGGTCGAGGGGGGAGATATACTCGTGGACGGCGACCGCTGCGCCTGGCCTATTACGAGGAATGTCCTACCCGGAGCGAGGCTCAACGGCGGGAGGCGGTGTTACGCCGCCTGTCCCGCGCCGAGAAGTTAAAATTGATCGGGGAACGGAGGAACTAGAAGGATGGGGAGGGACAGTTTACCGGATATGTCTATATCGGTGGTGATGCCGGCCTACAACGAGGAGGCCAACATCGGGCCTATGGTGAGCGAAGTGCTGGCCGTCATGGAGCCGATCTGTGATGAGTACGAGGTCATCGTCGTCGATGACGGCAGCCGGGATAAAACGGCGGAAGCAGTTCGCAAACTGGCCGCCGACCATCCTCAGGTGCGCTTGATCCAACACCAGGTCAACAAAGGTTACGGGGCCGCTGTTTACACCGGGTTCACCAGCGCCACCCGTGACTTCATATTTTTCACCGATTCCGACAAGCAGTTCGAGGTCGCCGAGATCGCCAGCCTGTTGCCGCTCGTCGAGGAAGCCGACATGGTGGCTGGCTATCGCGCCCCGCGCCGCGACCCTTTTCATCGCCTGCTCTACGGCTGGGGCTGGACGGCGCTGGTCACCCTCCTTTTTGGCTACACGGTCAGGGACATCGACTGCGCTTTCAAGCTCTTCAAGCGAGAGATCATCGACAACATCGACGTCAAATCCAGGGGAGCCACTTTCAGCGCCGAGTTCCTGGTGCGGGCCAAACGCCGGGGCTACAGGATTCGCGAGTCGCCCGTCAGCCATCTGCCGCGCACCGCTGGCAGCCAGACGGGCGCCCGCCTGGATGTCATCACCCGCGCCTTCCGAGAGCTGATCCGCTTTCGCTGGCAGTTGTGGACGGAAAGGTAGCAGGATGCACGTTATCGCCTGCGCCACCGTCATCGAAGAACTGGCCCACTTCCTGCCCGCCGAGGCGCAGTATCAAACCCTGGATTTCGGGTTACACATCCATCCCGAAAAACTGCAACGCACTTTGCAGGAAAAGATCGACCAGGTTAAGGAAGAGGATACCATCCTGTTGGGCTATGGATTGTGCGCCAGGGGCGCGGTGGGGCTTAGTTCGCCTTGCTGCCATCTGGTAGTGCCCAGGGTGGACGATTGTATTGCCATTTTTCTGGGATCGCGGGACGAGTACCTGCGACAGTTCCGCCGTGAGCCGGGCACCTTCTATTTGACCAAGGGCTGGATCGAGGTCGGCGATACCCCTTACAGCCAGTATCAGCGTTTGCTGGAACGCTACGACCAGAAACGGGCCCTGGAGATGGCCCGCCTGGCTCTGAACAACTACACCCGCCTGGCCCTGATCAACACCGGCCATTACGACCTCGACCGCTACCGCGCGTACGCCCGCCGGACGGCGCGGCTTTTCGAGCTACGTTATGAAGAGATCGAGGGTTCCAGCGCCCTGATCAGGAAAATGGCCCAGGGGCCCTGGGACGAGGAATTCGTGGTCGTGCCCCCCGGCGAAGTTACCCGCTACGAGATGTTTATAGACCCGGCGCCCGGAGTTGCCTTCAGCGGCCAGGGATGATATAATTTAACCACGAAAGCACGAAAGGAGAGATACGAAAAATGAGCGATGCGCCCCAGAAAGTTTCAAAGGCAGTGGTGGCCGAAGCATTGAGTCTTTTGGACCTGCCCCAGGACGATCTCTACGCCGTTCTGGGAGCCCAGGCCAGCCCCACCAAAGCGGCCCGGCTGACCCAGGCCGCCCGGAGAACGGCCACCCTGGCAGAAACGGCCGTACGCGACGTGCGCGCTATCGACCGCTACCGCCAGGAGGTGGAGAAGGAAGCTAAAAACGTCAGCCAGACTACCAACGAACTGGCTCAAGGCGGTAAAAGCTTTCTCCAGGAGTTCGAATCGCAGTTGAGAAAGGCCATCTGTACCGAGGATGGAGTGTGCAAGGATGAAATCGCCAAACTGCTGGAGGATGCCGAGGGACTGCTGGAAAAGCTGATCCCCCTGATCTTAGCCAGCCTGAACCTGCCCGCCATCCTGACCTCTATCGCCGTGACCATTGCGGTCATATTGATGAAATCTGGCCTCCAGACCTGGTGCGAAGTGGGAAAGGAGGTCTAGACGAAAAAGTAAGACCTCTCGGTCTGGATCAAGGGGGCGCAGCGTCTAGCGGCTGCGTCCCCTTGTTCTGCGTCTGGGGCGAGGTTTTTCCTCCTCTTCTTCTTTTTCTTCAAAGTCGAGAGGTTGCCATTTCCCGCACAGAGAGCAAATCCACACTTTCTCCTGTTTCACCTTCTCCATCTCATAATCCTTCGCTTTACGGAAAGTACGTATGTGGTAGCGCTCTCCGGCGCTTATCAGGTCGGCTACCCTGGTTTCTTGCAAATCTCCCCCACAATGGGGACATTTAGGGGCCACAGTAAATCCCTCCTTTCTGCATTACGGGCACACTTCCTTTACGATGTCGTCGATTTGAGCCTCTAACTCCTCGACAAAAGCTTTCTCAAAACCCAGTCCTGTCAGTTCTCCGATAGCTTTTTTGAGGCCGGCCCGCACCATAGTTTCGCACTGCTCGGCGTCGGGCCTGCCCGTCTCCACCAGGACGAACGAGGGGTCGCCGTACATCAGGAACGAAGCCCAGGTGAAATCGGCCATTTTCTTCCTCTCCAGGGTGTAACCGGCCACCTTACCGGCTCGCACCGCTTCCCCGATGCTGTAGCCCGATAGCAGCCTGGAGTAGAAAACTACGGCGAAGATCAAAGCCTGCACGTCTCCCACCGGCCACAGGCTGCCCACGTAGTTGGGAGCCCCAACCCGCAGAAAACTGTAGGGCAATCCCTGGGAGGTGCCCATCCGTCCCGAGATGCAGGCGTTGGCGAACACGATGGGCAGCCGGGCAAACTTGATCTTGTAAAGGACGTCCAGGGCGGTCAGGTCCTGGTCGGCCAGGAGCAGACGGCTGGCCAGGGGCATGATGGCATCGAAATCGCCGTGACCGGCGTAATGCATGACGTTGACGCTGGAAGCATTGTGGGCCCAGACCCTTTCCCTGGCCTCGAAGGTCTCGAAAAATTGGACCCTTTCCGGGGGCAATCCGGCTTGCAG
Organism: Anaerolineae bacterium; assembly: GCA_034417895.1. Taxonomy (GTDB): domain Bacteria; phylum Chloroflexota; class Anaerolineae; order CAZYHC01; family CAZYHC01; genus DAOULT01. The sequence continues at coordinate 3,206 of DAOULT010000174.1, read as the reverse complement.
GAAAAGATCGCGCACCAGACGGCCTTCCACGGCGGCGCTAGGCAGGTCCTGGGTGGGGTTGGAGATGACCACCGGCGCGATCTCTTCGCCGGGTGGGATCTGCTCCCGGCCGGCGGAGACCGCCATCAGGCTGGCTGTATCCTCCGCAGAAAGGGCCGAGAAACGCCCAAAATTGTAATCCAGGCTGAGAAAAGAGGCTTTTTCCCGGTCATACATCAGCTCGTAAGGGATGGCGGCGTTGGCCTGGGAAGGGGCCAGCACCAGGCTCTGCGGCTCGACCAGGTACAAAAGTTCCCGGCTGGGCTGAGGGATAACGTAATAAATGGCTTCCCCCAGACCGAGCAGGTCCTGGGTAAACTCCCGCTCGAAATCGAGCTGGCTACGCAACTCAAAATCGCTGATGAGATCGTCCATCAGCTCGGTTATCCGCACCAGACGGCCTCGATCCAGGGTGCGGGTCAGCATCAGGAGAGCGTTCTGGGCGCTGGCGTAGGTGGCCGCTGAGAGAGCGGTGTTGAAATCGTGGTATATCTCATCCAGCGAGACGTCGGTGATTACCAGCCTCTCCGTCAGCCTGCGCCCCGGATCCCGGCAGAAGGCCCGGAGATCGTCCTGCACCCTGGCGCTCACCTCCTCGGAAACCAGCTTTTTCAGCAGAACAGTCAGCAGCCCCCGGTCGTCGGTCAGCGGGGCATAGAAATCATCGATATCTCTGACCTCCGCCTTCCTCCTGACAACACGCGATTGCAGTCTCTCGAACTTCTCTTTGACTTCCAGGAAGTCGGAGCTGCCCTCGGCCAACTGCTCCAAAGCCTGGGGCCAGAAAGAGGGCAGCCGCTTCTCGTCCCCTTCTATCTCCCACAACAGGCGGTCCACCAGACGGTAGCCTAGCAGGCGTAAAGCCACCTGGCGCGAGACTTCGTATTCATCGTAGCCGGAGATTTCGTCGTAATCCAGACGCAGCCCGGCCTCGTCCAGAGCAGACCGCAGCCGACGCGTTTCATCTTTTTGGCCGATCAGGATCGCTTTCCTGGCCTTCAGACCTTTGAGGTAATCTATCTCTTTCTGGGACAGTCTTTCGTCCACAGGCAACAGAGGCGCGACCAGATACCGGGCCAGCGGGGCGGCCACCACCCCCAGTTTGGTCACGATAGGCGATCCACCAGGGATGACCACCACCTGGTCGCTCTTGAAATCGCATTGTAGAAATTCCTCCTCCAGCACCCGCCGGATATCGATGGACAGGTTTTCGACAGGATGGACGCGGATGATCTCCACTTCGGTAGCATCGCGCCCTCCTCCGGCCTGGAGACCGATGTCCAGCTTCAGGAGGTCCTTAAAATCCTCCACCTGGCGTTGATAGCCACGATCGGCGGTGAAGATGTGGAGGGTGGTAGCCTTACCTTTCATCTGCCAGATGAGAGCCAGCAGCTTTTTCAGATTAGAGACGGGCCTGACCTCGCCCACCAGAAACACGGCGTCCAGGTGATAGGGGAAGTTCATCAGGGTCTCGATGACCGATTCGGGCAACACTTCCTCGAACCAGAAGAGAGGAGTGTACATGTCGGCGAAAAGATGACGGTGATGGGGATAACGCCTGATCTGCTCCAGGTAGGTCAGCCCCGTAGAGGGCAGTTTCTCGGCGACCATCTCTCTGGCCGAGAGGCAGGAGGCCGCCACACATCCTCCTTCCCAGGAGTCGTGAGCCACGATGAACGCCGTGCGGCTGAAAACCGACTCCACTTGCAGGAAGAACTGGCCCTTGAGCGAGACTCGCTCTTCGCTTCCCTTCCGCCACAGGGGGAAGGTATAGGTCAGGTCCACTCGCCCCTGGTCGCGATGGTAGACGAACGACCGGGGCCGGATGATGTCCCCTGCGTTGGTGATGGAGAAACTCTTGCGATTGCTGATTAAAACTACAAGCTCCTGACTCTCCAACTTAGAGCCTGAATGTTGGCCCCAGATCAGCCCCTCCTGGCCCAGGATGGAGGCTACCTTGGCTCCCTGGGGAGCGATGGACCACACCACCTCGACATCTTTCTTGCCCTCGTCCAGGTTGCGGCAGGTGATTTCCACCGCAAAATTGATCTCGCGGGGTTCGTCCTCTTCCGGGCCGAGCGTCACTCGCCGTGAGACCTCCAGCCCTTCCAGCCCCCAGGTGGTAAGCCCCCCGGCATTGAACTTGAGAGCGCTGGACGAAAGCGCCGTCTCCTGGCCGCCGGCCCGCACGGTGATGCTCTCGATGACGGTCTTGCCGGACCCGAACTCTACGTTTTGAATGCGCTTCATGTAGCCTTCTTCCAGAATGATGCGCCCCCATTTGGAATCAAGCCGCACTGCTTCGCCGTTCATTTTCTCACCTCCGTGTGGCCTGGAGATCAAGTCTCCAGGCTGATAGCCTAGGAGTTTGACTCCCAGGCGAGTTGCTGGTTCGAGACTGCTCAACGCCAGTAGAAAGTCCAGGTCGGGCTGGGCGAACTGATGGCGATCCCCTTCTTGCTGCCATCCGAGTTGGCGCCGAGCTGGCGCACCACCACCACCTCCCAGTGATAAGCCCGCTCTGGCTCATCGGCCTGGCCGGCCAATTCCTGTGGCACGCGCCACTGCGTCTCCTTGACCCAGGCTCCGCTGCTGGTTTTCTCCCCAAAGTGCATATACCACAGGTTAATCCCATACCATTCTTCCTGGGCCAGAGGACCCACCGGCTGCCAGCGTAGCTCTATTCTTGCTCCCTCCCCGGAGATGTGACTCTCGTTTTCAGGTCCGATCGGGCGCGGGGCAGAATAGGTCGGGAAAGGCGTCGGCGTGGTGGTCGGCGTCTTGGTCGGGGAGGGAGTCGGGGTAGAGGTCGGCGTATCCGTAGGAGTTTCCGCCGGGGTGGGCGATGCTGGCGGCCTGGTAGGTGGCGGAGGAGTGTCCACCAGGGCGATAGCCTCCGCCCCGCCGCTTATGTCCACGAACTCGGTGGCTACCCAACCCTCCTGGCCGTCGGGCAGCGTGATTTTAAGCCACTCTCCGCTCTCATTTTGGCCCCGCACGACCACCCTGTCGCCCTCTTCCAGCCTGGCAACCACGTCGTACTCCGTGCCGGGGCCGCCGCGCACCCGCAAGGCCCTGGCTTTGATGGTCGCCTCTGGTTCGGAGGCAGGAGGCGGGGAAGGCGTGAGCGCAGGCGCTTCCGTGGGAGTGAGCGAGGGGGACGGCGT
>DAOULT010000173.1:0-7720 GCA_034417895.1 Anaerolineae bacterium | reverse complement strand
TATCCCTTGTGGCGGGCGAACCCATAGCCCGGATACTCATCTTCCAACTCGACCATAAGCCGGTCGCGGGTGACCTTAGCCACGATGGACGCGGCGGCAATGGAGAGAGAAAGGGCGTCGCCTTTAGTGATGCCTCTCTGGGGAGTGTCCACGGTGGGAAGACGCAGGAAATCGATGAGCAGGAAGTCGGGCGAGAGGCTCAAGCCAGCCAGGGCCAGAGACATGGCCCGTCGCGTGGCGGGCGCGATGCCCCTCTCATCAATGTGAGCCGCTGAGACAGAGCCGACGTTCACCGCCAGGGCGGTAGCCCGAATAAGGTCGTAGAACCGTTCACGCTCCTGGGGCCTGAGCTGTTTAGAATCCCGCACCCCCTCCAGTCTTGTCCGCAGGTCGGGGACGTTTAACGGCAGGATCACGGCCCCGGCCACCACTGGCCCGGCCCAGGAACCTCGTCCTGCCTCGTCCAGACCAGCAATGAGACGATAGCCCTGGGCGTAGAGAGTCATCTCTTCCAGCAGTAGATCGGGCTCCACCATAGATCAATACCGTTTCTCCTTAAGGCGCGCGGCCTTGCCCCGGCGTTCGCGCAGGAAGTAAAGCCTGGCCCGCCGCACGTGGGCATGGCGTACCACTTCGACCTTCTCCACCCGTGGAGAATAGAGCAGAAAAGTCCTCTCCACCCCGATTCCGTGAGCGGCGATGCGCCGCACGGTAAAACTGGTGTTGACGCCTCCCTTGCGAAAGCGCATCACCACCCCTTGAAAAACCTGAACTCGCTCCCGGTCGCCTTCCACGATGCGGTTGTGCACCCGCACCGTATCCCCTACTCTGAACGGTTCAATGTCAGGATTGGGCTTCACTTGTTCGACTGACTTCATGAGATGGTTCACAATTCATACCACCCTTCTTGATTATCCGCGAAAGGAGATTATACCATAGATCGTAATTACTGGCAAATTTGACGATGCCTCCAGTAATGTGTTCTTCCCTGGGGAAATTCCGAGTGCCTGCAAACAGAAGTTCACAACCTATAAAGCCAAGCGCCATAGCAGCAATAAGAGCATACTTAAAGGGTTTCTCACCCATCGTTCTCACTCCCTCGCGCTTCTATACAGAATCACTCACTACTGGGGGGTGCCTGGGGACGGGAGTTCGCAGACGGGTGGGCAACGATATGTGCGGCTATTAAACATTACAATCGCGGACTAGAGGTAACCACTTTTGCCAGGCTTGGTGCAGCTTACGATATTCTTCTCTCAACTGCTTAACTTGGTCTGATGCAGCGTCGGTTGGTTCAATTCTTTCGTCTTTGTTAAGTTTAATCCACAATGGTTTCCCCTTCCCGTTCCTCGCCTCGAGAATCGCATCAAGCTCGCAGACAACGGTTTCTAACTGGTTACAAAGCTTTACCAATGCGTCTAGCTGACTGAGCTCTTTTTTATGAAACAAGGATAATAAAAAGTGGTATTTGCCAAGGAAGGAGTAGTCATCGATGTTTTCAGTGACTGGCTTCACACGTTGGTTGAACCAGTCCCATCTATCTTTACCTGGGTCATCAAAGCAATCCTTCTCAACAAGGCTGGGCCATGGGCCATTCTCTTGGAACTTGTCATTGGGTTTTGTTCCAAAGGCACCCGCAAGGTTGTCTATAGCAACTCCCAAAGAGTATCTGTATATGTTCCTTAACTTTTCTGTGGTCTTACCTTGCTCGGTAGGCTTACCCTGCTTACTTTGGTCCTTACTTGGCTCAATAGCCTCACAAATCTTGTCTGTCGCTCTTGCCGTACTCTTCACACGATGGCCGGCTATAGAAGACGAGAATTGCGAATAGGACAGACATAGACTAACAAAGAAATCGCCAAACATTCCCAAGATGAAGCCGAGGATCACCCCCGCGAAGAGATTCCCCCAGTCGATATCCCACAGCACCTTCAAGATGAAGATTAATATCTCCATAACTCCTCCTCATCGCTACCGTGAACTTCAAAGCGGTGGCTGAGGCACATATAGAGCGTTTTCAGCCTCCATACCATTATACCGCAATCGCCTCTTTTCTGCAACAATACAAACTGCGCAATCCGTTAAATCCGTTCCAAAATCCGTTGACAACTCACCCATATTATACCGCAGGTAGTGACCTTGTGAATACTATTGTGACAATCTTAAGGAAAGTTATGTCAAGAATCCCTTGACAGATGGTCACTGTTGTGGTATGATAATATCACAACTGTGAACAATGTCAGATACCAAATTCTTGTTGGCCTTTATCTAAACTCAAGCTATACAACCGACACGCGAGATGCCGGGCACTTCTCACGGAGCGCCTGGAGCACACGCCAGCCATCTCCAAAGCCGCTTCATAAGTGCCCGGCACCTGGAAAACTGAACAGCCCCGGATCAGAGCAAACAGTGAAACTCGGTTATACTGCCCCTCTATTCATCAATATCGCAATATGGCCCCGATATTTCCTGCCTTTTCCAGGTCATCGCTGTCTTTAACGATGACCACCTCCACCCCCAGGTCGATGGCCTGGTGAATGGCCGCATCCACGGCGTCTTCGGTGCGGGCCATCTCGTCGCCGCAAAACCCGCATTCCGAGAGTTCCTGAGCGGTGGTATAGCCGCAGTTCACGCAGCGGTAACCCGGATCGTGATAGCCTTCGGCCACCACCAGGATGTGGGCTCGTCCCTCCTGGACGGCGGCCATGGTATCGGCCAGGCCGATGGCCCCCAGTTCGCCCTTGGCCGCGGCGGTGATCATCCGCTCCACCAGCGCTTTCTCACGCTGCTGCTGGACGCGCTGGATGACCTCCAGGGAGCGATCCAGCACTTCGCTCTCGGAGGCCAGCATATCGACGGGCATACTGCCCACCACCTGCTCTTGTATATCCTTGGACAACATCTCCTGAAACTGGGCCACCGTCTCTTCAGTGCCCCCCAGGATGATGCGGCTGCATCGTCCTCCCTCGCAGAATTTGGCTGTCAGGTCGGCGGCTTCCTTAAGGTTGCGTTGGGCGACGCCGTCCTCGTGACGTTGGTAACGAGAGTCCGCCCAGCCCCCCTGTTTGTGGCGTTTGGTCTCTTCGCCCAGGGTGCCCTCCGATTCCTCTAACTCGCCCTGTCGAAACAGGAAGAGACGCGCTCCCTCCCGATCAACCAGCACCACGCCATAGCGCCCATAGTCATCGAGAACATCGGTCAGCGGCTTGATGTGAGGTTTATCGGCCACCACCACCCGATTCTCTACGGGGATAGCCAGCGGGTAAACACGCCAAAAATTGTCCTCCAGACAGGAGAAGAGAGCCACTCCCTTCCCCTGCCAATCGTACTCGAAATCAAAAAATTTTTCAACCTCGGCCACATCCCTGCTCGAAGCCTGGCCTGCTACCTCCTTCAATAAACTCTTCAAGGTTAGTCTGTACTCGTCCTTGTTCTGGGTCGGGTCAACGTTGAGATAAAGACTGAGAATCTTCTTCCCCTCGCTCCTGAAATCGATCAACTCCTGCAATTCCTTTTCGGCGATCATTTTTTTGCCTCCTTACTTAGATTTCGGCTGACCATTGTTTTCCTGTCTTATTATCTCCCTGCCGGTCGCTCGGTCAACTCAATCTCAAGGTTCATCTCCCGACCGTCGCGCAGGATGGTAAGTCGTATCCTATCGCCCACGCTGGTCTCGCGGGCCAGGAAGTTGATAAGATCATCGAATTTTTTGAGCGGCGTTCCGTTTATAGCCAGGATAATGTCCCCGCCTATCCGGACGGGGGTGGCCCCCACCGTTACTTCCTGAGCGCCGCCTCGCAAACCGGCCCGTTCGGCAGGGCCGCCTCTCTCCACCACAAACACCAAAATTCCCTTGTCCGCAGGCAGCCCTAGCTGTTGGTATATGTCGGGGGTGATGGCCTGACCGGAGATGCCCAGCCAGGGGTGGGCGTAATGTCCTGTGGCAATGAGGGCCGGCACCACTCGCTTGATCATATCCACCGGGACGGCCAGGCCCACTCCTGAGGAGCTGCCCGTGCGGGTGAAAATGGCCGTGCTGACCCCGATAACCTGCCCTTTGGAGTTGAGGATAGGGCCGCCCGAATTACCGGGATTGATGGCCGCATCAGTCTGAATCAATTCGGCGATCCGGAAATCGCTATCCTGGCGGTCGAGGGTGCGTCGCAGCGAACTTATCACCCCGGTAGTCACGGTGCGTTCCAACCCGAAGGGATTGCCAATGACGATGGCTCGCTGGCCGACTTGCAGGTTTCGGGAGTCGCCCAGTTCGACAGGGGGCAGTTGTTCGGGCGGCGCGTCAACCTGGAGCACGGCCAGGTCGCTGCCTGGATCGGCGCCAATCACCCTGGCCGGGGCGGTGGTTTCATCAGCTAGGGTCACCAGGATCTCGCTTCTATCTTCCACCAGGTGATTATTGGTCACGATGTGTCCGTCTCTATCGTAGATAAAGCCGGAGCCTGCTCCCTCCTCCAACAAGCCTCCTTCGCCGCTGGTGCGGATGAAGACCACGGAAGGGCTGACTCTGGCGTAAATATTGATGATCAATTGCTCTTCGGCATCGGCCACGGCGGCAATATCAATGGTCAAAGGAGTGGGCGTGGCTACAATCACCATCAGGGTAGGAGTGGGCGCCTGCGTTGCTGTCGGGCGGACGATGGAGGGAGAGCTGAGCCAGGCGCAAAGACTACATCCCATGATGGGCACAGCGGTTAAAACGATAGCTGCGATAAAACCGATGTTTTTTTTCATCCTATCTGTTCTCTCCTGTTTTTTATCGCCTCAGGGCGGCCAACTTGTGGCTGGTCTGAGATCGTCCTTTTTCTCCGGGTGGCGGGGATGCTTTCGGTGCTACCTTTATTATAACACTTCAGTATCTATTCGTCAAGAAAATTGATCGATTATACAAAAAAGCTCCATAAATACAATATCAATAACCCTGGCAAGAATATCAAAATATATCTGGAAGAAAAAAAAGGGTCTATCCCTTGGGATAGACCGCTACATTTATCGTTTTAGCCCTCAGCTTCGTCGTGCTCTAATGCATCCACGATTATGGTGCTTTCCTGGCGATTCAGGTCAAATCCTAGCTTCACCACGGCGCCAATCAGCACACAGATAAGAAGCAAAGTCAGCATTGTACCTCCTATACTTTGGTTTTAGTAGTGAATCACCACTCGTGTGCCGGGGTCCTCCTCGCTGGCATAAACCACGTTTACTCCTTCCGGGACAAAGGGATGGGTCCAATTGAAAAGCCATTCGGCGTCTTCCGTTCGCAGGTTGACACAGCCGTGGCTCATAGGCTGACCAAAGTTCATGTGCCAGTAGGTGCCGTGAAGGGCATAGGCTTTGTAATAGTACATGATATAAGGTACATTCTCCAGGCGATAGTAATCGCCCTTGGCCCGCGAACCGCCTTCCATCTTATCCTGGCGAATCTTCACCCACAGGCGAAAGGTGCCCGGCACAGTAGAGGTCCCGGCCTTGCCTGACGAGACCAGAGTGCTGAACACCGGACGCTTTTCGTCGTAAGCCACAAGAGTCTGAGTGGTCAGGTTGATATCGATCCACTTTTCAGGTTGAGGGGTGGGGGTGATGGTCGGAGTGGGGGTCGGGGAAGGGGTGGAGGTCGCCGTAGGGAGCGGCGTGGGAGTGGAGGTGGCGGTGGCGGTCGGGATAGGAGTGAACGTGGATGTCGCGGTCGGCGTAGAAGTCGGGGTTGAGGAGGCCAAAGCCTGAGCCCAGACTTGGCGGCCAGTGGTGAGCGCCACCACCCCCACCAGCACCAGGCCCACCAGAACCGTGCTCAGGAAAGCCAGCATCAGCCCCCACGTCCAGATAGAGGCCGGCCACCGCGTAACGGTCTGAGGAGGGGGAGTAGTATTCACCTTCAACTTTTGCCTGGCCCACTCCAGAGCGGCCTGAGCCTGGCGGTTTTCGGGGTTGATGGTTAACACCTGGTTGAGGTAGATCAGAGTGTGGTGGGGCTCCCTGGCCAGCCAGGCTAGCCACAACCAGGCTGTTTCGTTGCGGGCGTCTTCATCCAGCGCCCTTGATAGATAGCGCCTCGCTTCCCGACGACGGCCAGCCCTGGCCGCTGCTATGCCTTGCTGAAGCAATTTCTCGATCCGGTCCGCACCACTCTCGTCGTCCATCATGGCTTAACTCCGCAAGTTATCCGCTCTGCAAACCACAGGTGGCTGGAAAGGCATTACCAGTATAGCAGTATTCAGCCTGGGACACAACTGTCAATTTGCCTATTTTGTCTCCTGCAAACGGCCTATCCGTGTCTCTCCGGCCTAGGCCATTATGCCTATTGCCCTGGCGCCTCCCTTACTGCTCTTCATCCCACTGTTCATCGATCAAGCGTTGTGTCCGTCGGAAAGTTTTCTTATTCTTGCGGGCCGCTCGTTTCTCCCTGGTTAAAGCCGCGGAACACTCTTTGCATAAGAAAACGTCTGGACGCTTGCTTTCGATCAATTGACCGCACTCCTCGCAATAGCGGCGATAGAATGTCATTTTGCGCTTAGCCACGTTTTACCTCCCCGCAGGATCAACAAGGATAAATCTTCGCCACCAGACATGGGGTAGCCTCTCAATTATGTTCATTATAGTCCACCTTGTCTTTTTGGTCAATAGGGAGTGTCTCGGCGCAAACCGGCAAGGTCAAAGGGGCCTGGCCCCTGAAAATGTCCTGCTCCTGACAGGTGGTTGGCTGCTTAATAGAACTGGACAATCGGGCCAGTTGAGTGTATAATAGGGCTGCAAAATCCTTTCAGAGCCGAAGTGCCCTCCCCAGCACCCGTGATTGGTCGAGCACGGCAAGGAAGACACTTTTTATGAGCCCAATTGCCTTTGAAGTAGGCCCCTATAGCATACGCTGGTATGGTCTGCTGATCGTGGCCGGGATGCTGGCTGGCACTTACGTCATCTACCTGGAGCTGAAGCGACGCGGCGACTACCCGATGTATGCCTGGCAGGGATTGGCTTTTTGTTTGCCTTTTGGGATACTGGGGGCGCGGCTTTACCATGTCTTCACCGTGATGCCCTCTGACCCCATTGATACCCACTATTACCTTACTCATCCCCAGGAAATTCTAGCCATCTACAAAGGCGGCCTGGGCATCTACGGCGGCGTTCTGGGCGGGGCGGTGGGCCTGTACCTCTACACCCGTCTGGTTAACAGGCCCTTCCTGTATGGCACTGACCTGGTGGGCCTGGGTTTGCCTATCAGTCAGGCCATCGGGCGGTGGGGCAACTTCTTCAACCAGGAGCTATACGGGGCCCCGACCGACCCATCCTGGGGCATCTACGTCGAGCCGCAACACCGTTTGCCCGGCTACGAGTCCTTCGAGTATTTTCACCCCGCCTTTCTGTACGAATCTCTGTGGAACCTGCTGGTTTTCGTCTTTTTGCTTTACCTGGCTCGCCGCCACGGGGAGAAGCTGCTGGCCGGGGAGCTGTTCGGGCTTTATTGCATCCTCTATTCTGTGGGGCGCTTTCTCCTGGAAATGGTTCGGCTGGGCAGCCACACCACTTTTGGAGTCTCCACCGCCCAACTGGTGGCTTTGGTGGTCATTTTCGGCATGGGCGGCATAATGCTCTACCGCCGCTGGAAAATGAATCGCGCAGGGACGGATGAAACGAAAAGAGGTGATGCGCCCAGATAATCAATGGCCAGAAAAACGATAAGTTTTGCCTATCGCAGCCTATCTTTATCAAC
>DAOULT010000172.1:0-14696 GCA_034417895.1 Anaerolineae bacterium | reverse complement strand
GAGTAGAGCAGGGCGTTGCCTGTGGCATTGAGTTCGGCGAAAAAGACGTCAAGGTTGCCCCCATTCGTCCCCTGATAGGCGTTCAGGGTGTTGGGGAAGTTGGTGGAATCGGTATAGCCCGCCACGTAGGCGTTGCCATCATTGTCCACGCCAATGCCAATGCCTCCGTCATTACCACTCCCCCCCAGGAAGGTGGAGTAGAACAGAGCGTTGCCTGCGAAGTTGAATTTGGCGACAAAAGCATCGTTGCCACCGGCTCGCTTCCGCTGATAGGCGTTCAGGATGGGGAAGTCGGAGGAAGAGGTAACTCCCGTCACGTAAGCGTTGCCGACTCCATCCACGGCGATGCCCTCGCCCCATTCCCCCCCGTCATGCCCCAGGAAGGTAGAGTAGAACACCACGTTGCCGTTGATTTTGGCGACGAAGACATCGCTGCTGCCGCCGCCATGAACTATCTGATAGGAGCCCACTCTGGGGAAGTTGGCGGACTCGGTGTAGCCCGTCACGTAAGCGTTGCCGGCCGCGTCCACGGTGATGTCATTGCCATGATCGCCATCGCGCCCTCCCAGGTAGGTGGAGTACACCAGGGCGCTGCCGTCGGCGCTGAATTTGGTGACGAAAGCATCGTCGCCATCGCCATGTTTATTCTGAAAAGGGTTCTCCAGGGGGAAGTCGAGGGATTTAGTATAGCCCGTCACGTGAGCGTTGCCCTCCCCATCCACGGCGATGGCAATGCCCCCCTCCTTACTGTCCCCTCCCAGGTAGGTGGAATAGAGCAGAGCGTTGCCGGCGGCGCTGAGTTTGGTGACAAAGGCGTCCCTGCTCCCGCTCAGATCATCGTCGTAGGCGTTATAGGTGGGAAAATCGCTGGACTTAGTCTCTCCCGTCACGTAGGCGTTGCCGTCCCCATCCACGGCGATGCCGTTGCCCCAATCCCAATCGGTCCCCCCCAGGAAGGTGGAATAGAGCAGAGCGTTGCCGTCGGCGTTGAATTTGGTGACAAAAGCATCGCCATAGAGGGGAATGCCGCCACCAAATATCCCCTGAAAGGGGTTCCAGATGGGGAAGTTGGTGGATGTAGTAACTCCCGTCACGTAGGCGCTGCCGTTCCCATCCAGGGCGATGCTATTGCCCCTGTCGCCAAACTCGCCGTTCCCCCCCAGGTAGGTGGAGTAGAGCAGGGTGGGGTCAATGATGAGCGGATAGCGGGGGTCGTAAGCGCCCCGCACCGCAAAGCCGCAGGTGCGCACTCCGTACAACACGAACTCAGTCTCCACCTCCACCCGCCGCCCGCCGATTTCCTGGTAGGCGTAGGGCCTGGTGTCCTTCAACTGGCTCTCCCCGGCCAGGATGAGCAAATTGCCCGCCTGGTCCAGGCGCAGGCCGGCCGCGCCCCCGAAGGCCAGCCGCAGGAGCGAAACGTCCGCCCCAGGCTGCGCCACGAAGGTGTACTTGAGCGCCCCATTTTGCCCGCCGTAGCTGAGGTCGATGCCCGGATAGAGGTCGTGGTAGACCACCTGGCCGTAAGTGGGGATGTCTGTCCGCCACCGAGCCGGGTCGTTGCCGGTGAGGTGGTTGACTTTGGCCGCCGTCTTCTCCACGCCGAGCGGAGGGGTGGCTTTGGCCCCCACGAACCGCACCTGTACAACGGTGTCGTGCAGGGCCATGACCATCTCCTCGGCGGTGAAGTAGATGGAGTACCCATTGCCCTGGGTGTAGTAGGCCACCCTTTCATCCTGTTGCCCCTGATTGGCGATGAAGTACAGGGGCAGGTGCAGGTAGGCGTCCATCGCCCCCCTTTTCAGGGCCGGGTGGGCGAAATTGAGGGGCCTGGCCCCTGCTGGGGCCTGGGTGGCCTCCAGCGGCGGTGTAAAGCTGACCACCAGCACCAGAGCCAGACAAAAAATCAGCGTTCTTTTGACAAAAAAGTTTTTCATTTATCGTTGCTCCTTTCTCTACTAACGATTATCTTTTTTCAGCATCCCTTTTCAAGTTGAGATGGCGGTAAACCTCCCTGGCTACGTTTAGGGCTTTGGCAGTCGGTTGATAGTCAGGTTTCAGCATGGTGTGGCGGGCCTGGATGCGGGCGCACTCGATGTTGGGGTTGATGGCGCGTCCCTCATCGACGGCCAGCACCAGAAATTCATCCTGCTCCCGGCAGTCCTCGATAGAGTAACCAGGCCGGCGGAAAATCAATCGTCCCTCACCCTCGGCCCAGAGGTATACACCCGGCTGGAGATAGCCCTTTACCCGGCAGGTAACCTCTTCCAGGTTATGCAGGATGAGTTGCGCCCCGCCCTTTCTACGTTGAACGTCCTCGTTGACCTGCTCCACATCGATCTCATAGTCTACGTCCAGAAATTCAAGCAGGTGGAGGGCCAGCAGGGGAATCTCTCCACCTTCGATCTGGAGCTTGGTAAAGAGAGGTATGGAAGCCACCAAGCGGGCGTTGTTCTCGATGACGAAGACCTGGTGGGAATCGGCCTGGGCCACGAAGTCCAGGCCGAAGACGCCTCTGTACCCTCGTTCTTTCATGTGTTCGCCGATGAGCCGCGTGTACTCGAACACCCGGCGGCGGATGGTCTCAGACAGAGGAGGGTAGAGCCAATCGTTGCCACAAGACCCCAACCGATAGGTGGTGCACTGCGGCAGGCCGGTAATCTGATAAAAAAGGTCGCCAATGACAATGCCCTGCCCCGTAACGCAGGCGTTGATGGTTAAGGTCAGACCATCTACGTAACGGGCTACTCTGGCCTTTTTTTGCGGATTATCCGCGGCCAGGGTGGCAAAGTGCTCCTGGTCTTCGATAGGGAAGGTGCGATTGCCCCCAAAGCCCTTGGCAAACTGCACCACCAGGATGGGGCCATATTTGCGCCGCAAAGTGGGATAGAGGTCGGCGGTGAGGGTAACTTCCTCGCCCGGCGGCGGGGGGAGGCCCAGCTTGCTCAGCACCTCCTGAAAACGCAGCTTGTTCTCGAAATAGCGTCCCAACCTGGAAGGGGCCGCCAAAGGCCGCCAGCCGTTTTCCCGACAGAGCTTTTCGATGGCCGCCGAGGTCTTGAAAAGCAGCAGATTGGCCTTGTTCCTGGTCTGTAAAAAGGCCCTGGTCTTCTCGTGGCGCAAAAGCTGCTCGGAGTTTCTGAAGATAATGTTTTTGCTTTCCAGCTCTCTTTCCAGGGAAAAGACGTTCACCCCGGCCTCTTGCAAATAGCTGGTTACGGCGTTGTCATCGATGCAGATTATGCCGTAGTCCTTCAGCATCCTTTCCAGTCCTACCCCGTGATTGGGATCGTTGGTGACGTAAAAGACAGGCTCGTTCAAACTTTGCAGAACGGCCCGCACATCGTCCAGGGCAGCGATTTTGCAGCTCACGCTATTCTCTCCTGCCATGAAACTATCTAAGGTGGGGACGACAACAACGAACAAGAGAACTTACCGAACATCGCTCGTTCGTTAAATTCTGTCGTTCGCTGTGGCTGTCCATGTTCATCCGCGACTCATAAGGTTATCGAGGAAGCGCTCTATCTCCTCCCGCCTGTTCAGAGGGTGCACGTCCGTTTCCCACTTCTCCTGCGGGCGCTGAGAGGCGTGGCCGGTGAGCAGACAGACCACTTTCCCCAGTTGCCGGCGTTTTGCGGCCTTCACTACTCCGGCCAGGGCCGCTCCACCCTCCAGCGAGGTATCCAGGCCGTACTGGTTCAGTAAGGCTATGGCCCGGCGGATGTCATCGTCGGAGACGATCCAGCCCCCGCCGCCGCTCTCTTCGATCAGGTGCACCGCCTCCTCGGTGCGGCGCGTTTTCCTGACCCCCAGGTCGCCCACCAAGCTGCGCTGCTCGGAAGGGCCGTCTGTCTGATCGAACTTTTCGGCGATAGAGGTGATGCGACCGGCCTGCACGGCGTGCAGTTCGGGCATGCGCTCCAGGGCCTTCAGCTCGTCCCGCAGGGTCAGAAAAGCCCGGCCTATGCCTATCAGCGAGCTGGCGCTGGTCACGAAGGTGAAGAGGGCGTCGATCTCATCCCCCTTTTCGTATATCTCGCAGGCAATGGACTTGAAGCCCTCAATGGAGCGGTCGTCGGTCGAAGGGCGCAGGTTGAGCAGGCCATAGCGGCGGGCGGCGCGTTTGGCGGCGTTGAGGGCCTGCCCGCTGACGATGACCTCCGCCCCGAAACGACGCAACTGGGCCAGTTTGAAGGGCGCCACCTGGAGCGGGACAAAGGCGTATAACCTGATGCCGGCCAGAGAACAATAGGCGGCGGCAGCCACGGCCGCGTTGCCAGAGGAGGAAATGACCAGTTCTCGTCGGCCCTCGGCCCAGGCCCCGGAAACCTGGTAGGCCAGGCTGCGGGCTTTGTGCGACCCGACGGGATTCAGGTCCTCCCTTTTGAAGCGCAGGCTTTGCAGGGCCAGGGTGGAGGTCAGCTCCTTGATCTCTACCTCTTTGGTCCAGCCTTCGCCCAGAGTGAGGCGATATCTTTCCTCGATGGCCGGGCTATAGAACGAAGCATAGCGCCAGATGTCGAACCGAGAGGGGTCGATTTTGGGCCAAAAACTTTCCGCTGGAGCAGGCATCTTCCGTCCTTTTGGGCTTCCAGGGGCCTGGCGCTAATGTGAAAGCGTCTGGTTTCATCCGGGCGTGTGAACTGCTCACCGGGAGAAACCAGGTTTTTGCCAGAATCCTGCTTTCTGGATAGTTCATAGAAACTTCCAAAGGGCCAGGCCCCTACAACCTGGAGATTATACACCAGATAAGGGGGCAAGGCAAGGGGCCCTGCTTTGATGTGCTACTGGTCGGGTAGAGTCCCGAAGCAGATGAATTGCCTGGCTCCCGTATCACGATATCCCAAACTCTCGGCCAGATGGATGGAGGCGGTATTACCTTCTTCCACCATGTAAAGAGGGGTCAGGCCCTCTTGCAGCAGGGCGGCTGTACAGGCCGAAAGCACCGACCTGGCCCACCCTCGCCTCCTGGCTTCCGGTTCGGTATAGACGTAGACCTCGGCAAAGCGTGGCGAACGCCAGTTGAGGCCCGCGACGGCCATCGCTTTGTCCCCGGCTCGGATCTCGAAACGGGACAGGTGGTTGTGCCCGGTATTCTGTACGACCAGAACGTTAATGACCGGCACGAAGTGGGGAGTGTATAGACGATAGATGTGGGTCGTAGTCGGTTGCCAGATATCGAGATGGCGCTCCAGCGCTGAGGCAAGGGAGGGAGGAGCCACGAAGTAGTAAGCGCGGCCGGCCCTCAAGCTCTGCTCTAACAGCCAGCGCAAAGCGTCCTCGGAGTGGGCGCGCATAACTACCAGCGGTCGAAACAGGTCGAAGCCGGTCACACATTCGGCCAGGAAGCCGTCAACTTCTCCTTTGTCCGTGCGATGCAGGGTCAATCGAGTGCGGCGGGCGTCATGGTACAGAGCGTAGTAAGTGGTAAGCGCATCGGCCGGATCGGTAGGCGAGAGCAGAGAGCGGATGGCCCGGCGCTGTTTGGTGAGAGTTTTCATGTTCATTATCGGCGTTTGAAAAGATTCCTGATTTGTGTTACAATATCCGCACTCCTTCATCGATGAAGAGGTAAACATCTATGAAGGAGTGAAGAGTATATCCAGAAAGGAAGGGAAAGCAATATGGATCCAATAGATAGAAGGATCGAAGAACTGGTCAACCAGGTGAAGTGGGGCAAAGAGGCTGGGTTCCATTTCTACCTGCGGGCTATTGAGAACATAGACGGAGCAAGGGTGACAGTCCGAGGACGCGAGATGTTGATGTTTGCTTCTTACTGTTATCTGGACCTGCTGGGCCATCCCAAGATCAACGCCGCAGCTAAAGCCGCCGTCGATAAATTCGGGTCAGGCACTCAAGGGGTACGTATCCTGGCCGGAACGACTACCCTGCACGACGAATTGGAGGAAAAGATTGCCGCCTTCAAGGGCGCCGAGGCAGCCGTTGTCTATTCCAGCGGGTACGTGACCAACCTGGCGACCATCTCCACTCTGTGTGGCCGGCGTGACGTGGTCATCTGCGATAAGCTAAACCATGCCAGTATTGTTGATGGCTGTCTCCTTTCGCGGGCCAGGTTCGTGCGGTTCGAACATAACAATATGGAAAAGTTAGAGCAAACTCTGGCTAAAATCGACCCCGACGTCGGTAAACTGCTGGTGGTCGATGCCGTTTTCAGCATGGACGGCGACGTGATCAATCTGCCCGAAGTCAGTCGCCTGGCCAGAAAGTACGGAGCACGCCTGATGGTCGATGAAGCTCATTCTCTGGGCGTGCTGGGCGAGACCGGACACGGCATCGAGGAGCACTTTGGTCTGAAAGATGCCATAGATATCTATATGGGCACTTTGAGCAAAACTATTCCCAGCGTGGGCGGCTACATCGCCAGTGACAAGGACCTGATCACCTACCTGAAGCACGTGTCGCGAGCCTTTGTCTTCTCCGCTGCTCTTCCACCGGCGGCTGTCGCGGCCGCCAAAGCCTCTTTTGAAGTTATAGAAGAGGAGCCAGAACGCCTGACAGCTTTGCGACGCAACGTGGACCACTTCCTGAGGGGCTTGAAAGAGCTAGGCTTCAACACTCTGAACAGCGAAACGCCCATCATTCCCATCGTCACCGGCGAAGATGAACCGGCCTTGATGATGGCCAAGATGGCCCAGGAAGCGGGCATTTTCATCTTGCCCATTCTGTCCCCTGCCATACCGCCAGGCACCAGCCGCCTGAGAGCCAACGTCACGGCGGGCCACACCCCAGAAGACATCGAGTATGCTCTGAGCGTCTTCGAGAGGGCCGGTAAAGAGGCGGGGGTTATTTAATAAAAACCCTTCGCTGCTTATCGGCCTCTGCCTTTCTCTTAGCGCGGCCGTGTGATCGCTCGTATTATAGCAACAAAAGATCGCCTTGTCAACGAGCTACACCCGGATGTGCAGAGTCGGGCAGGGGTGAACGTCGCTTTCGCCTCATTGGCCGCCCCGGAAATTTTTAACCAAACCTTAACCTGATGTTTACCTGATAGTGACCAAAATGTGGTATCATTTTATTAGGAAAATAAGGTCTGAGGTGAGGACAAATGAGGGGAAAGACTGTACTGATAACAGGTGCCGACGCTTCCTCGAATGCTCAGATCAGCGTGGCCCTACAAAAGAAAGGCTACATCGTGGTCACCGCCACCGAACCAGGCGAGGGGCTGAGACACCTGTTCAATCAACCTATAGACTTAATCATCATTGATACCACCCTGAACACTCCACACATGAATGGCTGGGAGGTTTGTCGTCGTATCCGAGAGGTGTCGCAGTTGCCGGTGATCATGCTCACCATTCAACGCAGAGGGAACGACAAGCTGAAAGGTCTGAAGCTAGGGGCCGACGATTGTCTGTCCAAACCCTTTAGCGTCAAGGAACTGGAAGCGCGGGTGTATGCTCAATTGCGTCGTACTGCCATACAAGATTCACACTCAAAAGTGAAGATCTTTGCCAGCGGAGACCTGTGGATCAACTTTAACACCTGTGAAGTCAGATTGTGTGACAGGCTGCTGCACCTGACGCCCAAGGAATACAGTTTGCTGACCTTTCTGGTCAGACACGCTGGTCAGGTTCTATCCTACAATCAGCTTCTAATAAATGTGTGGGGCAGTGAGGAGGTAGTGGGTATCAGCGCTCTAAAACAGTACATCTGGCGACTGCGCCAGAAAATCGAGAAGCAACCCGAAAAACCCCGCTTGATATTGACCCAAAGAGGGATGGGTTATCTCTTCAGAAAATGAACCGGGGCGGAAGATTGAGCACAATAAACAACAGGAGAATGAGAGTGACTGTGGGAGAGATCGTGGAAAAGTTGTCTTTGGCGGTGGCGGCTGTGCCCGAAGAATTGGACCGGGAGGTCACGGGGGGCTACGCTTCCGACCTGTTGAGCTGTGTGATGGCTAAAGCTCAGCCAGGCAATCTGTGGATCACTTTGCAGGCTCATCCCAACATCGTGGCGGTCGCCAGCCTGTTGAACCTGGCCGGCATCGTCGTGACCGAAGGAGTGACCCCCGATGCAGAAACCGTCGAAAGAGCGGTCGCCGAGAAAATCCCGCTTATGACCACCCCGCTTACCACCTTCACCGTCGTCGCACGGCTGGCCGCCCTGGGTGTGCAAGGAGTGGACGAATAAGTTGGAGGTTGGAAATCGGGAGAGAGGAGACATCAGGGAGGTTCTCGACTCCAGCTTCCAACCTCCAACCTCCAGACTGATTATGTTCAGATATATCTACGTCGATTTACACGTCCATACGGTGCTCTCTCCCTGCGCCGAAGTGGAAATGATTCCGCCCTTCATCGTGGCCCAGGCCAGACAATTAGGGCTTTCCCTGATAGCCATCACCGACCATAACTCGGCCGAAAACGTGGCGGCTGTCATCGAGGCTGCCCGGCAAACGGGACTGACCGTCCTGCCCGGCATGGAGGTGGAGAGCCGCGAAGAAGCGCATATCATCTGCCTGTTCGACGCCGTGGAGCAGGCTTTGGCTTGGCAGGAGGAGGTCTACGCCCACCTCCCCCCCCTGAAAAACCGGGAGGAAACTTTTGGCGCTCAATTCGTGGTGGACGCCGAAGGTCAGTACGTGCGCACCAACGACCGCCTGCTCCTGACCTCCACTTCTCTCTCCGTCAACGAGGTGGTAAAAGGGGTCAGGGCCCTGGGCGGGCTGCCCCTTCCTGCCCACGTGGATCGCCCCTCTTACAGCCTGATCGCCAACCTGGGCTTTATCCCGCCGGATCTGGGGCTGGCGGCGGTGGAGATATCCTCCCGCACCAGCCCGGACGAGGTCCGCGCCCGTTTTCCCCAACTGCAAGACTATAACCTGGTGGTCAGCGGGGACGCCCACCGCCTGAACGAGATGGTAGCCCGAACGATGGTCAAAGTCCGGGAGCCAACTGTGGCGGAGTTGGCTCTGGCCCTGGCCGGTCGAGAGGATAGAAGGATAGTGGAATAATGCGCGAACTCTCCCTGCACGTCCTGGACGTGCTGCAAAATTCGCTGGAGGCAGGGGCCACCCGCCTGGAGCTGACCATCGAGGAAGACCTGAAGGCCGATAAGTTGACCATCACCGCCACCGACAACGGGCGCGGGATGGACGAGGCGATGGTGTCTAGGACGCTCGACCCTTTCTTTACCACCCGCACCACCCGCCACGTGGGATTGGGTCTGCCCCTTTTCGCCGCCGCCGCCGAGCGTTGCGAGGGGAAGCTGACCGTCGAATCGCAGGTGGGGGTGGGGACGAAGGTGGTCGCCACCTTTCGACATAGCCACATCGACCGCGCCCCGCTAGGCGATATCAAAGGCACCCTGCTCGGCGTCCTCCTGGCCGAGCACGATGTAGACCTGTATTACCGCCACCGGGTGGACGGGCGAGAGTTCGCCTTCAACACCGTCGAAATCAAAAGGGAGCTGGACGATGTGCCCCTCTCCCATCCGGCTGTGAGAAATTGGCTGTCTGAGTTCATCGCTGAAGGAGAAGAAGAGCTGTCAACGGATTAGGAAAACGGATTTAACGGATTCGTAAGGTGTAAAACGTAACGCGTAATGCGTGTCAGCGATTTGCAAGGAGGCGACGATGCCCAGGCATACTCTGTTCCAGGAATATCATCTCGAAATCGAAAAAGACCTTTGCTTCGTGCTGATGCCCTTCGCCGAAGAGTTCCAGCCCATCTACGACGACCACATCAAGTCCACCGTGGAGAGGGCCGGGCTGCGGTGCGTGCGGGCCGACGACCTGTTTGGCCCGCGCCCCATCATCCACGACATCTGGGAGTACGTCTGCAAGGCGCGGGTGGTGATCGCCGAATTGACCGGACGGAATCCCAACGTCTTCTACGAGGTGGGCCTGGGCCACGCCCTGGACAAAAAGGTGATCCTCCTCACCCAGAGCATGGACGACGTGCCCTTTGACTTGAAATACCTGCGCTGCGTCGTCTACCGCTATGACCCGCGTGGTATAAAGGCTTTGGAAAGGGGGCTGGCCGGGGCGATAAAGTCAGTGCTCAAAGAGTCTGTCGTGGCGGTGGTGGTGGGAGAGGACACAGGGGAATTAAGGCGCGAGAAGGAACGTTACCAGAAAGAAGCGGAGGAATTGAGACAGCGTTTACGCCAGACGGAAAGCCGCCTGCAAGAACTGGAGAAAGAAGCGGAGCCCCTGCCTGCCCCCGATATTGGCCCGACTAAAATCAATCCGCTAGACGGGGCGGAGATGGTCTACGTCCCGTCTGGGAAGTTCGTCATGGGCAGCAGCGACGACGACCAGATGGCCGACGATGACGAGAAATCGCAGCATACGGTCTACCTGGACGCCTTCTGGATATACAAAAATCCGGTGACCAACGCCCAATATCGGAAGTGTGTGGAGGCCGGAGTCTGCGACCTGCCGCATGATACCACGTATTACGATGACCCTGCCTACGCCAACCACCCGGTGGTCTACGTAGATTGGCGTCGGGCCAGGGCCTACTGCGAATGGGCCGGAGGGCGGCTGCCGACCGAAGCGGAGTGGGAGAAGGCGGCGCGGGGGACGGAGGGACGAATATACCCCTGGGGGAATGGGTGGGATGCGAGCAGGCTGAACTCGGTCGAGGCCGGGCCAGGCGGTACAACTGAGGTGGGCCGCTACCCCGCAGGAGCCAGCCCTTACGGCGCCCTGGACATGGCCGGGAACGTGTGGGAGTGGACGAGCAGTCTTTACTGGGATTACCCTTACAAGGCGGATGACGGTCGCGAGGATGTAAATGCCAGTGGCCGCCGGGTGTTGCGTGGCGGGTCGTTCTTCTATTATGTGAGGCGCGCCCGCTGTGCCTATCGTAACCACTACGGCCCGGGCTATCTCTACTACAGCTACGGGTTTCGGGTGTGTGTCGTGTCCCCCGTTTACCTCTGAACTCTGAAGCCTTTGGCGCTCTGATCCTCTGATCGGGGGATGGGTGTGGGAAGAGGGTGTCCCCCTTCCCACCGTTGAAAATCGCGCTCCTTTTATCCCTTCTCCGTGAAATCCGCGACCTTAATCCGTGTTTGCGCTCCTTCGGCACATGGGGTACAATATCAACGGAGGGCCAGATCATGGCTGATATTGCCACCCGTACCGAAGACCTGAGCGAACAATACTCCGACCGTTACCTTTCTCAGATCAAGTCCATACTGAGCAGCGTGCTCAAAGATAAGGAATGCACAGTATACCTGTTCGGTTCCAGAGCGGCGAGCAGGCATACGGCGGTCTCCGACTTTGACATCGCGGTGCTGGCCGCCGAAGACGTAAGCAGAGAATTGAGCCGGGCCAGGGAGAGGCTGGAGCTTTCCAACATCCCCTTCACGGTGGATGTGGTTGACCTGCGCGCCACCTCAGCAGAGTTTAGCCGCCAGGTGCAGGAAGAGGGCATTATTTTATGGAAAAATTGAAGGAGAGGGCGCGTTCCTGCCAACAAGCGCTGGCTACGCTCGAAGAGGCCGTGAATATGCCCTTTAGCGTGATCGTGCGCGATGCTTCCCTTCAGCGGTTCGAGTATTCGTTCGAGAGCCTGTGGAAGCTGCTGAAAGTCCATCTGGAGCAGCAGGAGGGGATCGTCTGCAATTCGCCCAAAGGCTGTTTTCGAGAAGCGTTCCAGGTGGGGCTGCTTTCCGTGGAAGAGGCCGAGACGTGCCTGGTGATGACCGATGATCGCAACCTGACCTCCCACACCTACATCGAGGCCGTGGCTGAAGCGATCTACCGCAAACTGCCGTCCTATCTGGCGGTGATGCGCACCCTGCTGACGAACATCTCTCACAGTTCGTCGTAGCGGATGCGAGGATCGATGAGAGCGTAGGAGAGGTCGATCAGGAGGTTGACCAGGGTGTAGACCACCGCGGCCAGCAGGACCGCGCCCTGCACCAGGGGGAAATCCTTCCAGAGAATGGCATCGACCACCAGGCGACCGATCCCCTGGCGGGAGAAAACCGTCTCCGTGACCACTGCCCCACCGAGCAGGAAACCGAATTGCAGGCCGATCATGGTCACGACCGGGATGAGGGCGTTTTTGAGGGCGTGGCGGCGCACCACCAGCAGTTCCCGCAGCCCCTTGGCGCGGGCGGTGGTAATGTAATCCTGGGCCAACACCTCCAACACGCTGGAGCGCACCAGGCGGGCGATGGAGCCGGACGAGGCGCAACCCAAAACAACAGCGGGCATGATCAACCTCGCCAGGCCACCCTGCCCCGTGGACGGCAGCCAGTGCAGGGTGGCGCTGAACAGCAGGATACAGAGCAGCCCCGACCAGAAGATGGGCACCGAGACCCCCACCACCGCCAGGGACATACACAAATTGTCCAGCCAGGAGTTGTGGTTGAGGGCCGCCACCAGACCAAGCGCCCAACCAACCACGACAGCCACCAGCATGGCCGCCAGCGCCAGCTCGATGGTGCCCGGCAACTGCTCCAGAATGGTCTGGGTCACAGGACGATTGGTGAAAATAGAACGCCCCAGGTCGCCCCGCGCAATGTTCCACAGAAAACGGCCATACTGGACGTACAAGGGATCGTCCAGCCCCAACTGGTCGCGCATACGGGCGATGGCCTCCGCCGAGCCTCCCGATTCGGAGAGCATCAGCATGGCCGGATCGCCTGGCAGCAGACGCATCAGGACGAATACCAGGGTCAGCACTGCCCACAGGACGGGCACCGCCGCCAGTAAACGTCTGGCTACGTATTTAAGCATCGTTTTATGCCACAAAACCCGAAGGGTCTGGTTCCTTTAACGTGTCAATCGGTAGTAGATGCTTTCCCCCACGGCCTCGGTCTGGACTCGATGCACGGGCTGATAACCCTCGGCCTCCAGTTGCGGGGTGGGGAAAGTAGCCTCGTCGGGCTTATCGGACAGGCTGAAGAGGAGCACGCCGCGCTCGCCCAGGTAATGGGCCGTATCCCGTACCTCCTGGCAGATGATGATCTCCCTGGTCAGGAGTTCTTCCAGCGGGGTCTCCGGCCCCAGTTTGCCCATCCGCTCCACGGTGGCTACGTATTCCTGGTAACGGAAACGCTTGAAGGGCGTAGGGTCGCCCGCCGCGAAGTTGGCGTAAACCTCGCGGTGGATGTCCAGAACGCCGGGGTGCTCGATCTCTTTACCCTCGATGAGCTGGATGAACTGGGCAAAAGATTCGAGGCGGCCCGCCTCCAGGTCGCCGAGCAGGGTCCGAAAATCGTACAGCCCGGCGCTGAGCATGAGACAGATGTAAGACAGATTGTCCTGGTTGTCGGCCGTGAAATAATGGTAGGACGGTTTGTTCAACTCGTCGTAGGCTTCCATGAAGGAGGCGGCCTGAAAGTCGTCGCCCAGCACCCCGGCCACAGTGCGCCGCACGGCCTCTATTCGCGCCCGGTCGATGACCTTGTCGTTGCGACCACGAGGCCCCATGGCCGTCTTGTCCAGGTCGATGATGGCCGCGGTGGCTTCGTCGAGGGCAAACCCCTGATCCTCGACGAAGGCGGGAAAATCGGCCAGGGAGGCCCAACGGTTAGCCAGATACACGTCGCCCTCGACGATGACTGTGCGCTCCACGGCCAGGTCTTCGCTGCAAATGAAGGCCAGGCCCGGCCAGTCCCCCTGCCGCTTGATGTTGCGAAAGGCCGTCCCATCCAGCAGGTGGGTGTCGCCGACGTACAGCAGACGCTCGATCTTCACTTCCGGCCGCTCCAGAGCGCGGGCCAGGCGCAGCAGGTGGGCCATGACCCGGCCATAATCTTCCTCCGCTTTGCGGGGGATGCGTCCCGCCGTCAGGCCGAGTTCGCGGCTCACGGTCGAAAGCCCCGGCAGCCGTTTATCGGCCGGCTCCAGCTTGCGGTAAACGACGAGATCGCCCAGGAACTCGTGAATGGTCGTTTGACCGTGTACTTTCATGTATCCCTTTTATCCTTTCTTGGTGTTAGAAAAGGCTGCTTTCTCCCCTTTGAAGCATGAGGCAGGTCTCGGCCACGTTAGCCAGCCGCCCGTCCAGCACGTCGTGCACGTCGTGCTCGATATCAGCCGTCATCCTTGCCTGGGGCCGGATCAGGGCGGTGGCTACCAGGGGTTGGTCCAGGGGCTTGCCTATCTGGGAGAGGATGTAGACCTCGGCCTCCCTGACCCCCGGCACCTGGGTCACGATGTCCTGGGCAGTCTCAAGGGCCAGCACGTTGTAAATCTTGCCCACGTGAGAGATGGGATTCTTGCCACAGGCCGCTTCCAGGCTGGCGGCCCGGAAGGGAGCAATCACCCCGTTGACCCGGTTACCGCGCCCCACCCCGCCATCGTCGCCGCACTCGGCCGAGGTGCCAGTGATGGTCAGGTAGTACTGGCCCCGCTTGGCTTTGTCTGCGGTATTGACCTCCACCTTTAGGCGGCGACGGTCCAGAGATTGACTGAACTCCTGGATGGTCGCCTGCGCCGCTCCTTTGGTCTGGCGGTATTCGTCGGCGTCCTGGACGCGATGAGCGATAAAAGGCATGGCTACTGTCAGGGTGATCTCCTCACCGTGGCGGCAGCCCATGACCTTGATATCCTCGCCGACAGGAAACTGGTCGATGAGCGTTCGGTTGATAAATTCGGCGGTCTGATAGACGGCATTCTCCAGGGAGGAGCGGGGCCAATGGGAGACGCCAAAACTGGTATCGTTGGCCTCCACGTGCTCCACGGCGCTGACCAGGGCGTTTTCTCCCCG